>JBAXYB010000037.1:0-26428 GCA_037127585.1 Verrucomicrobiota bacterium
CTTCGTGACCGACCGGCGCCGCTGGCGCTCTATCTTTTCACCAACGACCGCGCCATGCAAGAGCGCGTGGTTGCCGGCACTCGCAGCGGTGGCCTCTGCATCAACGACACCGTCGTGCACATGGTCGGCAACGATCTGCCCTTCGGCGGCGTCGGCGAAAGCGGCATGGGCGCGTACCACGGCAAAGCGAGCTTCGATTGTTTCAGCCACGAACGCACCGTCGTGCGCCGCTCGACAGCTTTTGATTCCCGTTTCCGTTATTCGCCGCCGAAGCTGTCCTTGGCGCGGTTGCAAAAGCTTTGGCCGTGGTTGTTGCGCTAACGGCTGCATTCGGCTACAAAGTCATCATGTCAAAGCGAGTTCTCATCATCGGTGCAGGGCCGGGCGGACTGGCAACGGCGATGTTGCTGGCCAAGGCGGGGTTGGACGTCACGATCATCGAGAAACAACCGCGCGTCGGCGGGCGCACTTCGGCCATTGAAGGCGATGGCTACAAGTTCGACCTCGGGCCGACCTTCTTCCTGTACCCGCAAATCCTCGAAGAGATTTTTGCTGCGGTCGGCCGCGATCTGCATCGCGAAGTGCCGATGAAGAAACTCGACCCGCAGTACCGGCTGGTTTTCGGCGCGGGCGGCGAGTTGAACGCGACGCCGGATGTTGAGCGGATGGTCGCCGAGATCGCGAAGATCGCGCCCGCTGACGCGCCGCAGTTCCGGCGGTTCATGAGCAACAACCGGGTGAAACTGGAAAAGTTCGCGCCGTGTCTCCAGTCGCCATTCCTTGGCTGGAAAAGCCTGCTGAATCCGCGCCTGCTCGCGGTGCTGCCGTACCTGAAACCCTGGAACTCGCTGCATACTGAACTAGCCAGCTACTTCAAAGATCCGCGTCTGCAACTCGCGTTCACGTTCCAATCGAAATACCTCGGCATGTCGCCGTTCAAGTGCCCGAGCCTGTTCTCGATCCTGTCATTCCTAGAATACGAAAATGGCGTCTGGCATCCGATGGGCGGCTGCAACGCGCTCTCGACCGGCATGGCGCGCGTGGCGACCGAGCTTGGCGTGAAGATCCGCTTGAACGAGCCGGTCGAGGAAGTCTTATTTGAAGGCCGTCGTGCCGTCGGCGTCCGCACTTCGACCGGCGAACACCGCGCGGACGCCATCGTGGTCAACGCCGACTTTGGTCACGCGATGACGAAACTTGTGCCGAACCGGCTGCGCCGGCGCTGGAACGACCTGACGATTGCGAAGAAGAAGTTTTCCTGCTCGACGTTCATGATGTATCTCGGCATCGAAGGCCGGTTCGACAATCTTGAGCACCACAATATTTACGTCACCAAGAACTACCGGCAGAACCTCGACGAGATCGAAAACAAGCACTTGCTCTCGGAAGATCCGTCGTTCTACGTCCAGAATGCCAGCGTCACCGACCCGTCGCTGGCGCCGGCTGGGCACAGCACGTTGTACGTCCTCATTCCGGTCAGCCACCAGCATCCAAACATTGACTGGAACAAGGAGCGCGACCGGTACCGGCAAGTGGCGTTGCGGCAAATGACCAAGCTGGGCATTCACGACATCGAGAAACGCATCCGCTTTGAGCGCGTCGTGACTCCGGTCGACTGGGAAAACAAAGTCGGCATCTACAAAGGCGCGACGTTCAACCTCGCCCACAACCTCGGCCAGATGCTCCATTTCCGTCCGCAGAATCGGTTTGAGGAATTTGAACGGATGTACTTGGTGGGTGGTGGGACGCATCCCGGCAGCGGCTTGCCGGTAATCTTCGAGTCCGCCCGGATCAGTAGTCGGTTGCTGCTCCAGGAATTTGGGGTCGCCCCCGCTTTGTAACCAAGGCGCTGCGCCGAGGCCGATTTCAACATGCAACAGCTCATTGCGGGCGTTCACAAGTTTCAGGAAGACGAACTCGGGCGCTACCGGGAATTGTTTCACCGACTCTCGCGCGAGGGGCAGAATCCGCACACGCTGTTTATTACGTGCGCCGACTCGCGGATCCTCGCGGAACTCATCACCCAGAGCCAGCCGGGCGATCTCTTCGTCGTGAAAAACGTCGGCAACATTGTCCCGCCCGCCACTGCCACCGGTAGCACCAACTCGACAGCGGCGGCGATTGAATTTGCCGTGGCGACACTCGGCGTTCAGGACGTGGTGGTCTGTGGCCATTCGCAATGCGGCGCGATGGCGGCGTTACTTCACGACTTGCCGGCGGAAGCCGCGCTGCCGCATTTGCGTGAGTGGCTCGAAGTCGCTGCCCCCGTCCGGCGACTCATCGAACGCGATTACCGGTATCTCACCGAGCCGGCCGCGCGGATGACAGCCGCCGGCGAGGAGAACGTCTTGTTCGCGCTGGAAAACTTACACACGTATCCCGTCGTGGCGGCGAAACTGGCGGCTGGCACCCTGCGGTTGCACGGGTGGTTCTTCCACATCGCGACCGCCGAACTTTTCGCCTACGACCCGGCCACGCAACAATTCCAGCCGATCGAACGGCAGACGTGAAAGTGGCTACTTCCCTGAATACGCAGGGAAATCCGTGTAACCGGCGGCGGTTGGAGCCGACCAGACCGTCATCGGGGCATCCGGCGCGAGCGACCAACTGTTGGTGAACCGCTGGACGAGATCCGGATTGGTGATGTACGGGCGGCCAATCGCAATCAAGTCGGCGTGACCGGCGACGATGGCGGCCTCGGCGGTTTCTTGCGTGTAGCCGCAATTGCCCATCAACGGACCGTGAAACACTCCGCGGAAATCCGCCAACGTCATCGGCTGACCGAGCTGGTGGAAGCCGAACGCCAGGCCGTCCATCACGTGGAGGTACCCGAGCCGGTAGGCGTCGAGCTGCCCGGCAGTGTAGAGGAACTGCTCGCGGAAATCGGGCGAGCCCATGTCGTTGAACGCGCCATTCGGCGCGAGTCGGACCGCGACGCGGCCGGCCGGCCAGACGGTGAGCGCGGCTTCGACGATTTCGCGCAGGAATCTGAAACGGTTTTCCACCGAGCCGCCGTACTGGTCGGTGCGCTGGTTGGTTTTCGATTGGAGAAACTGGTCGATGAGATAACCGTTGGCGGCGTGAATCTCGATGCCGTCGAAGCCGGCATCCTTGGCGCGTTGGGCGGCGCGCCGGTAATTCGCGACCACTCCGGCAATCTCGTCGGTTCGCAACGCTCGCGGGGTCTCGTACGGTTGTTTGCCCTCGGGCGTGTGGATGTAGTCGCCATTCAACTTCACCGCCGACGCCGAGACCGGCAGGGAGCGATCCTGGCGGAAGCTGGAATGCGATGCGCGGCCGCAATGCCAGAGTTGGAGGAAGAAAGGCGTGCCGGCAGCGTGCACCGCGGTGGTCACCAGTTTCCAGCCGTTAGTGTGGGCGTCGGAGTAGATGCCGGGCGAATCGTTCCAGCCGAGCGCTTGTTCGGAGATGGCGGTCGCTTCGGCGATGATCAAGCCGGCGTTGGCGCGCTGCACGTAGTATTCGGCCATCAACGCATTGGGCGTGCGCTCCTTGCCGGCGCGCGCGCGTCATCGGCGCAAGCACCACGCGGTTCTTCAAGGTCAGGTCGGGTAACTGAAATGGGGACAATAGTTGTTTCGTCATGGCCATCTCATAGCGCATCTCTTTGTTCAATACAAACTACGCTGCACCGGGGTAGAGAGTTCCCACCATAAAAATCAGGCATGACACGATCGGCGGTCGCACACCCAGTCCCGACAAGCTGGTCTCGTCATCCGTGGTCACGATACATGGCACTACCATGTATTAAGAACCTCCAGTAGCTCCATTTCTGGTTGCCCAGATTTGCGGGTGGTGCGAAATTTTATTCGGGACAGCGGGCTTGTTGGGAATTTTGCCGACTGGCCGTGTCGGTCGAAGACGAATTCACTGGCTTGGCGAGTTACCGGTGCTGACAGCAGGTGAGTCGTTGGCGTTGGTTAGTCATGTATTGCCGGTCACTGGTCTTAATCACGCGACCATTGTCCAGCGAATCATGGTTTTGGTGTGATTACCGGTTGGCCTGGGGTTTTGTGGTGATCTTCAACACGGCGGGATGGTGGATGCGGCGTTCGGCGGTGATGGCGAAGAATTGCGCCCGGCATTTCTCGGTCGCGCCAATCAGTTGCAGCCCGTAATGTTTCATCGCCTCGGCGGCGACTTGCGTGGGCACGACGATGAATCCCGGCAAGCTGGCCGCCATCGCCTTCATCAGCGCCTGATCTTCAAACTCGGCGACGACGTTGGGGCGGACTCGGATATCGTGAAACCATTTCTCCAGCGACCGGCGCAGGCCGGTATTCTCGGTCGGCAGCAAGGCCGGTGCGCCGTCGAGGGAGCGCGGGAATTTCTGTTTCAGTTGCCGGGCCAACGGCGCGACGGCGCAGAAGCTGATGCCGCAATCGCCCAGCGGGTGGGTGAAGGTCTTGATCTTGCCGCTGGCCGGGGCCGGTTCGTCGGAAAGCACGAGGTCGAGCCGGTGCGCGGCTAGTTGCGCGAGCAAGTCTTCCATCTTGCCTTCCCGGCATACGATGTGAACCGGCTGTGACATTGTGAAGACCGGCTTGAGGATGTCGTTGGTCAGTAGTTTGGGAAACGAGTCGGTCACGCCGACGTACAGGCGCAACGCGCGGGCACTCGGCCGGTTTTTCACGGCGTTGAGCAACTCCTGCCCGAGTTGGAAGATTTCCTCCGCGTACCCAAGCACGAGTTGGCCGTCATCGGTCAGCACCTTCGACCGGCCACTGCGGCGGAACAGCGGGACGCCGAGCGCTTCTTCCAGATCGGCCAACTGCGCCGAGATGGACGGCTGCGAGACTTTAAGCTTCTCCGCGGCCTTGGCGAGGCTGCCCTCTTTGGCGACGACGAGGAAGTACCGGAGATGATGATAGTTGAGCCATTCCATGGCGGGAATACTATTCCAGATAACCTAAGTTTCAATTCCAAATGTCGTATTAGTCGAAGCGGATATCGCCGGCTAGAGTCGCGCCGTTAGAAAAACAAACAAACAACAAACAACAGACAACCAGGAGATCGGACAATGAAAATCAGCAAAGTAATCGGCAGTATGTTTGCCGCAGTGGCGGTGGCGGCGAGTTCGACGGCGTACGCGGGTGACGGCGGGACCGGTAAGTTGACGGTGATCCACGGCATCTCGGGCTTACCGGAAGCGGTGAGCGTGTATGCGAATGACGGATTCTTGTTCTCATTTGACTTCGGAGGCGTGCAGGGGCCGCTGTCGTTGCCGGCAGGTAGTTACGACCTCGAGGTCAGACTCGGAACTAACGTTGTGTTGAGCGGCTCGGCGAACGTGGAAGCCGGGAAGGATTATACTGTGGTGGCGCATTTCACCCACACGGGCAGTGAACCCGGCATCAAACTGTCGGTGTTTGAGAATGCGACCACGGCGACCTGCGATAAACAAGCGCGCCTGACGGTTCGGCATCTCGCGAACGCACCGGCGGTTGATGCCGTGGTTTCGCGGGGCGCAACAAGCACGCGGAACTTCGTGAGCACACCGAACCTTGCGAGTTCAGAGGGCGGCAACAATCAAGGTGGAGCATTGGACTTCAAATCCGGCACCTATCGCGCTCAGTTGTACGTGGCCGGCACGACGACCTCGGCGTTTGACAGCGGGAAACTGAAGTTGGCGGACGGCGTTTCGTACATCGCCTACGCAATCGGTTCACTGCCGGCTAGCACCTTCACGGTGTACATCCAGGCAATCGAACTCCCGACGTTTAGTTGCAAGTAAGCGCGAAATCGTAGCCGCGAGGCCCGGGGCATTGTAAGATGCCTCGGGCTTTGTCTTTCCACCTAAAGAAAATGCCACTATGATATTTCGCATTATGACACTGGTAACAATGGCGCTGGCGACAGCCGGCATTGCCGCCGCTGTCGAAACGAAAGTTCTCGCCTCCTTTGAAACCCCGGACTCCGTCCGTGCTTGGAGATCTGTCAATGACGGGGTGATGGGCGGCGTGTCTGAGGGCGGATTCAAACGCACCGACGCCAAGACCCTTCTATTCAGCGGCACGCTTTCACTGGAGAACAACGGTGGCTTTGCCTCGATCCGCACCGAACCGCGCGCCATGGACCTGACCGGCCTATCCGCTCTCGTGGTGAAAGCCCGCGGCGACGGACGTACCTACTGGATCGATCTCCGGGTGGCCCGGCAGCAGATGGCGAGTTCCTACCGGGCTGAGCTACCGACGGTGAAGGGCGAGTGGCGTGAAGTCCGTATTCCTCTCCGCGATTTCCAGTTTCAGTCCTTTGGGCGTCGGCTGGCGGCCGATCCGGTAAATCTCGCCACCGTCAACTCGGTGGGGTTCACGCTTGCCGACAAAAAGGCCGGGCCGTTTGAATTGGAGATCGAATCCATAAAGGCCGTGGCCGGCGAAGACCCCAAGCCCGCAGTTACCGCGGGTCAAACGGCGGTTGATGTTGCCGTAGCCAAACCGCTCGCGCCCCGCGCACTCATCGAACTGGCGATTGACCGCGGCGTCCCGCTCTTCAACGCCGACCAACTGGCCGCTTGCGTCGCTGTGTACGAAGTCGCCTGCGAGTCGCTGCGGGCGCGGCCCGAAGTCGCCGAAGCTTCTCGCCAGGACTTGGAGCGCGCGTTGCAGGACATGCGCGCGGAAAAATCCGTCCGCGAAAAGGCGTGGATTCTTCGCCGGTCGCTCGACCGGACGTTCGCGCGCGAATAAGAGCTGATCCCAGCCCGGCGCCGTATATTTCTGCGGAGGGCGAGGCTCCCGCCGAGCCGCAGCGCCCCAACGGCTCGGCGGGAGCCTCGCCCTCCCACGGGTTGACCGCTGAGTCGCCGACTTTGGGCTGATTTCAAAAGTCCACGACACTTCCAGATAACCTAAGCCATAATTCCAAAGGTCGTATTAGTGGAACTTCCTTCCGTCCGATACTGTCGCGGCAACGAAAGGAAAGACGACCATGACATTCTGGATTATCGCAATTGGAACAATCGCCCTGTCGCTCCTCGCGGCGGCCCGGGTGAAATCAGTCTATCGCAAGTACAGCCAGTTACCGGTGCGCTCGGGGTTGACCGGGGCGCAGGCGGCGGCGCGGATTCTGCAAGCCGCTGGCATTCGCGACGTGGAGATCCGCGAACACGAGGAGATGCTCGGCGACCATTACGACCCGTTGCACAAGCGGCTCGTGTTGAGCCGGGAGAATTACCGGGGGTCGTCGCCGGCGGCGCTCGGGGTGGCGGCGCATGAGTGCGGCCACGCGTTGCAGCACGCGCAGGCGTATGCGCCGTTGCAGTGGCGGATGGCGGCGGTCGGGGCGACGACGTATGCGAACCAGGTGGTGATGTGGTTGCCGATCTTGGGCATCTTCACCGGCTTGATCGCGCCGATGACCGGCGCGGCGATCATGGCGGCGGCTTGGGGTGTGATCATGGTGTTCAACCTCGTGACGCTGCCGGTGGAGTTCGATGCGTCGCGACGGGCGAAGGCGGTGTTGTTGCGGATGAACATGATCAATTCGCACGAGGAGCGCGAAGGCGTCGAGAAGGTTTTGAACGCGGCGGCGTTGACGTATGTGGCGGCGTTCATCACGTCGCTGGCTTACTTGCTGTGGCATTTGTTGCCGCTGTTGGCGGGCGGCCGGAGCCGGGAGTGAAACCAGGAACTTGTAGCCGCGAGCCTGCTCGCGGTTGGGCTGTAAAGCGTAACGAAGCCGCGAGCAGGCTCGCGGCTACAACGGAAGGAAAACGAACATGCAAATCGTGATCAGTCATAAACACGTGAAGTCAGTGGACGAACAAGACAGCCTGGTGGAGCAACGGCTCTTTGCGTTGGCCGACCGGCTGCAGATCGACGAAGCGCACGTGGTGTTCGAGCGCCGGTGGGATGGCACGCCGCCGTACCGGGTGAGCATTCACATCGTCACGCCGGGGCCGGATGTGATGGCGGAAGGTGAGGACCAGACGTTGCACGCGGCGGTTTTGAAATCGCTCAAGCAACTGGAAACCAAGACTCGCCAACGGGGCGAGCGCGCCCGGCAACGGGTGCGGACAAACTTACAAGCTCCGCGCCAGAGCGTGGCAAGGAGTGCGATGTGATTGGGATGTTTGAGCTGAAACAGCATTTGCGAACGCTGGCATTGATCGAACCGAGTGAGTCGCCTGTGATCAGTTGTTATCTCGACCTGACGGCCAGCCCGGGGGCGCGCCGGGCGTTTCTGGGGAATCAAGCGGTGCGCATTCGGGCGGTTTTACCGGCGGAGCAGCAGGTTGGGTTTGATGAAGCGGTGACGCGAGTGGTGAACCAGCTCGGGAAATTGTCGCCGACGGCGCTGAGCGCGGCGGTGTTTGCGCGGGGCGGGAAGCAGCCGGTGTTTACGGCGTTGGAGTTTGGCGTGCCGCTGCCGAATTGGTTCGCGGTGCAGCCGACGCCGAACATTTATCATCTCGTCGAGTTGAAAGACACGTATCACCGGTATGTGTTGGTGATTCTGACGACGCGGTTGGCGCGCATTCTGGAGGTCAACCTCGGCGCGGTCACGGAGGAACTCTGGCGGGTGCGGCCGGATTTGCGGGACCGGGTGGGCAGCGGGTGGACGCGGGAGCAGTACCGGCACCATCGCACACAGCAGACGGCGGAATATATTGCGGAGAAGATCAAGATTCTGAGTCAGTTGATGGCGGCGGGCGGGCACTCGCATTTGGTGTTGGCGGGTGAACCGGCTTTGGTCACGCCGTTGCGGG
The DNA here is from genome assembly GCA_037127585.1 of Verrucomicrobiota bacterium. Lineage (GTDB taxonomy): Bacteria > Verrucomicrobiota > Verrucomicrobiia > Palsa-1439 > Palsa-1439 > CAINDI01. The sequence goes on from JBAXYB010000037.1 coordinate 8,732, forward strand.
ATGCGTTGCCCCGGCATCTGGCGGCGAAGGTGGTGGATGTGGTGGAGTCGGCGGGGCGGAGTGATGACGCTGTCGTGGCGACGACGTTGGCGCGGTTTGTCGAAGCGGAGGCGCACGCTGAGTTGCGGATTGTCGAGGAACTGCAACGCGGAATTAGCCGTGGCGGCCTGGCGGTGGCGGGGACGGCGGCGGTCCTGCAGGCGTTACGGCGGCAACAGGTGGATGTGTTGCTGATTGATCAGGATTACCGGGGGGAAGCGGGTTGGTCGTGCGGGGCGTGTGGCGCGATGGTGGTGGCGGCCTCGGCCCCGGCGCAATGTCCGAATTGTCAGCACGGGGAATGGCTGACGGTGGTGGTGAAGGAAGAACTGGTGCGGTTGGCCGTGCGCCAAGGGGCGGGCGTGGAGGTTGTCATTGGCAATGCGGCATTGCGGGAGATGGGCGGCGTGGGCTGTCTGTTGCGGTACATGCGGGCGGAGCAATTTGTTGGGTAAAATGATGCCGAATCAATCGCTTCAGTTTGCTAAGCGCGTGATTGTCGCGGTGTTCGGCTTCACGTTGTTGGCGGTGGGATTGGTAATGTGCATTCCGCTCGTGCCCGGACCGGGTTTGCTGGTAGTGATCGGGGCGTTGGCGATTTTGGCGGTGGAATTTGTGTGGGCGCGCCGGCTGTTGGAGCGGGTTAAGACGCAGGGGAACCGGTTGCGCGAGCGACTCCGGGCCGGGGCGAAGACGGACGAACAGAGAACTAACGAGAGGAACAAACATGCCATTGAAACCAAGTGATAACGAGGAAGTCTATTTCCGCGAACAGGAATTGAAGAAGACGTTGGAAAAATCCCGGCAGGAGCAGGCGGCCATGGCCGGGGCCGAGAAGAACCGACTGAAGGAGCTGCATCACATGCACTGCCCGAAGTGCGGCCAGAAGTTGGTCGTCGAAAAATACGGGGCGGTCGAGGTGGATGTGTGTGGCGGTTGCCGGGGGCTTTGGCTGGATGCAAACGAATTGGACGCGATTGTCGAGAACACGAAGAAACGTGGAGCATTCCATAGCTTCCTGAAAGTACTCGGCAAATGACTGAGCGTGTCTGGCTCTGGATCGGCTTTAACGTCTTTGTGCTGGCGATGCTGGCGCTGGACCTCGGCGTGTTTCACCGCAAGGCGCACGTCGTCAAACTCAAGGAGTCGCTGGCGTGGACGGCGGTGTGGGTGTTCCTGGCGCTGCTATTTAACGCCGGTATCTGGTATTACGCCGGGGCGCAGAAGGCGCTGGAGTTTCTGACCGGCTATCTGATCGAGAAATCGCTCAGCGTGGATAACGTTTTCGTGTTCGCGCTGCTGTTCTCATACTTCGCGGTGCCGGCGCTCTATCAGCACAAGGTGTTGTTTTGGGGCGTGCTCGGCGCGTTGGTGATGCGGGCGGTCATGATCGTGCTGGGCGCGGCGTTGATCACGAAGTTCACGTGGGTGATTTACATCTTCGGCGGGTTTCTGGTTCTGACCGGCATCAAGATGATCGTGAAACGCGAGGAGGAGATTCATCCCGAACGCAACCCGGTCGTGCGTTGGTTCAAGAAACTCATGCCGGTCACCAACGATTACCGGGACGATCATTTCTTCGTGGTGCAAGACGGTCGGCGTTGGGCAACGCCGTTGTTTGTGGTGCTACTGCTGGTGGAGATTTCCGACCTGATCTTTGCGGTGGATTCGATTCCGGCGATCTTCGCGGTCACCAAAGACCCGTTCATCGTTTACACGTCCAACGTATTTGCCATCCTCGGCCTGCGGTCGCTCTACTTCGCGCTGGCCGGCGTGATGGACAAGTTCCACTACCTGAAAGTTGGGCTGGGCGTGGTGCTGGCGTTTGTCGGCGTAAAAATGTTGCTCGCGCACACGGCCTACAAGATCGACACGTTGCTGGCGCTGGGAATCGTGGTGGGCGTGTTGGCCGTATCGGTCATCGCCTCGCTGCTGCGGCCGAAGATTGCGGTTGGCGCAAAATCTGATTAAGATTTGCGCCGAACTATGGACGAACAACTGAAGCAAGAGGTGCGGTTCATCACAACGCGGTTGGGCGCGATGATTCGCGAACAAGCCGGCGCCGCAGCCTTTGAACAAGTCGAACAACTCCGGCAACTAGCAAAGACGATACGCGCGCAGGACAACCGTGGGCGGCTCCAGTCGAAACGCCATTTGGTGGCCGGCCTTAAGACCAGCGAAGCGCACCAAGTCGCGCATGCGTTCAGTTTGTTCTTCCAACTCACCAACCTCTGCGAAGAACGCGCCCGCGTCCGGCATCTCCAGGCCAACCCCGCCCCGACGCAATCGCTGCGGCGGTTGTTCCGGGAGCTCAAAGAAGCCGGGGTCAGTGCGGCGACGCTCCAGCGTTGCCTCGATGCGCTGGAAGTCGAGCCGGTCTTGACGGCGCATCCCACCGAGGCTAAACGCCGCACCACGCTCAATCACATTCTCCGACTCGCCACGCAGTTCGACCAGCCCGACGAAATCCTCGAAGCCCTTTGGCAGACCGACGAGATTCGCGAACGCCGCGTCGGGCCGCTTGACGAAGTGGACAGCGCGATTTTCCTTTTCGAGCGCACAATCGTGCCGGCCTTGGCTAACTTTTACGCAACATTTACGGCCGAGTTGCACGCGGCGTACCCGGCGGTGACCCTGACCCGCTCGTTCCTGACCTTTGCCAGTTGGGTCGGCGGCGACCGGGACGGACATCCGTTCGTCACACCGGAGATCACGCTGGCAACCATCGAACGCCAGCACGCCCGGCTGGCCGAGTTTTACCAGCGCGAATGCGACGCGCTCATCAGCGAGTTGACGCATGCCGGGCGCCGCCAGAAAGCGCCGGCGAAAGATTCCTTTCAACCGCGCGAAACCTATCGCCGGCAACTCATCGCCATCCGCCGCAAACTTGCCGGCACGTACCGGCACAGCGACGAGTTTGTGCGCGACCTCGAAGCGATTCAGACTGGTCTGCGCCGGCAAGGCGCGCAGCGCGCGGCCAATGGCCGCATTGCCGGCTTGATTGCCCAGGCGCGCGCGTGTGGCTTCCATCTCGCACAACTCGATTTTCGCGACCACAGCGGCAAACTCGCCAGTGCGCCGGACGAAGTCTTGGATGAAATGCGGACGGTGCGCACGATTCAACGCGATCACGGCGAGCCGGCGGCGCATCATTTCATTCTGAGCATGACGCGCAGCGCGGCTGACCTGACCGGCTTGCTGGCGTTGGCGCGCCGGGCGCAGGCGCGGGTGGACATCGTGCCGTTGTTCGAGACCATTGACGATCTCGATCACGCAACGCAGATCATGGACGCGGTTTGGCGCGACGCTGATTACCGGGAACACTTGCGCCGCCGCGGCAATCTCCAGGAGATCATGCTCGGGTACTCGGACTCGAACAAAGACGGCGGGTATCTCGCGGCGAATTGGTTTCTCTACCGGGCCCAGAAAAGTCTGGCGGAACTCGCCGACGCGCACGGTGTGAAACTCCGGTTCTTCCACGGCAAAGGTGGTTCGATTGACCGCGGTGGCGGGATGAGTCACCGGAGTTTGCGCGCGCAACCGCACGCCGCGCACGGCGGCCGGATTCGCATCACGGAACAGGGCGAAGTGGTCGCGTTGAAGTACTCGAACCCGGTCATCGCCCAGCGCAACCTCGAACAACTGACCACCGCCGTCATCGCTGCCAACTGCCTGCCGGCGCCTGCCACCGAGCCGGCGTGGATCGCGACGATGGAGGAGTTGGCGCGGAGTTCGTTCGAGTTTTATCAGGAGCTGGTGTACCGGACGCCGGAGTTCCTGACGTACTTCCGGCAAGCCACGCCGATTGATTTGATCGAGCATCTGACTATCGGTTCGCGGCCGAGCCGGCGCAGCGGCGATGGCGATGTCCGGCAACTGCGGGCGATTCCGTGGGTATTCTCATGGACACAATCCCGGCATCTGTTGAGCGCGTGGTATGGAATTGGGCACGCGCTCGAAGCCCACGGCGGCTTGGAACAACTCCGCGAGATGTACCGGAAGTGGCCGTTCTTCGCGGCGCTCCTCGACAACGCCGAACTCTCGCTCGCCAAGACCGACCTCTACATCGCTGGCCGGTATGCCTCGCTCGTTAAGGATGCCGGCGTGCGCCGGAAAATCCTCGGCGTGATTACGGCGGAACACGAGCGCGCGGTGCGGATGGTGTTGAGCGTGACGCAGCGCAGCCGGTTGCTGGCGAACCAGCCGGTGTTGGCGGAGTCGATCCGGCTGCGCAATCCATACATCGATCCGATGCACTATTTGCAAATCCGGTTTCTCCCACGCTTCCGCCGGAACAAGGAAAACGAAAGCCTGCGCCGGTTGCTGGCGTTGACCGTCAACGGCATCGCGTTCGGCATGAAGAGTACGGGCTAGTTGGCCAGAACGCGCTCAATGCGCCGGTCGGGGACGAGCCACATCAGGGCGACTAGGATGTAGATGCCGTTCGCAATCCATGGATTGACGGACGCGAGTGGAATGCCGGCGGCATAGAGCACGAGCGAGAGTTTGCCTTTCCAATCGCGTCCGACCGCCGCCGCCAGCAACGACTCTTTGCCTTGGTGGGCGATGATGACGTTTTGCAAAATGTAATACGCCACGCCGGCCATCAACAACACGCCGCCGTACACCGCCGTCGGCGTCGGAGCGAAATGGCTCGCACCCACCCACGCGGTCGTGACCGGCATCAATGACAGCCAGAACAGCAGATGCAAGTTCGCCCACAAGATGCCGCCGCTGACGTGTTTGACCGTGTGAAACATATGATGGTGATTATTCCAGTAGATGCCGACGTAGACGAAACTCAGCACGTAGCCCAACAACACCGGCAGGATCGGTTGCAATGCCGCGCAATCCGTCCCGTGCGGCACTTTCAATTCCAGCACCATGATCGTGATGATGATCGCCAGCACGCCGTCACTGAACGCTTCGAGTCGGCTCTTGGTCATGTGGCCGGTGAGTATGCGATTACCCACTCGTCATGTCGAGCAACGCCGTGACCGTGTTCCAGTTTCGCAGCGTCGCGAGGCCGAGCTTGCGTTCGATGACAGCGCTCGACAATTTCGCGCGGCCGAGGCCGTTGGTGTAAAAGGCGTAGCCGGCTAGGCCTTTGACGATGAGCTGTTCGACATCGCTCAGGTACGGCTGGATGCTTTGGATTGCTGACGGTAACGGAGCTTTCTCAAAGAAGCAGACGTACATGTGCCGGCCAAAATCCGGCAATTTCGTGTCGTAGGGATTCGCGCCGGCAATTGCGCGCAACTCGCGTGCGGTTTTCACCAGCGTCGGAATCGCGCAACCGAATTTCTTCACCCAATGCGCTTCGAGGCTTCGGCGCAGCGTTACCGGGTCGGTTGCGCGATGAGTGAAGATGATGTTGCCGGTCTGGATGTACGTTTGCACATCCGTCGCCTCGAAGGATTCAATGTGCGCGCGCAACGTTGCCATTGGAATGATCTTTTGGCCGCCGATGTTGATGCCGCGGAGGAGGGCGATATAAGTCGGCATTAGGATTTCACCGTCAACTGCGCCGAGGTTGTTTTATCCCACGCCAGCCCCCAATCGCGCATGGCTTCCAGTAATAATCGGAGCGCCTTGCCCTTCTTCGTCAGCCGGTAGGCCAGGCGTTTCGTGCCGTCGTGCGCCGGGATTTGTTCGATGATGGCGTGCCGCAACAGGCGTTCGAGCCGGTCACTCAAGACATTGGTGGGAATGCTTTCGGGTGACGCGGTGAAATCGCGGAAGCGGGCGCGTCCCAGAAAGAGATCGCGGATAATCAACAACGTCCAGCGATCGCCGATGATCTCCAGGGCGCATGACACCGGACAAGGGGAGCGGCGGGTTGGAGGAGGCATGGCGCAACCGTCCCACAATTATCACTTGCAAACAACAAGTAATAATACTTGCACAACGCAAGTAATCTGGCATTCTCGCCCGCATGAATCAACCGACTGAGCCGAAACTAGCCCCGCCGGGCGCGGGCTTGCCCTTGCCGGAGCTTTACATTGGCCGGTTGCTGTTCGCGCTGCGCCGCTGGACCGGCAATCGCGACACAACAACCGCCCAGTTTCAACAAGAGCGCGAAAACATCCGCCATCTGATTCGTGCCCGAGATGACGAAGCATTGCGGCAACGCGTGTTGATTGCGCGTCCGCCAGGCTTGGAAGACAGCAGCCGGTATTGGTCGGTCTGGATGACGCTGGATCATCTGCGGATCGTTCATCACGAGATGGCTCGGATCATCGGTGCGTTGACCAAGGGCGTGATGCCGGCAGGTACAGCGAGCACCGCGGCGGTCAAACCCACTTCCACCGTGACAGCAGGAGTGGTCGCCGACTACGAGAAATCCTGCGATACTTTACTGGAGTTGGTGGCGGCGTCCGGCAATCTGAAAACGTCATTGCGATTCGCGCATCCGTGGTTTGGCCCGCTCGACGCCGCCGGCTGGCACGCGCTGTCGGCGGGTCATCTGCGCATTCACCGCGTCCAAATACAACGCATCCTCCACGGGTTGCCGACACGGATGCCGGGCGGCTGAAGTTGTTGCTGCGCAGCCAGTCGTTGTCGGTCGCAGAATTTTTTTCATATTTGGAGGTAAGGACTTTCCCTGCCGCTGCATCAGAGCTTCGTAGCAGATAACCATTAACCGAAAGAAACCAAGACCATGAACCGTATCCAACAAATCGATCCCGCCTCCGCCACCGGCAAAGCCAAACTACTCCTCGACGCCGTGCAGACCAAACTCGGCATCGTCCCGAACCTCACTCGCGTCCTCGCGAACGCACCCGCCGCGCTCGAAGGTTACCTCCACTTCTCTGGCGCGCTCGCTGGCGGTGTATTGAGCGCCAAAGTTCGCGAGCAAATTTCCATCGCCGTGGCACAGAGCAATCATTGCGACTACTGCTTGAGCGCGCATACGTTTCTCGGCGGCAAGGCCGGGTTGAATGACAAGCAGATCGCCGACGCACGCCAGTCCATCGGCGTCACCGACAAGGACGACGCGATTCTCAAACTTGCCTTGAGCATCGTCGTGCAGCGCGGAGAAGTCAGTGATGCAGCACTCCAGAACGCGCGCTCGGCGGGTTTGACCGACGCGGAAATCGTGGAGACCACCGCCAACGTGGCACTGAACATCTTCACGAACTACCTCAACCACGTCGCGCAAACTGTCGTGGACTTCCCGGCCGTCAATGTGAACGAATCGGTCCCGGCCGAAGCCTCCGCGACCGGCTGCGACTGCCGCCACTAAACTGCCAGCGGGTGGGCGGCGTTGCACGCGTCGCCCGCCCAACCCATAACGTGTTTAAAGAGCCAATCATCGCAGTCAACGTCTGATAGACTGAACCAGACCTAGATACTCGGAGCGCAAGAAAGTTATGGCCGACAAATTCCTTGAACTGATGGTCACGCCCGCCGTCGCGCAAGCTCAGCGGCACTATTTCGGACGCGCGCTGGACGTGCGCAGCGAACGTGCGCGCGATGCGCTCACGGATGACGAAGCGCAATTCATCGCCACGCGCGATTCGTTTTACCTCTCCACCGTCACCGAGACCGGCTGGCCGTATGTGCAACATCGCGGCGGCAAGCCGGGCTTTCTCCGCGTCGTCAGTCCAACAACGCTGACGTTCGCGGACTACAAGGGCAATCGGCAGATGTTGTCCACCGGCAACCTCGCGGTGAACGACCGGGTCTGTCTGTTCCTCATGGACTACCCGCAACGCACGCGCCTGAAAATACTCGGCCACGCCCGCGTCGAGGATGCCCGGCAACATCCCGAACTCGTCACGCAGTTTGCCGGACCCGACGAACAGCGCATTGTCGAGCGCGTCTTCATTATCGAAGTTGTCTCGTTCGATTGGAACTGCCCGAAGTACATCACGCCGCGTTTCACGGAAGCCGAGGTTGAAACGGCCGTCGCGCCGCTCCGCCAACGCATCGCCGAACTGGAAGCTCAGTTGAATCCGTCCGCACCATGAAAACTTTGCTCCGCCAAATCTCGCAATGCACCGTTTGCACGGCACATCTGCCGAACGGTGTGCGACCGGTGTTGGCGGCCAGCGCCCGGTCGCGCGTGCTCATCATCGGGCAGGCACCGGGCCGGAAAGTCCACGAGTCCGGCATACCGTGGCAGGATCAGAGCGGCGAAAACTTGCGCGCTTGGCTTGGCGTGGACGCGCTACAGTTTTATGACACGAAACTCTTTGCGCTGATACCGATGGGCTTCTGTTATCCAGGCGCGGGAACAGCCGGCGACTTGCCGCCGCGTCCAGAATGCGCGCCGCTCTGGCATCCCGCGCTCTTGGCGCAGATGGAAGCGGTGCGGCTCACGCTGCTCATCGGCCAGTATTCGCAAATGCATTACCTCGGTGAACGCGCCGGCGAGAATTTGACTGCGACCGTCCGGGGTTACCGGGAATATTTGCCGGAATTTCTTCCGTTGCCGCATCCGTCGCCGCGTAATCGCATTTGGATGAAGAAGAATCCGTGGTTTGAAAAAGAACTTTTGCCCGTGCTAAAGAATCGGGTTGCCGGAGCCATCGCAATACCATGAAGCCACGCCCACCCTTGCCGCCGTTCACCGAGGAAACTGCCAGGCAAAAAGTTCAGGCTGCCGAAGATGCATGGAACACGCGCGACCCCGAACGCGTGTCTCTCGCGTACACCGAGGACACCGAATGGCGCAACCGCACCGAATTCCTGCACGGTCGCGCGCAAGTCGTCGAGTTTCTCCGCTGCAAATGGGAGCGCGAACTGGACTACCGGCTAAAGAAGACTTTGTGGGCATTTACCGGCAACCGCATCGCCGTGCGCTTCGAGTACGAATACCACGACGCCACCGGCCAGTGGTTTCGCGCCCACGGCAACGAGAACTGGGAGTTCGACGACCTCGGCTACATGAAATTCCGGTACGCCAGCATCAACGACCAGCCGATCGCCGAGAGCGACCGGAACTTTCGCTGGGAGCGGAATCCATTTGCGGCAGTTCCGGTGTAGCCACGTCTCTGTGAGACGTGGATTGTTCAAGCGTCAACACCGCTTTATCGCCGTCCGCTCGATATTTTCCTTCCACGGGTAAGTAATTCATCCCGCACCGCATCCAACCTGTAAGCCGCAATCGCGGCGAACGACCGCAAACAAAAAACCAACAGAAGAAAGAAACGTAAAATGAAACAGATCAAAAGCCTCATCGCCCTCAGTATCATGACCGCCGCTTTGGCCGTCACCGCGCACGCGGCCGACCTCGTCAATGTCTCCGGCGCAAGCAACATCGCTCTCAGCGGCTACGACACCGTGGCGTTTTTCACGGATCACAAACCGGTCAACGGCGATCCCGGAATTACGGCCACCTACCAAGGTGCGACGTATATATTCGCAAGCAAGGAACACAAGAGTTTGTTCGAGGCCGCGCCGGAAAAATACGCCCCGCAATGCGGCGGTTACTGCGCCTTCGGCGTGTCGGTCGGCGCGCTGTTCCCGGTGGACATCAGCACCTGGCAGATTCGTGACGGCAAGCTGTATCTCAACCTGAACAAAGCTATCTTGAAGAAGTTCAACGAAGACTTCGATGCCAACGTCGCCAAGGCCGATAAGAACTGGCCCACGCTCGTCGCCAAGCACGGCAAGTAATCGCGGCAATAAATGCAAAACGGCGGCGGGATAGAAATATCCCGTCGTTTTTTTTGCTTTCAACGCTGCCGGGGTAAGGCGTCACGCGTCCACCACGTCAGAGTGTTGGATCGAATCTCGGTTACGAACAACGAAACTGACACAATGCAAATCTGCGCCGACAACTTTTACTTTCCTGAACGGTTAACAGTCACGCACCGGCTTGGCGAAGGTTTCGCCCGCGTGCAGCTCAGAATCCGGCTCGCAATCAATCGCGCGACTGTTAGACTCACGTGCAACATGGTCGCCGAAGAAATCAACTGGCCGGAAGCCCTGCGCGCGGCGGACAATGCCGGCGCCGTGACGGAGTTGCGCGCGACCTTGCTCAACGGACTCCGCGCCGCGTTCGCCGGTCGCGGCGACGTGAGCGACGCGCATCTCGAAGATTTCACGCAGGACGCGCTTGTGAAAATTCTCGCGCGGCTCGACCAGTTCTCCGGTCGCAGCCAATTCACGACGTGGGCGCACGCCATCGCCGTCAACGTCGCTTTCACCGAGTTGCGACGGAAACGCTGGCGCGACGTCTCGCTCGATCAGTTTACCGAGGACGGCCAGCGGTTCGCCGTCGCCGTGACCGCCGACGCCGTGCCGGGCGGCAACGAGGACAGCGACCGCCTCGTCCGCGCGCTGCGCAAGGCGGTGGCCGAAAAACTTTCCAACAAACAACGCGCGGCCATTGCCGGCTCGCTCGACGGTTTGCCATTCGATCAAATCGTCGCGTTGCTCGGCACGAATCGCAACGCCGCGCACAAACTCGTCCACGACGCGCGCCGGGCATTGAAGGCCGCGCTCGCCGCCGAGGGCATCACCGCCGAAACCATTCGCACCACCTTTGCGTCATGAAACCACTCTCCAAAGAACAACTCGCCGGCTTGGTCGAAAGCGTCGTCGGGACGCAAGACCAAGAATTGACCTGCACCGAGTGCCAGCAGGGCATCAGCGAGTTCGCCGAGCGTCAATTAGCCAGTCAGCCTCTCGCCGAAGCGTTGCGCCGGGTGGAAGAACATCTCGCCATCTGCCCCGAATGCACCGAGGAATTGCTGGCGCTGAAAAAAATCCTCGAAGCCGGTAAATAGCTAGTTTGCCGTTTCGTCGCGAGCGCAATGCGGCGACCGCGGATTTCACTAGTGAGCTTGTCGGTTTACAGTACGCCTTCCTCGACGTCGTAAACATCGAAGAAGAATTTCACTTTGCTGGCCGGTTTGCAGAATTGCGGGATGTAAGCAGCCAGGTATTCCTGCGAACCGTCGGCCAGATCGCAGAGGCGCAGGCCGATCATCTCGTTGTTCCAACGGATGATCTTCAGCTTGTCTTTCACGACGGCGTGCTCGCGAATCCACGCGTCCACCTCGGCATCGGTCGCGCCCGTGGCCACGAAGTCCTTGAACTTCTGATGGTCAAGCCCGGTAAACTTCCAGAAGTAACCGCCGAGACCGCACGGATAGAAGTTGTATTCGCCGTGAATGCCAAGGACGTCGGCGCGCGCCTTGTCGAGCATGCGCGCGGCGATGACGAATCCGCCGAGTGTTTCGCGCGGACTGCGCGGCGGTGTTTTGCGCAGGTCGCGCGCGAGTGATTGAAGTTTTTCAGTGCTCATGATGTCCTTTGTCTTATGCCAGCACGAACGCGAGAAACTCCGCGTTCCGGTCAGCTTTGATTTCGAGTTCTTCCGCGCCTTCGACGGCCACGCCATCGGCGGCGTCCACATCTTCGCCGCCAACCGTCACACTACCGGCAATCACGTGAATCCACACGCCGGAACCGGCCTTGACCGGCAACGTGAGCGATTTGCCCGCGGCGAGCTTGCCGAAATAAAACTCCGCATCAGCACGATGCTGACCGGCAAACAACGGCGTCAACGCATCCGGCTGCGCGGCGTTGCCGAGTTTGTGTTCGGCGTAACGCGGCGCGCCACCGGGCTCTTGCGGATGAATCCAGATTTGCAGCAAGTGTGTCCGCTTCGTGGCGGATGGATTGAACTCGCTGTGTCGCACGCCACTGCCGGCGCTCATGTATTGCAAGTCACCGGCCTGGATCACCCGGCCATTGCCCATTGAGTCTTTGTGTTCCAACTCGCCCTCGATGACGTACGTGAAGATCTCCATGTCCCGGTGCGGATGCGTGCCGAAGCCGCCGCCCGGCTCGACGGTGTCGTCGTTGATCACGCGCAACGAGCGAAAGCCCATTTGATCCTGATCGAAATAATCGCCGAAGGAGAATGAATGCCGCGCATGCAGCCAACCGAGTTCCGTGATCCCGCGTTCCGCCGCGGGCCGCTTGAGAATGTTGATCGTTTTCATGTGGCCACGGTAGCCGGCATTGTGCCGGTCACCCAATACTTTGTTCTTTCGACAGCGATGCCTGCCGGGTATCGTCCGCGAGATGGAACTCCGGCATCTGCGCTATTTTGTGACCGTCGCTGAGGAGTTGAACTTCAGCCGGGCGGCGGCGCGGTTGCGGGTCGCGCAGCCGGCCATCAGCCGGCAAATCCGCGATCTCGAAGAAACTCTCGGCGTGAAATTGTTCGAGCGCACGGCGCGGGCGGTGCGGTTGACGGAAGCGGGCCGGGCGTTTGTGGTGGAGGCGAAGGCCGTGTTGCGTCGAATGGACGAAGCGGTGCGGGTGGTTCAGGCGACCGGCCAGTCGGGCGAACTGCGCGTCGGCTACGCGCCGTCGTTGACGGTGGAAATCCTGCCGGCGGCGTTGCGGGCGTTTCAGGAGACGAATCCCGGCGCGCGCGTGGCGTTGCATGATCTCTCGACGCGCGAGATGCTGGCCGGGTTGTGTGACGACCGGCTCGATCTGGCGTTGCTGGTGCAACCGACGAAGGCGGCGCTGACCGGTTTGCGGTTTGAGGAACTGCGCCGGTATGCGTGGTGTGTGGCGGTGGCGGTGACACATCCCTTGGCGCGCCGCCGGCAAGTCGGGTTGCCGGCGGTGGCGACGGAGCGGTTGCTCGCGTATGACCGGGATCAGTATCCGGAGTATCACGACCAGCTCGTGCAGTTTTTCGGAAAGGCACCGGCCATTGCGGAGGAACATGACAGCGTCACGAGTTTGATGGCCGCCATCGAGGCCGGGCGCGGGGTGGCCATCGTGCCGCAATCGCTCGCGTGTCTGGCCGGGCCGCGTTTGAAACTCCGGCCATTGCAACCCGCCCCACCGGCATTGGTGATTGGTGCGCTGTCGCGGATGGGAACGCTCTCGGCTTACGCGACCGCGTTTCTGGCGGCGGCGCGCGGGAAGTCACGTTGAGCGCCGGCAAACCGTTAGTTTTGATTTACTATCGCGCGGCGAATCGCTAATAACTCCATCGCAGTGGAGAGCCACTAACCCAACAATAACAGCCCCCGCACTCAATATGAACGATTGGAAAAAACTAAATCCTCCGCCGGACGTCGCTGCGATTCTGGCGGTGGCCCCGAAGGTGGTCGTGCCGGCCACTCTGGCGGAACTGGTTGATTTTGCTGTCGGGGGACCGGGTAGCGATTCGTTTGAGGTGGCTTATGACGTTCCCGGTCAAGGCCGCGTCGTCGAGGCGATTGTCGCCCGAGTACGCAACGGCATCGCGGCCAATTACGTCGAGCCGTATATGCGGCGGCGCGATCCGGATTGTATGACGATTGCCGACGAGTTGCCGACCGATAAGCCGCGGTTTGCAGAGCGGTTCGGCCGGGACTTTCGCGACGTGCGGGCGGAGACGTTCGCGTGGCTGCAACAGCAGGAGCTGGCCGTGTTCGGCTTTCATGCCGGCGGCAAGACGTTGGGAATGGACGCGCTGGTCATTGCCCCGGCCAATGCCGGCTTTTTCGCGTTCGGGCTGGCGTTGTTGCAAGAGTTTATCCCGCTAGCTGCGGTGCCGACTCCGTTTGTGCCGCGGTTGATCATTTATGTCGCGCCGCCGTTTCGCCACACGCATTTTGCCGGGCGCCAGATGGTGGTGCATGCGCGCCAGGATCAACAGCACGAGATTTTTTCCTACAACCTCTATCCCGGTCCGAGCGCCAAGAAAGGCGTGTACGGCGCGCTGATTGCCGGCGCCGAACGCGATGGCTGGGTGGTCGCGCATTGTTCCACCGTGCAGGTCGTCACCCCCTACGACAATGTGCTCACCATCATGCACGAAGGCGCGAGCGGCGGAGGCAAAAGCGAAATGCTGGAACTGGCTCACCGCGAACCGGACGGCCGGTTGTTGCTCGGGCGCAATCTCGTCACCGGCGAGGAACGCCATTTGCAGTTGCCGCGGATGTGTGAATTGCACCCGGTCAACGACGACATGGCGCTTTGCCATCCGCACTTGCAGACCGACGACGGGCAGTTGCATGTGGCCGATGCGGAAACCGGCTGGTTTGTGCGCGTCAATCACATTGACCGCTACGGCGTGGATCCGCACTTGGAAGCCTTGACCGTCCAGCCGCCCCAACCGTTGCTCTTTCTCAACATTGAGGCCGAGCCGCGCAGCCGCGCGTTGATCTGGGAGCACATTCAAGACGCGCCCGGCAAGTCGTGTCCCAATCCCCGCGTGATCATTCCCCGGGCGATCATTCATAATATCGTCCACGGGCCGGTCGGCGTGGACGTGCGGAGCATCGGGATCCGGACGCCGCCGTGTACGCGCGAAAAACCCAGCTACGGCATCATCGGCCTGTTTCACGTCCTGCCACCGGCGCTGGCGTGGTTGTGGCGCTTGGTCGCACCGCGCGGCCATTCCAACCCCAGCATCGTGGACACCGACGGGATGAGCAGCGAAGGCGTCGGCTCCTACTGGCCGTTTGCGACAGGCCGCAAGGTCACCCAAGCCAATTTGTTACTGGAGCAGATTCTCGACAGCCCGAAAACGATGTTCATCATCTGCCCGAACCAACACATCGGCGCGTGGGAGACGGGTTTCATGCCGCAATGGATTGCGCGGGAATACCTGGCGCGCCGCGGCCATGCGCCGTTCAAGCCCGGCCAATTGCAGCCTTCGCGCTGCCCGTTGCTGGGAAATTCCATGTACAGCCTCACCGTGGAAGGCGCGGCCATCCCCCGCTGGTTCTTGCAAGTCAACACCCAGCCCGAAGTTGGCGACGAAGCCTTCGACGCCGGTGCCGAGCAGTTGACGAACTTTTTCCACCAGCAACTCCGGCAATTCGTCGAACCAGACCTCCGGTCCGTCGGCCGGCAGATCATCGACTGCTGTCTGCAAGGCGGGACCGTCGCCGACTACGAAAAGTTCACCCCGTAGCCATGCCGACTTCCGCCCAACCGGCACCGCGACTGGGAATTCTCGGCGGCGGCCAACTCGCCAAGATGACTGCCGCCGCCGCGAAGCAACTCGGCTGCGATGTGGTCGTCCTCGAACTACCCGGCCGCAGTCTCGTTGCGCCGGCACTCGACGGTGATTGGAATGACCCGGCCTGGACACAAAAACTGGCCGGCCTCGTGGACGTGGTCACGCTCGAAAGCGAGTTCGTCAATCTCCCCGCGCTCGAACCGTTACCGGCGTTGTTTCCCAGCGTGGCGACGATGCGGCTCGTCCAAGACAAACTTCTCCAGAAACAAACCTTTGCCGCCGCCGGCTTACCGGTCCCGCGCTTTGCCGACACGCCGACGCCCGACGCCGTCCGGCAATTCGGTTTTCCGTGCGTGCTGAAGAAACGCCGCAATGGATACGACGGCAAAGGCAACGCCACCGTCCGCACCGCAGACGACTTGCCGGCGGCGTGGGCGAAACTCGATGGCGCGCTTTACGTCGAAGAATTTTGTCCGTTCGTCCGGGAACTCGCGATCATCATCACCCGCAGCCAAACCGGCCAAGTCGCCCGGTATCCCGTCGTAGAAACCATCAACCGCGACCATATCTGTCACGTCACCAAAGCGCCGATCAGTGCGCCCGCCGCGGCCGACATGGCCGAACGCGCCATCGTTGCCGTCGGCGGCGTCGGCAGTTTCGGGATGGAACTGTTTGAACTCGCCGATGGCCGGCTCGTCATCAACGAAATCGCGCCGCGCGTCCACAACACCGGCCACTACACCATCGAGGCGTGTCAGTGTTCGCAATTTGAAAACCATGTCCGCGCCGTGCTCGGCTGGCCGCTCGGTTCGCCGGCGCTGGTAGCGCCCGCCGCCGCGATGGTGAATCTGCTCGGCGCCGGTAAAGGTTCCGGCACGCCGCACGGTTTGGCGGCGGCTTTGCAAGTGGCCGGCGCGCACGTTCACGTTTACGGAAAATTTCAAAGCGCGCCCGGCCGCAAGATGGGCCACGTCACCGCGCTCGGAAACACGATTGACGAAGCTACCGCCATCGCGCAACGTGCCGCCAATCAAATTCGTTTTGGAGATTAACCATGAAACAAAACCTGCGCCCCCATTCATCCATTTTGCTCGATGGTCCGGACCGCGCGCCCGCGCGCGCGATGTTGTACCCGGTCGGATTCGAGTCGGCGGACTTTCAGAAACCCATCGTCGGCATCGCGTCCACGTGGAGCATGGTCACTCCGTGCAACATGCACATTGATAAACTCGCCCTCGAATCCGAACGCGGCGCGAACGCCGCCGGCGGCAAGGCGATCATCTTCAACACCATCACCATCTCCGACGGCATTTCGATGGGGACGGAAGGGATGAAGTATTCGCTCGTCTCGCGCGAAGTCATCGCCGATTCAGTCGAGACCGTCGCCGGCTGCGAAGGCATGGACGCGTTGGTCGCCATCGGCGGGTGCGACAAGAACATGCCGGGGTGTCTGATCGCCATCGCGCGGTTGAACCGGCCAGCCGTCTTCGTTTACGGCGGCACGATCTTACCGGGCTGCATCACCGGCTCGCCCCGCAAACTCGATATCGTTTCCGTCTTCGAAGCCGTCGGCGCTCACGCCGCCGGTAAGATTGACGACCGGGAATTGCTCGCGGTCGAATCCTGCGCGATTCCCGGCCCCGGTTCCTGCGGCGGCATGTACACCGCGAACACCATGGCCAGCGCCATCGAAGCCCTCGGCATGAGTCTGCCGAACAGCTCCGCGCAGAACGCCACGTCGCCCGACAAGCTGGACGATTGCCGGCGCGCGGGCGCGGCGGCGGTCAACTTGTTGCGGCTCGGCATCCGGCCGCGCGACATCATGACGAAGAAAGCCTTCGAGAACGCCATCACCGTCGTCGTCGCGCTCGGCGGCTCGACAAACGCCGTGTTGCATTTGATCGCGATGGCGCACGCGGCCGGGGTGAAACTTTCGATTGATGACTTCACGCGCGTCGGCAAACGCGTGCCGGTCCTCGCTGACCTGAAACCGAGCGGCAAACATTTGATGAGCGAACTCATCGCCATCGGCGGCATCCGGCCGTTGATGAAGACGTTGCTCGACGCCGGGCTGCTTCACGGCGAATGCCGGACAGTGACCGGGCAAACAGTCGCGGAAGATTTGGCCGGTACGCCGCCGTACCCGGCCGGGCAGACGATCATTCGTCCGCTCACTGATCCGATCAAACGCACGAGCCACCTCGTCATCCTCCGCGGCAACCTCGCGCCCGACGGCGGCGTCGCGAAAATTACCGGCAAGGAAGGGCTGGTCTTTACCGGCCGCGCCCGCGTGTTTGATTCCGAGGAGAAAGCGATGCACGCGATTCTCGCGCGGAAGATTGTCAAAGGCGACGTCGTCGTGATCCGGTACGAAGGCCCGCGCGGCGGCCCCGGCATGCGTGAGATGCTCGGCCCGACTTCCGCGATCATGGGGCAAGGTCTCGGCAAAGACGTTGCGCTCATCACCGACGGACGTTTTTCCGGTGGCACGCATGGCTTTGTCGTCGGCCACATCACGCCGGAGGCTTACAACGGCGGGACGTTGGCGTTGATCAAGAATGGCGACACGATCACGATCGACGCCGAACGCCGGCAGTTGACACTGGATGTGGCGGCCAAGGAGATCGCCGCGCGCCGGAAAGCGTGGAAGCAGCCCAAGCCGCGTTACCGGCACGGGGTGCTGGCGAAATACGCGCACACAGTCACCTCGGCGTCGCTCG
>JBAXYB010000038.1:0-26428 GCA_037127585.1 Verrucomicrobiota bacterium
CAGCTTGGAAGGCTGGAGCATTACCACTATGCTACGCCCGCAGATTGCGGCCAAAATAGCCGACCATCCCCACAGGGTCAAGCCTTCGGCGGCACCGTCTGCAACTGAATCGTCTGCGTCGGGAAGGCAAACTCCAATTTCGCGGCATCAAAGCGTTGCTTAATTTCGAGGTTGATCTCTTCGAGCGCCACCAAAAACTCTTTCAGGTCCGTCGTCTTGCACCAGTAGACGACGAAGATGTCGAGCGAACTCGGCGCGAAATCACGCCAGTTGACAATGAAATCATGCGTCAACGGATGCGCCTTGAAGACTTCGCGCAGGTAGCCGACCGCTTCCTGCACGCGCGCCGCCGGCGTGTCATAGGTGAGACTGATGGTGATCAACTGCCGGATATTCGGCCGGCGGGAAATATTAATAATCGCGGCATCAGCCACGGTCTTATTGGGGATCGTGACGAAATGACCATCATGCGTGCGAATGCGCGTGCTGCGCAAACCAATCGACTCGACCTTCCCCTCAACGGCCTCAATCTTCACCACGTCGCCCACGCTAAATGGCCGGTCGGTAAGGATCGTGATCGACCCAAACACATTGGCGAGCGTGCTCTGTGCGGCCAACGCCACCGCGATCCCGCCAACACCCAAACCCGCTAGCGCACTCGTAATCGGAAAGCCCATCACCTGCGCCGTCGTCAACGCCCCGATGATGATGACGAATACCTTGAACGTCCGCCCGAGCACCGGCAACATCATCCCTGCCAAAGCCGGGTCGCCAACGAACGCTTTCGCCGCAAAATAGTCCATCAGCAAATCCACCAACCGCACCGCCACATAGATCACCGTGATCGCCACCGCGATGGTGAAAACCGTCCCCAACACTTTCTCGACGACCGCCGGCCACTCGAAGAAATGTAACCCGGTATTGAGCATCCCCAACACCACGATCGCTTTCACCGGCTTGTGAAGAATCTCCAAAAGCTTGTCGTCGAGGTCGGTATCGGTCTTCTCGGTGAGTTTTTTCAGCACCCGCGTCATGACAAAGTCCATGACCGGCGCGACGATCAATGCCAGCGCGATCCACGCCACCGAGGCCGCGTATTGCCACATCGGGTAACCGACCAGATCAGACTGCAAAAACTCGATGCGGTTAAGTCCAAACGTTGGCTGCGCGCCAATTAAGTAAACGTGTTCCATACGAGCGGCGGATTATACGAACGCGCTTCGTTACTGCAAGCGACAAGGCGCCAACACCGCGTCCGTCATCCCGTGAATAATTTTTTTGTTCGCCGGCACAATCGTCGCCAGAATCCCCCCGAGCTTTGCCGCGTCGGCGTGCACAAAATAATACGGACATAACCGCACTCGCCCCGGGAAGCTCGTCACCGCATTCGTCTCAAAATCAAAGTACGCCGCCTCAAAGAGTTTCGACTTCTCAAACTTCTGCAAAATAAAAGGATGCTCCGGGAACGACGCCAATGCCCGTTCAATCGCCGCCCCCCACTCCGCCGCCGGCAAGTCGTGTCCCACATACACCCCGCGACTGCCCCAAGCCTCCTCGTGAAAACCGGAAATCTTCAACACCAGCTCCCGCTGTTTCTGCGAAAACGCCGCCATCTCCCGCCAACTATTAATCTCCAACCCCGGTATCACCGCGTGCGGCGGCACCGGCGTCGCGTCCACAACCCACGTCCGCGGCATCACCGCCTGCAACGCCTGCAACGTCCCCTCGCCCAACTGCTCCCGCCAGAACGGCCGGAGCTGCTCCATCCACAAAAACGCAAACCACATCTTCTCTTCCAACTGCGGCTTCGGTGGCGGCGTCACATTACCGGCCAAGATCTCATACCCATTCGCCACATTCGGCAAATCAAACAACTCAAAAAACCGGTACGCCGTCGCTCGGGTTTCCGTCCACTCCTCCGGTCTCATCACGCCAAAGCCACATTGCCGGCCCAGCCACTCCATCTCCGGCCGGTACGTCGCCGACTCCTCGCTCACCACGACCGACAACGGATGCTTCTCGATCTGCATCGCCTGCGAAAACCCCTCCATCATCCCGTGAGCCCCGCCGACGATCGGATCGCCAAGCTCCGCGTAAGTTTTCCCGAGCCAACCGGTCAACCCAATCCCACCCGGCACGCTATCGAGCTCGGTAATGAAAAAGTGTGAATCATTCAAAATCACATCCGGCCGAATCACCCGCGGAATGTGCGACTTGATCCGTTCCTGCCGGGAAATCTCCAACAACCGCTCCGGCTTACCGGCATCGAGATACTCGGCGACCCATTTCGGCTGCTTACCGACGAGCGAATGCCGGTAGAGGGTGTTGCACGCCCGGTAGAACGCCAGCAACTGCGGCCCGAGAGCTTCAAGACTGGTGACCAACTCCGCCGGCAGAGCAAACGCCTCCGGCGCGATTCGCCAAGTCATCCCGGCAAAAAGCCCTCCCGCCGGTATTTGGTCCTGAATTTGAGAGGCGCGTTCAGCCGGTGTCATCACTGGCGGATCTGACCTTCGCCGATGACGACATATTTGTAGCTCGTTAATTCCTCCAAGCCCATCGGGCCGCGGGCGTGGAGTTTGTCGGTGCTGATGCCGATCTCTGCGCCGAAACCATATTGGCTACCGTCGGCAAGACGCGTGCTGGCGTTCCAGAAAACGCTGGAAGAATCCACTTCGTGGAGGAATTTTTCGGCGGTCGCTTTATTCTTCGTCACGATGGCGTCGCTGTGGGCGCTGCCATATTTCGTGATGTGCTCAATCGCTTCATCAATGCCATTGACTACGCGCAGCCCGATAATGAGATCGAGGTATTCGGTCGTCCAGTCTGCGTCACGTCGGATTTCGACTTTGTGATCGGCCAGCGCTTTTTCGATCCGCGGCAGAAACTTGTCAGCAATGGCGGAGTCCACGAGCAAAGTCTCGACAGCGTTGCAGACTCCGGGGCGCTGACACTTGCTGTTGATGACGATTTTCTCCGCCATATCGAAATCGGCGTCGCGGTCGACGAAGACGTGGCAGATCCCTTTGTAATGTTTGATGACCGGAATCCGCGACTTCTCGACTACCGCGCGAATCAGTCCCTCGCCGCCGCGTGGGATGCAAAGCTGGATAAGTTCATCAAGCTTCAGCAGGTCGTCAATCGCCGCGCGGTCAGTCGTCGGGACAACCGTGATGCTATGCGCCGGCAACCCAGCGACGTTCATCGCGGCTGCCAGCGCGAGATTCGAGTGAATCGCCTCGCTGCCGCCACGGAGGATGACGGCGTTACCGGTCTTGAAGCAAAGACACGCGGCATCGGCCGTCACGTTGGGACGTGACTCGTAAATGATGAGGATGACTCCGATGGGAACGCGTTGTTTCTTGATGCGAATTCCGTTGGGGCGCGTCCATTCGCTGATGGTCGTGCCGACCGGGTCCGGCAATCCAGCAACTTCCCGGACGCCTTTTGCAATGTCGGCGATCCGTTTGTCGTCGAGTTTGAGCCGATCCAGCATAGCCGGCGGGAGACTCGCGTTGGCAGCGAGGTCTTTCGCGTTCGCGGCCTTAATCGTGCCGGCGGCGCGTTCAATCCCATCGGCCATCGTGAGCAGGAGTTTGTTCTTGGCGGCGGCGTCAAGTTTGGCCAACGCACGCGCCGCATCCCGCGAACCTTCGGCCAATCGTTTCATTTCGCTCATAGAATTACCAAGTCATCCCGGTGCACCAGCACGCTCCCGGCCCGGATCAGACCGCGCGCAAACTCATTACCGGTTGCATCGTGAATACTGACCACATCGTCGGTTGTGAATTTTCCTTCGGTGCGGATGACGCCTTTCGCCAACAGACTTTTCCCACCGGCACACAAAGCCACCCGCGCCCCGTCATCCACAACGAGGATGCCGGCCGGCTTCTGGAAAAATGCGATCCAGCGTTTCCGGCTTTCCAGCTTACCGGTCTTGGGGAGGAAAATGGTGCCGAGATCCTCGCCGGCAACGACGCTGGTGATGGCGTCAGCCCGGTCGCCATGCGCAATGATCAGCGGGATGCCGGCCCGAGTGCAGATTTTAGCCGCGTCGATTTTCGATTTCATACCGCCGACGCTGGTGACGCGGTCGGTGCCACCGGCGAGGGCTTCGATTTCGCGGGTGATTTCCGGGACGACCGGCACGAGCTGTTTCGCGCGATCGAGGAGACCGTCCACGTGCGAGAGAATGATAAGCAAGTCGGCATCGATGAGCGTGGCCGTGAGCGCACCGAGCCGGTCATTGTCGCCGAATTTGATTTCTTCGACGGCGACGGTGTCGTTTTCGTTGATGATCGGAACGATGCCCCGCGCGAGCAACGTGTCGAGGGTTTTGCGGGCGCTGAGGTGCCGGGCGCGCGATTTGAGGTCGTCGTGCGTGAGGAGAATTTGGGCGACGTGGAGATTGAGTTTGCCGAAAACATCGCCATAGAGCGCCATGAGTTTGCCTTGGCCAATGGCGGCGGCGGCTTGGAGTTCCGGCAGGAGTTTGGGGCGTTGGGCGAACCCGAGCGCGCCCATGCCGGCGGCAATCGCACCCGAAGTGACGAGAACCACTTCCTGCCCTTGTTTGCGCAGCGCGGCCACTTGCCGGGCGAGGCGTTCGATGGCCGGGACGGCGAGCCGGTTTTGGTCGTCCGTCAAAAGGCCAGTGCCAAACTTGACGACGACGCGGCGAACGTCACCGAGGATTTCACGACGCAATTTCATGAATGCGATTTGAATAGCAAAACCGTCGGGCAGTGTCGAGTGCTCGGCGCGAGTCACAGTTTAGGCTTCACAAGCGGAAGTCGCGTGTGGTAAGGGAACGACACCTTCGGTGAAGGTATCCCAAGCTAATAACTCTGGAGCTATATGATAAAGAACAGCCTCTGTGCCATTGGACTTTCACTCGCCCTCGGTTGCGCGACCGCGTCCGTGCGACCCTATGTCGGCGAACAACAAACGTGGCCGACCGCCAACGGCGCGATCGTCAGCATCCGCTACGATTTGCCGGTTTTCACCAGCTTGCCGCCCGCGCCGTATGAAGTCCTCGCCGAGCTGCGGATCAATAGCCCGTTGTATGCCCAGCCCGTCGAAGGCCACCTCTCGACGCTCGTGAAGAAGGGCGTTGAACTCGGAGCGGATGCCTTGGTGTTCGTCGATGGCCAAGTCTTCTTCAGCACCCAGTATGGTATCGTCTCCGGCGATGCCTCGGCTGGTGGCGCAGCCGTCAAGCAAGCCTCGATCAGCCAGGTGAATCGCTTCAATCCCGATTCTTTCCGTCAAGGCGTGACGATTGTCGCCATCCGCTGGGTTGACCAACCACCGGTCGGCCTCCCACCGCGTTACGCTAAGTACTCCAATAAAATGTTGACCAACGAACCGCCCGCCGTTTCCACATCGCCGGCCATCCAAGCGCCGCCTCAGGTCGAACCTCCCCACACCAATATCCAAAGTAAAGCGGCACCCGCGGCCCCGGCCATACCGGAACCGCCGAAAGCGGAAGTTGCCCCGGCCCCAGCCGCCCCGGCCACACCCGAGGTCCCGAAAGCGGAAGTGACTCCGCCTGCCGTTGCGGCCCCGAATTTAGCTCTACCGGCAACGCCGGCCGCTGAAGAGCCGAAAAAGACTGAGTAAACTTCCCGCGCTCACGCGCAAAAGCAAAAAGCGGCGGTCAACCCTGACCGCCGCTTTTGTTTGGTACCGAAACCTTCGTCAAGCTTCAAGATCGAGCTTGATGTGCAAATCCCGCAGTTGTTTTGCCTCAACTTCCGCCGGCGAGTCGGTCATCAAATCCGACGCCTTAGCCGTCTTCGGGAAAGCGATGACGTCGCGGATGTTGGCTGCGCCGCAGAGAATCGCGCACAGCCGGTCAAAGCCCAGCGCAATTCCACCGTGCGGCGGCGCGCCGTACCGGAACGCTTGCAGCATGTAGCCAAAGCGCGATTGCGCCACTTCGGCCGGGATCTTCAACACATCTTCAAAGATCCGCTTCTGCACATCGGGCTGGTGAATTCGAATGGAGCCGCCACCCAACTCGACGCCATTGAGGACGATGTCATAATGCTGACCGCGCACTTTCGTCGGGTCCGTCGCGAGCAGCGGCACATCGTCGACCACCGGCGCGGTGAACGGATGATGCGTCGAAGAATACTGATTCTTTTCCGTGTCGAAGCTGATCAGCGGGAAATCGACGACCCAGAGAAAGTTCCAGCCTTCGCGCTTGATCTTGAGCTGGTCAGCGACCACCAAGCGCATCCGGCCGAGCACTTCCCACACGACCTCGCGTTTATCCGCTCCAAACAAAATCAAATCGCCTTCCTCAATCTTCAGCTTCGCCGTCATGGCCGCCTTCTCCGCGTCGCTGAAGAATTTCACGATCGGCGATTTCCATTCGCCGCCTTCGACCTTGATGAACGCGAGCCCCTTCGCGCCGAAACTCTTGGCCGTCTCGGTCAACTGTTCAATCTGACCCTGCGTCGCGCACGCGAGCCCCTTCGCGTTGATCGCCTTGACCACGCCGCCGGCATCCACGGCACCACGAAAAACCTTGAACTTGCTCTCCGCAAAATCCTTCGTCAGATCCACCAGCTCGATACCGAAGCGCGTATCCGGCTTGTCCACCCCGAACCGCTCCATCGCTTCGCTGTACGGCATCCGCGGAAACGGCGTCGGAATCTTCTCGCCGCGCGCCGCCTGCCAGACCGCCACGAGCAAACCTTCGATCATCGCATACATGTCTTCGCGATCGATGAAGCTCATCTCCAAATCAATCTGCGTAAACTCCGGCTGCCGGTCCGCGCGCAAGTCTTCGTCGCGGAAACATTTCGCCAACTGGAAATATCGCTCCACGCCCGCGACCATCAGCATCTGCTTGAACTGTTGCGGCGACTGCGGCAACGCAAAGAACTTGCCGGCGTTGACGCGGGAGGGGACGAGATACTCGCGCGCGCCTTCCGGCGTGCTCTTGAACAAGATCGGCGTTTCGACTTCGAGAAAACCATGACCGTCGAAATAATCGCGGACCGTCTTGGCGACGCGATGCCGGAGCCGTAGGTTTTTCGCCATGGTCGGCCGGCGGAGATCCAGATACCGGTACTGCAACCGCAGATCCTCACCGGCTTGCGCCCCGGTCTCGTCGAGCTGAAACGGCGGCGTCTCGCTGGGGTTCAGGATTTCGAGCTTGTCCGCCAGCAATTCAACTTCGCCGGTTGGCAATTTCGCGTTGATCGTACCCTCTGGCCGGTGGCGAACCGTGCCTTCCACAGCGATCACAAACTCACTGCGGAGCGACTGGGCTAATTCCCAAGACGTTTTGTTGAGTTGCGGATCGAACACAATCTGGGTATTTCCCTCCCGGTCGCGCAGCTCGATAAAGACAATCCCGCCCAAGTCGCGGCGGACGTGCACCCAGCCGGCCAGGGTGACCCGTTGACCGACGTGCGGCGCCCGCAGTTCACTGCAATGATGTGTTCGTTTCATGAAATTTTCTCCTTCAACTCGCTGACCTTCACGCGCTCTTCCTTGCCGGCGGCAAGGTCTTTTAGTTTTACTTCGCCGGCATTCCACTCTTCCGGTCCGATCGTCACGGCGTACCGGGCTCCGGAATTGCCGGCGGCCTGGAACTGTTTCCCGACCTTGGCCGGCGTGAGCGCGTATTCAACCGCAATCCCGGCATCGCGCAAATCATGCGCGAGCTTCAACGCCGCCGCCCGCAGACTTTCGTCAGCAATCACGAGGTAGCAATCCAGCCCGTGGTCGAGCTTCGGCAACAACCCCCGCTCTTTCAGCAACTCGCCCAACACCACATCGCCCATCCCAAACCCCAACGCCGGCAAGTCGACGCCGCTGACGAGCTTTAACAAATTGTCATACCGGCCGCCGCCGGCGATGGCGCGGAGTTCGCCTTTCCGGTCGTGGATTTCCCAGACGATGCCGGTGTAGTACGCGAGGCCGCGCACGATTTTGAAATCCACTTCGCAGAACGCCGCGAGGTCGCCAAGGGAGGCGAGCATTTGTTTCAACTCATCCTTGGGCGACTTATCGTTGGCGAAAGCAATGATTTCATCAGCCTTGGCGCCGAGTTTTTCGCGCGTCTTTTCGAGCGGCTCACGTTCCATTTTATCCACGGCCTGAATCGCCGTGTATTGCTGGTCGTCGGGGATGCCTAGTAGTGCTAGGTACCGCTGCCACGCGCGCCGGTCGGAGACGCGGACGACGAAGTCTTCCTGTTTCAAACCGAAGCTGCGGAGGGTGTCGATGGCCAACGCGATCAACTCGGCATCGGCGGCCACATCGCTCTCGCCGATGATGTCAGCGTTGAACTGGAAGTGTTCCCGGAGCCGGCCGCGCTGTTGTTTTTCGTACCGGAACAATTGCGGAACGGCGAACCACTTGATTGGCTTTTTGTAGTCCCGGTGATGCGCACCGACCATCCGCGCCAGCGTCGGCGTCATCTCGGGACGGAGCGCAACGGCCCGGTCACCTTTGTCGACGAAGTTGAAAAGTTGGCCAACGATTTCGTCGCCGGACTTCTGCGTAAAGAGGTCGAGCGGTTCGAGCGGCGGGCCGTCGTATTCGCGGAAGCCGTACCGGCGCGCGACTTCACGCCACTGGCCGAAGATGTACCGGCGTAGGGCGAGCGTGTCGGGATAGAAATCGCGAAAGCCGGGGAGTGCGTTCATGTGGTTCGTCTAAAATCAGAGGGGCGGGTCAGCCCCGCCCCTGCCGAAATATCCTGTGCGTCAACCTCAGGCAGCCGGCGGAGTCGCG
The DNA here is from genome assembly GCA_037127585.1 of Verrucomicrobiota bacterium. Classification (GTDB taxonomy): domain Bacteria; phylum Verrucomicrobiota; class Verrucomicrobiia; order Palsa-1439; family Palsa-1439; genus CAINDI01. The sequence goes on from JBAXYB010000038.1 coordinate 8,758, forward strand.
GGCGGCGGGTTATTAATTTTCTGGGTCAAGGTCAACACCTGCTCGCGCATTTCCTTGCCGGGCTTGAATTTCACCACGGCGCGCGCCGGAATGTGCACGTCCTTGCCGGGATCGTTGGGGTTGCGGCCGACGCGCGGTTTGCGCAGCTTGACCTCGAACACGCCGAAGTTGCGCAGTTCGACGGTGTGGCCTTTGATCATCGCTTCGGTGATGTAGTCGAGCGTCTTCTGGACGACCGCCATCACATCCTGCTGAATCAAGCCGGTATCGTTACTGATGCGAATTACAAGGTCCCGTTTAGTCATGTTATTCATTTCTCCCTCGTTAAATTGAATGGCGCGCACTCTAGTAGCCGCCCCGCAAACCGTCAAGCCAAATGGCTTGCCCGCCAACGACTTCAGCGCGGCTTCAGTTCCCTGACCTGGAGCGACACGAGCGTTGTTGTGCCGCCGCTAGAGTAGAACGAGAGATTTTGGTTGTCGGGCTTCGGCAGAAACTGCGTAGTCGAAGCGCTGCGCCCCTCGTTGCCGAAATCTTCCAGCGATGACCGGTCGAGCAGCAGACGCAACTTGATCCGGCCGTCGACCGGAGGCAACGGAGCGCAACGACCGGCGCAAAAAAGTTCGCCGGCGCCCATCGCGTATTGAATCTTCTGGCCGCGCAACTCGAAACCGAACTCATGTGCATCCCCCAACGCAATCTCCGCCTCAATGTCGAATAGCTCGCCGGTAATGCCCGCGATCGGATTCGCACCGGGTTTCACCGTCAGATCTCGCCAAGTGTGAGTCTTGCCGGACAACGCGGCAATCTCGCGGACCGGGTACTTGCAGAGGTGACCATCCTTCAGTGTCAGCTCGCATGGTAAAGTCATCTGCTGGTTGAACGGCATGCCGGGGTACTGGCCGGAGGACATCCACGCGATGTGGATCCAGCGTCCCTGCGGCACATCGCTGAAGGTCTGGCCGGCGTAACAGTTCGGCCCCCAATCGAGCGATTGTTTGCCACTCGCGATGTGGAACTCGCGTCCGTCGAACTGCCCGAGCACATATCGGCCATCGGCTCCGAACAACACCCAGCGTTGCGTCGGCTCGTGCCAATTCACCTTCGGGTCGCGGTTGCCGGGGCTGATCATCGGCAACACCGGGTTGCCGGCAAACTTGGACCACGTCCGGCCCCGGTCGTTACTGTAAGCGATGCACTGGGTGTCCGGCCGGGCCGGCTTCTGATACTGCCCAAACGTGGTGTAGAGCGCGACCAGCGGCTTTTCCTGCCCGGTCTGGAATCCGCCGGTATTCGTCCAATCCACCACCGCCGAGCCCGAGAAGATCAACCCGTGTTCATCGGGGGCAATGGCATTGTCGAGCTGCTTCCAGCGCAGCAAATCCGTGCTGACCGCGTGCCCCCAATGAATGTTGCCCCAGTCAGTGTGCGTGGGGTTGTGCTGAAAGAACAGATGGTACTCGCCCTCGTAAAACACGAGCCCGTTCGGGTCGTTCAACCACCCTTGCCGAGCGGTGAAGTGAAACTGGGGACGGTATTGCTCGCCTTAGATGGTGCTCATTATTCGAACTTCCAATAATCCAGGTTAAACAGCGCGCCATCGCCGCCGGTGAATCTCAAGAGCTGAAATCCAATCAGCCAGGCTGGGGGCGAACGTGAACAACAGACCGACGGGCTTAAGGAGGGCGTTACGTTTCATCGAATCAGCGCCAGACTTGTTCGATGGCTTGCCGGACGTGCGACACATCGTTCACGCCAAACCGCACCACGCGCACCTGCGCGCCGCGCGGTTCCCAGATCGGCGACGAGGCCGGACCGAACAGACTCACCGTCGGCGTGCCCACCGCCGCCGCCAAGTGCGTCACACCGGAATCGTTTCCAACAAACAGCGCACATCGCTCCAGCACACCGGCAAGTTCGACGAGTTTCAACCCGGTCGCCTGCGTGACCGGCCGCGGCGCCAACTCACCGAGCAACTGGTTCGCCGCCACCTCGTCCGCTTCACCGCGCACGACGACCAATTGAAAGTCCATCTCATCCACCAGCCACCGTGCCAACGCAGCGAACTTTTCCACCGGCCAATTCTTCGGCTCGCCCCCGCTGCCGGGATGAATCGCCGCGATCCGCTCGCGCCCTAATCGGGCCAAGAACTTCGTCGCCACCGCCCGGTCACTGTCGTTCGGAAACACGCGGGGTACCGGCTCGTCCACATAAATCGCCAACGCCTCCAAGGGCCGGCAGTAATGCCGCGCGGCCGGCAAGTCGGACGGCTTGGGCGAACCGGAGATGTATTGTTTCACGCCACACAGCTTGACGTTGTTCGCAAAAATCTCGTCGGGATCAAACAGGTACGAAATGACCACACTGAACTTCGCGAAATAATCGATCCACGTCGGCTCAAGGATTCCGTTCGGAACGAAGAATCCCGCCAGCGGCCGGGCCTCGATCGAGCGCGTGGCATCCGCGTACCCTTGAGCCAACCCGGTAATGTGCGGATACCCCAGCACCTCCAATTGCGCCTCCGGCCAGCGTTCGCGCAACGCTGCGATGGCCGGCAACGTCATGATAAAATCACCAATCGCGCCGCCACGGATGACGAGGATGTGAGGAGATTTCACTTCTGTTTTTCTTGTGGGAGCGGCGTCCCCGCCGCGACCGGCGCCCAACTAATCGCGGCGGGGACGCCGCTCCCACACTCGCGATTCGCGCTCACCGCTTCGCTTTGCGACGCACCTCTTCCTTCAACCGCTGAATATGCCCCCGCCCCAGCGCTTTCACCTCACACCCCAGCTCAAAATACCGAGCGATCACCGCGTCGCTCAAGATTCCGTAGCAATCGACAATCGCGATCTTGCGCCCCGCCCACTTCACCACATCCTCCGGCTTCAACTCCAAATACTGCCGGTGCGGGACAGCGAAGATGACAGCCTCGATACTCTTGAGCGCGACCTTCAAATCGGCCTGCATCTTCAAATCCTGCAATTCGCCCTGACTGCGGAAGAATCGCGCCCACGACTGCCCGGGCGCGGGGTAATTATCTTGCGCTTCGAGTTCGTACCAGTGGTCCACGTACGGATCATGCACGCGCAACGCCGCACCCATCTCCGTCAACTTGCGCACCACAAGCTCGCTACCGGAGTAACGCGTATCGCCCACGTCCTGCCGGTAACTCGCCCCGCACAGCAACACATCCGAGCCGGCAATGTAACGCCCCATGTTGCGCAACGCGTCGCGCGTCAATTCCGCGACGTGCAACGCGCGCGTGTCGTTGATGTCGATCGCGGTGGGCGTGATTTTGAAAACGGTGTCGCCATCCTCAAAACCGAGAATGTGTTTGTAAGCCCAGTAACCCAGACCGCCGTCTTTTGGCAAGCAATAGCCGCCGATGCCGGGGCCGGGGAATATGATGTTGCTGTGAGTCGGCCGCATCTTGATGGCCTTAATGACCTTGATGAGATCGACGCCGTTACGTTCGGCGAAAATACTCCACTCGTGCAAGTACGCGAGAATCGTCGCCCGGTAGGAATTCTCGACGATCTTCGTAGTCTCCGACTCGATGGGACGATCCATGACGGTGAGCGGGAAATCTTTCGTGTTCAGAACTTCCCGGAGAAATTTCTCGACCCGTTTGCGCGCGGCGGGATTGCAACCGGAACAAACCCGCCAGAAATCCCGAATGCTCGAGACATACTCGCGCCCGGGCATCACGCGTTCAAAGCTGTGGGCCAGCAACGGCTCGCTCTTGATGCCGCGCACGGCAAACGCGCGTTTCAGAATCGGCCACGCCACGAATTCGGTCGTCCCGGGGGCGACGGTGGTTTCGATGAGTACGAGACATTTGGCCGGGATCTTCTGGCCGATGGTTTTCATCGTGGCTTCTAGCGCGGCCATGTCGGCTTCGCCGTCGCGCATGTTGCCGAGCGCGTTCTTCTTGTAGTCGCACTGGACATCCACCACGACGCAATCGGCTAGCTTGAGACAATCGCTATGAAACGTCGCCGTCAGCGTGCCCTTCTCGTTCACCGTCCGCGCGATGATCTTGTCGACCTCTGGGTCTTCCGCCTTGACCGGCGAAACGCCGCGGTTGATCAACGGAATTTTCCAGTAACTCCGAGAGCTTGGTCGCTGACAACCAATGACGCACTTGCTCGGCTTCCCCTTCTTGTCGACGGTGTCGGCCACAATCGCCGCCATCACGGCGCCGACGAACCCGACGCCCATGACGACGACGACTTCCCGGCCTTGTTTCCGCGCGGCCCCGGCCAGTTTCTCCAACCGGGCTAATTCCGCAGCGTATTCTTCCTTCGCCGGCAACGGAAACTTCTCACCAGCCGGACTAATCGAGACTTCCAGATTATTCATAATGTTTAATTTCTCCATTCGGGAGGGCGAGGCTCCCGCCGAGCCACGCGGCAAGGCTCAATACACAAACGCGCCCAGCGCGACAAGCGCCAGACCGACCGTCACCCCGGCGGCACACGTCAACCGGCAGCGTTTGTCATCCTTCATCATCCAACCAATCAGGTCGCGGAAATGATGCGGCGCGGACGCCATCCAGATTGCCGCCACCACCCACAGATACCCGTACACCGTCACGATCAACCGCAGCGATGATTCGCTTTGATCGGCGGCATCAATCATTTGCTTCGCGATTAACAACATCAGCGCCGCGACAGCGCGCATTGACAAATACGGTGTCCCAAATTGATAAACCAACCAGTACACCACCGGCACGCCAAGCAAAATAAACGGCTGCGCCCATTTCCATTCGTCGGTCGCCGCGTGATACATGATCCACCACACGATCGCCGCGACAACGCCCATAATAATGCGACCAAGCACCACGTTGCGTGGAAACTTCACCATGAAATCCCGGTACTTCGCCGCCGCCACCAACCCCGGCAAGCGCAACGCGATAACGGCCGCCCCGACTACAATCGAAATCAGTTTCAGTGTCATAAATTATGAATTGCCGGATCGCCATAGAGCGCGATGGTTGTCGCGCGCTCAATGCGAACCGGCAGGAATTGTCCTTTGTGGCGCTCGTCGCCGTCGAAGAGCACGATCTTGTTGGAGCGTGTGCGTCCCGTCATTCGTTTCGGCCCCTTCTCACTGCGGCCGGCAACCAGAATCTCAACCGTCTGCCCAACCAACGCCTCGTTCTTCTTCAGCGCACTGGCATTGATGAGTTCGAGGATCGTTTGGTTGCGTTCGTCTTTGATCTCATCCGGTAACTGCCCCGGCATCGTGGCCGCCGGCGTGTCGCGCCGCGTCGAGTACTTGAAGATGTAACCCTGATCAAAATCCACCTCGCGCACGAGCGCTGCGGTTTCCTGAAACTCCTCATCCGTCTCACCGGGAAAACCCACGATCAAGTCCGTCGTCAACGCGATCCCGGGCCGCGCGGCGCGGAGTTTCTCAATGATCTTCAAGTACGTTTCCCGAGTGTAACCGCGATTCATCGCCTTGAGCACCCGATTCGATCCGCTCTGAACCGGCAAGTGGGCGTGTTCGCAAAGTTTCGGCAAATCCCGGTACGCCGCGACGAGGTCGTCGCCAAACCCTTTCGGGTGCGGCGAGGTGAACCGGATGCGTTCGATACCGGGCACGTCGTTGACCGCCGCCAGAAGTTTCGCGAACGCCGACTTGCCGGAGTCTTTCCGTCCATAGCTCGTGACGATCTGTCCGAGTAGCGTGACTTCCCGAACGCCTTCGTCGGCGAGCCGGCGAACTTCGTCGACAATCTCGGCAATCGGCCGGCTGCGCTCCGTGCCGCGCGTGTACGGCACGATGCAGAACGTGCAGTACATGTCGCAGCCCTGCATGATACTCACGAACGCGGTGACTTGCCGGTCGCCATTCGCGCCGATGACATGGTCTTTGATGGTCGATTCGCTACCGGATTCCTCGGCGACATCGAGGATGCGATTCGCTTCCTCAATGTGGGAGCGCTCTTCCGCGCGCGATTCCGCCCCGGTCGCGCCCGGAAGGATGCTCCCACAAAGTTGGTCGAGGTAATCCGCCACCTTGTGAAATTTCTGCGTCCCGACGACAAGATTGACCGCCGGGTTCTTCAGCAATTCCTCGCCGCGAACCTGCGCCATGCAACCCATGTAGCCGAGAATCAAATCCGGCTTCTGCTTCTTAAGGTGGCTCAACAAACTCATCTTCCCGAGCGCCTTCACTTCGGCTAGATCGCGGACGCTGCACGTATTGAGCAAGATGATGTCGGCATCGCTCTCGCGCCCGGCAATCCCATAACCCCGGTCGCGCAACATGGCGGCAACAGCTTCGCTGTCCCGCTCATTCATCTGGCAACCGTAAGTTTTGATATAGACTTGTTTCATGGCGCGTCGGCTTCGGCGAAACTGACCATACGCTGTTGCTTCTCGTCCCACAACGCCAGATCAAAGGTCCGCCAAATGTCCCCGAGCCGGCATTCCGCCATCCGAATCCCGGCCTGCGTCAGCGCCACGTAACACCGGCGGAGATCGTACATCGGAATGTTCGGCTTGAGATGGTGAATCGAGTGGTAATTGATGTAGCCAATGGCCCATTCCATCCACCCAAACGGCAACCGCAACGTCATACTGCCTTTCATCGAACTTTCATAAAACGACCACGCGTCGTCGTGCGCGTAGTAGGTCGTTTCAAATTGGTGTTGCGTGTAGAACAGCACAATCCCGGTCGTCGCCGCCACCGCAAACGCGATGGCGTATGAAATCACCCAAGGTTGCGCGAACGCCCAATGCGTCCACGCCCACCACCCCAGCGCCCCATACACCGCATCGAGCGCGAGGATATTGAACCACTCGACCGCGCTGGGCCTCTGTTTGATCGGCGACAATGGAAAATGCACCAGCGGCAAGCGGTGCAAGATCAGAAACAAACTAGTCGGCATGATCAGAAAGAAATGCACACGGTTCCGGATCGCGCGGTAAAACCGTTGCTGCCACGGCTTCAATGCCCGGTATCCCGCCACCGTCAGCGTATAGATATCCCCCAGCCCGTCCTGTTTCTCCAAATGCCCGGCCGTGCGATGATGATGCCAGTGATGCCGGTGCCAATGGATGAACGGCGTGAATTCAAAAACCGAACAGCAGTGGCCGATCAACTGATTCAACAGCTTCGACGGCGACAACCCCCCGTGCCCGGCATCGTGTTGAATAATGAACAACCGGACCACCCAGGTCGCCAGCCCCAAGCAACTCACCACATAAACCAACCACCACGCGCCCCCCCGGTCATGCGCCAACGGAAACAACCCGCGCGCGCAAACCGTCCACGACCCGAGCAAGAGAGCCATCGTCAACCCAAACTCGCCCAGCGCGCGCCCGACCGACGGCCGCACCGCGTCCGCCAAACTTCTGACCGCCACGCGCCGCGCCTCTTCCGATGTTGCCTCCCGGTTCACCAGACTACCGGCCATTAATCAACGACATGATTTCCGTCCGCGTCCGAATGTCGCGCGCAAACGCCCCGCGCATGGCCGACGTCACCACCGACGTCCCGGGCTTCTTCACCCCGCGCATCGTCATACAAGTGTGCACCGCCTCAATCACCACCGCCACCCCCTGCGGCTTCAACTCCGTATTGATAATGTCCGCCACCTGACTCGTGAGCCGTTCCTGCACCTGTGGCCGGCGCGCAAACGACTCGACCACCCGGGCCAACTTCGAAATCCCCACGACACTGCCGTTGGGAATGTATGCGACATGCGCCTTGCCGAAGAACGGCATCAGATGATGTTCGCACATCGAGAAAAACGAAATATCCTTCACCAACACGACTTCGTGGTGATCCTCGTCAAACTTCTTACTGAGCGCCGTCCGCGGATTCTGTTCGCCCTGCCCGAAAATCTCCGCGTACATCCGCGCCACCCGCGCCGGTGTCTCGCGCAATCCATCGCGTTTGGGATCTTCGCCAATGGCCGCCAACAATAGACTGATCGCCTGCTGCACTTTCTTTTGATCGACCCGTTTCATAGCCCGGCAGGATAGCGGCACCGGCGCGGGAGTCAAGGACGCGGGGATTGACACCTCTCCTGGAACTGCTACTTACTACCGGCATGAAATTCACCCCACTCCTTCTGAGTCTAGTCTTGGCGGCTGGCAGTTTCGCGTATGGCCGGCACCACTACGTCAACAAAAACAGCATCTCCCTCACCAACCCTTTCAACAAAAAGCAAAGCACAACGGTCGCCAGTCCCATCCTCGACGACAAACTGTTTGGCAATTGGATGAAAGACGAATGGCTCTTCGCCATCGCCATTCCCGCGGCGCTCCTGGCCGGCGGGGCCGTCCTGGCCGTGAAGAAATAGGCGCCCCGGTCAAGCCGGCGCCAACGGCTGCGCCCGGCGAAACCACGTGCGGGTTTGCAGCAGCGACAAGAAGCCGACGTAGAAGAAGCCGACCTGACACAGACCGACAAACACGGCGGACATCCATTGTTGCCGGTTCAGCGTTTCGTACATGAAGTAGGAGAAGTAGCCACCCAGCCCAATTTCCAGATACGGAATCAAGCCCCGCAATGACCGGTAGGCTGGCAAGCGACTCACCCCGGCCCGAAGTTGATCGCCAAGTTTCGGCGTGCGGATGAAGTCGGTCTTATGATTGAAGAGCGCTTCGATTACCGCCCGGGCGTTATTGAGCGACAAGCCGATGCCGACGGCCATCATCAACGGAAAATACAGGAGCCGCTTCCACCATTTCGCGTGCAGTTCGATCTGCGCACAGAGGTAAAACGCGGTCACCGACACCGAAGCCGCGAGGAATAATGGCACGTCCACCAAGAGAAGCTTCGTCCACTCGTTGCCGCGGGTGACTTCGTGGGCGCCGGCATAGGCGGTGGCGCGAAACAGGAGACACATGATGAACATCAGCACGTGACCGAGATTGCTGGTGAGATGCATCGTCCCTTCGAGCTTGATCTTCAACGGTAACTTGGCACGCCAGAGCTGGGGCAGCATTTTTTTCATCGCCTGCGCCGACCCTTTGGCCCAGCGATGCTGTTGCGTCTTAAACGCGTTCATCTCGACCGGCAATTCCGCCGGTGTGATCACATCGGAGAGAAACAGAAATTTCCAGCCCTTGATCTGCGCCCGGTAACTCAAGTCGAGATCCTCCGCCAACGTGTCGTGTTCCCAGCCGCCAGCGCTTTCAATGCAGGACCGGCGCCAGAGACCGGCCGTGCCGTTGAAATTAAAAAAGCGACCCGAGCGCGACCGGGCGGTCTGTTCAATGAGGAAATGCGCGTCGAGCAGGATGGATTGAATGCGCGTCAGTAACGAGTGCGGCTCGTTGAGGTGCCCCCACCGCGTCTGAAGCATTCCAATTTTCGGGTCAGTGAAATAGTGAATCGTCTGCAGGAGCAGTTCCGGCTGCGGGACGAAATCCGCATCGAAGATCGCGATGAATTCGCCGCTCGCTGACCGGAGGCCGTTTTCGAGCGCGCCGGCTTTGAAGCCTTGCCGGTTCAGGCGATGGATATGGACCACGTCAAAACCCTGCGCCTGCAATTCGCCCACCCGGCGCGCCACGATGGCCCGCGTCTCATCCGTCGAATCGTCGAGCACCTGGATTTCGAGCTTTTCCCGCGGGTAATCCAGCGCCGTGATGGCATCGAGCAAGCGTTCGCTCACATACATCTCGTTGTAGAGCGGCAACTGCACCGTGATCTTCGGCAACGTTGCGAAGTGGCCGGCGGGCACGATCTTTTGTTTCCGGTACTTGTAGTAGAGGTACAGCATCACGTACCGGTGCAGGCCATAAAATGACAACCCCGCCAGCACCGCAAAATAGATGATGATTCCAGCCAGATGAACTTTTTCCATACCTACCCTTGACTAGAAGCACCGGCGTGGGTCATTCTCGTCGGCACGGATAATCGCAGAGAACCCAGTGAAATCAAGCGCAAACCCCAGTCCCACCAAGCTCCTGAGCCTGGCCCAAGCCCGGCGCTGGGCCGCCACCGTACGCCGGCAAGGTCAGCGAATTGTCGCGACCAACGGGTGCTTCGATCTCCTCCACTTCGGCCATGTCAGTTACCTGCAACGGGCGAAACGCCTCGGCGACCGGCTCGTCATCGGCCTGAACTCCGACGCGTCGGTCCGGCAACTCAAAGGGCCGCTGCGGCCGCTCGTCCCAGCCCGGCAGCGCGCAGCCGTCATCGCCGCGTTGGCCTGCGTGGATGCCGTCGTCATCTTTCCCGAAAAACGCGCCACCCGGTTTCTCACCGCGATCCAGCCGGATATTTATGTCAAAGGTGGCGATTACCGGCCAGAGACGCTGGATCCGCAGGAAAAGGCCGCGCTCGGCGCCGCGAAAATTAAAATTCTCCCCTTCGCGCCGGGCTTCTCCACCACCAACCTCATCGCCAAGATTCGCCGGGCAGGCGCCGTTTAATCCGGCTGCAACCGCCGGCCACTCGGCATCCGCGCCGCGTAACCGCGGGCGAGAAAAATCCGCACTTCCGCTTCCAGCAACACCGCCGGCTCCGACTCCTTACGGCGGCGCGGCAACACGCTATCCACCGGCAACCCGTCATTGCGTACGGCTTGAACATAACTGTACGGATCATCGGGCGCTTCCACCTTCAAGTTCAACGCCCGAGCCACCACCACGCACAAGTCATCGACCGTCAGACATTCATCACCAGCCCAGCCCCCGAACGGCTCGATGTTGCGCTTCGCCAATTCGCGGCTGGGGGCATCGGCACTCCCGTTGATTTCCACCCCCAGGACATCGGCGAGCATGGCGGCAAACTTCACCTGCTTCAAACACGTCGTCGCATCCCGCTGCCCGGCAGCCGGGGCAGCAGACGCTCTGACCACCCGGGGCCTGGGTACGACCGGGGCCAACTCAACGGGTGGGGCATGCCGGCGCTTTTTGGGGGTCGCGGAGTCTTCGCAAGCCGCGGCCTCCTCGGCCAGCCGATCAATTCGCGCACAGGCCGCGAAAATCAAGGCCCGATCGTGCTCCACTGATTCTTGATCCTCATCCTCCGTGTGCGCCTCCAAGGAGGCGCTCAAACTGTGAACCAACTGATCCAAGCTCCGCGCTTTGGTCAACTTATCATTAATGCAGTGAGCCCGGACCGTTTCATTCGAAAACGTTTCCGCGAGCGTTTCCAGGCGCTCAATCGCGGCGTCAAGGTATTCCATGCAATTGCTGACCGACGCCGGCGGCACCGGCACGACAGCCGGCTTCGGCTCATCAGCGCGAGCCGACAGCAACGCCACGAGAAATAGTCCCACAAGAAAAATTCGCACGCGCGCAGTGTAATCAGGGAACTCCAAAGCGCAAGCCGATGTTAGCCGCCCGCCAGGGTGATTGGAGGTAGGTGTGATCCCAACTGGCGGCTTTTTTGTTTCGTGCGAATCCCACATTTCCGTTTAACAAACCTTCAAATGTAATCACCCTGGAGCACTAACGAAGAGAAGTGGTGCCAGGGGGGAGAGTTGAACTCCCGACCAAGGGCTTATGAGTCCCCTGCTCTACCACTGAGCTACCCTGGCACCGAAAGAGGCGTTAGATTAGCGGCGCGCGCGAAAAATTCAACCGTCTTTTCTTACTTACGAACCCGAGAGCTCTTTGCTTCGCCGGGCCGCGGCCGCGATCGCTTCGGAAAACATCTCCACGAATTTGCGGTCCGCCAGAACTTTCACGGCGGCTTCGGTGGTGCCGCCGGGCGAAGTGACCTTGCGTCGCAATTCCGCCGGCTCTTCGTTACCCTGGGCCAGTAATAAGGCTGATCCCAACACGGTGTGGATGGTGAGTTTGCGCGCCACGTCGGGAGCAAGCCCTTGTTCGATACCGGCTTTGATCATCGCCTCGGCTGCGAGGAAGACGTAGGCGGGACCGCTGCCGCTAAGCGCGGTCACGGCGTCAATCAGGTTTTCTTCGACTCGGACAGTGATGCCGACGGCTTTGAGGATTGTTTCGGCAAGTTGCAAATCTTCGAGCGATGCCCCCTGCCCTTTCGCTAACGCTGCGGCGCCGGCCCCGACCAAGGCCGGGGTGTTGGGCATGACGCGAATGACTCGCGCGGCACCGCCCAGCTCTTTTTCAATTCGCGCGCTCGTGATACCGGCGGCGATGGAAATGAAGAGGCCGGCTGGCGTAGGACGCAAACCGGTCAGGACGGCGCTCATTTGTTGCGGTTTGACTGCCAACACAATGATGTCGGCTTCGCGAACCGTGGCCGCGTTATCCTGACTGGTTCGAATATTGAAAGACTGCTGGAGGAACTCGAGACGGTCGGCACGGACATCGGTGACGATAATTTGCCGGGGTTGGAGGAGTTTGTTGACCAGCAGGCCGCGGATCAAAGCTTCGGCCATGTTGCCGCCGCCAATGAAGGCGAGTGTTTTATTCTGTAGGCTCATATTTCTTTCGTGCTCCAAAAATTGCACTACCAATGCGGACGATGGTGGCTCCCTCTTCGATGGCCGGCAGGTAATCGTGACTCATCCCCATCGAGAGTTCGCGCAAGCCGAGTTGGTCCCGCAGTTCGCGTAAACGCCGGAAATGCGGGCGGGCATCACCGGTAAATGGTGCCACGGTCATCAGTCCTTCGACTTGCAGGCGGGGCAACTGGTTGATGGTTTCCAACGCCCCCGGTACGTCTTCGGGTTTGAGTCCAAACTTGCTTGCCTCACCGGCGACATTGACTTCAAGAAGGATGCGCTGAGTCTTGCCGGCGGCGGCGGCGCATTTGTTGAGTTCGCCGGCCAGTTTGACGCTGTCGACGGAGTGAATCAAATCAAAGAGCGCGACGGCCTCGCGGGCTTTGTTGGTTTGGAGGTGACCGATAAAATGCCACCGAGCCCGGCTCGAAACGACCGGGATTTTGGCTTTGGCTTCTTGGATTTTGTTTTCGCCGAAGGTGGTAATCCCGGCGGTGAGCGCTTGGTCAACAATTTCCGGGGGGACGGTTTTGGTCACGCCGACGAGCAAGACATGGCCGGGGAGGTTGGCCTGGAGTTTTTCAATGTTGGCAGTGAGGTCGTCCACGCCGGCACTCTACGCCTGAAGGTTGCGCTTGCTCAAGCTTGGTCTATAATCGGCGGACAATGTTGATCCAAGTCTTGTCGATGGTGCTGACGCAATTCAGCGTGGGCAGTTTGCTGCTGGTGAGCTTGCTGCCGACGCGGGAGATTCGCGTGGGCTTTTTTACGCTGAACAGTTTGTTGTGCGCGGTGGCGTCGGCGCTGGCGCTGGTGCTGACCAAGTTTGGCTTAGGGACTGCGTGGTGGGATGTCCGGTTTTTTGGATTGACGGTCATTGGCGCGACCGTAGCGTACGGCTGTTTCAAACTGGACCGGCTGGATGCCGGGCGGGTGTGTTTGGTGGTGTCGGGCTTGGTGGGATTGCTCTTCGGTTTATTGCCGCTGGCCGGCAAGATTCTGGCAGCGCGGGGGCTGGAGACGAAAACGCCAATCTTGTTTGAGGGGACAGTGCTGGCGGGCGCGTTGTTATTGGGGGCGACGAATGTTGGGATGATTCTCGGGCATTGGTACTTGCTGATGCGGCGGTTGTCTTTTGAGTATCTCGAACGCTTTGCGAAACTCTTATTAGTGGCGGTCGGTATCCGCGGATTGTTGATCCTGCTCGTGGTGCTGAGCATGAAGAATTTCGATCCGCGACTGGCCGGAACTTTTATTCCGGAATTGATGGCAGTTGATGGACAGTTGTTTTTCTTTGCGCTGCGGTTGTTGTTCGGCGTTATCGGTCCGTTGATTTTGGGGTTCATGATTCTGCGGTGTGTGCAGGAGAAAGCCAATCAGGCGGCGACCGGCCTGTTGTACGTGGCGGAAATCAGCGTTTTGTTCGGTGAGATACTGGCGGCGGTGTTGCTGATTTAGTTTTATTCCGATTCTTTCGCGGGCCGGAAAGTGTCGGCGCCCTTCGGCATGGCGCAGGTCCCAAAGCTGAAGGAGTACACCGACAAACCCTGCCCGCGCACGCTGAAGCGAATTTCGGATTGGCCGTAGGGTTGTTTGTCGATGACATTGTACATCCGCGCCGCATCGACACGCACGAAACTGCGCCCCTCCGCATCGTAGCGAATATCGCTGCCGGCGATCTCCTTCCGAAGCGGGTGGCCATCCTGCTCAACGAAAACCTGCATCCAATAGATACTTTCCGGCTTCATGACAATATTCACCTCAGTGGCCCGGTATTTCACGGTGAGACAATCATCCAGATGTTCCTTATCCACGGCATGCCGCATATATTCGTCGTGAACTGACCAATCCCCGGTGGCGTAAACCTTCCCCTCCACGCGCGACTCCGGTTGATGAAACTGGATGATCGCGTTCGTCGACGTAACCTCCGGGTTGGCCAACTGCCCGCGCAAGCGCCCCAGATAGAGTTCCGGTGTGGCCGGATAACAAACTGCGCCCAGCATATCAAAATCATGCACCGGCGGGACCAGCGTAGGCAGTTTCGCGGTTGGATTCACCTCGCGCAACAACGTCTGGATCATTTTTTCCGCGTCCGCGTACCCGCCCTCGCCGGTATGATCGAAGCGAACTACTCCCTGTCGATCGAGGATGAGTTGGCGGGGCCAAAACCGGTTCGAGTACACGCCGGCAATTTGCAGGTGACTATCGACCGCGATGGGATACGCGAGATTATACCGGCGAACGCTGGCTAGGACATTGGCCGGATCTGTGGAGAATTCATACTGCGGCGCATGCACCCCAATGATCTGCAATCCCAGCGCGGAATACCGGTGGTCCCATTCGATCAAGTAAGGATACGTGCGAATGCAGTTGATGCAACTGTAATCAAAAAACTGAAGGAGAACGACCTTGCCGCGGAGCTCTTCCAGTTTCAGAGCCGGACCGTTGAACCACGTCAACGCCCCGTCAAGAGACGGCGCGGTTTGACCAACCAAAGTCGGATACGTAGCGACCGGCGGAACCGGCACTTGCGCGGATGGCCCACACGCCATTCCCAGAGCCAGAAACGCAACCATCCGGAGTTGAGCGCGCAGTTGCATCGGCGGAATTTGCCGTGCCGCGCAGTGAAAAGCAAGTTTGCGTTCAGCGGCGTTGACAGTGCGGACAGAACCAGGTGCTGCGCTGCGCCTGGACGATCCGGCGGATCAATGTCCCACACCGCCGGCACACCCGCCCAGCTCGGTCATAGACATAAAACTCCTGCACCGCGAAAATGCGCGGCCCATATTTGATCCCTTTGCGCAGCGCGGCCACGATACAACGCTGTAAACGCCGCCGTTCAACGACAGTCAACCGATCCGCTCGGCGCCGGGGATTGATGCGGGCGCGCCATAACGATTCACACGCATAAATATTCCCAATGCCGGCCACGAGCGCTTGATCAAGCAACGCCACCTTGACCGGTCGCGTCGTGCGCTTCAGCGCCGCGAGATCGCTCACGAACGGCTCCGGTCCGAGCCGCGCCAGGCGTTCAACCAATTCAATGGGCTTAAGCAACTCCACCACTCCGAACCGTCGCGAGTCCGCGAAGTACGCCACCGCCTTCCCGGCATGAATCGCGAACCGGTATTTCATTGGCCGCACAAACTCAAACCAGCCGGTCATCCGCAGATGCACAAGCAGATGTCGGTCGTTCGATAAATCAAAGATGATGAACTTGGCGCGGCGGCGAATCGCCATAATCCGGTACCCCGTGAGTGTGTCGCGCACCTTGATTTTGGGATCACAAACTTCGACGCGCCGGATTGTCCGCCCCCGCAAGTGCGGGCGAAGTTGGCGCACCATGATTTCGACTTCAGGCAGTTCTGGCATGAGTTGGTGCCCGGGGTGGGATTTGAACCCACACGGAGCTTTAACACTCCTTCGGATTTTAAGTCCGATGCGTCTGCCGTTTCGCCACCCGGGCAGGATTATTTATTTACAAGGATTTACTTCACATTAGCGACCACTTGAAAATATTGGTTGCAACCCGTTGTTACAAGCCGCGCCGACCGTAGGCGAAAACCTGTGGAAGAGTCAAGAGAGTGGGATTTACTACGCCATTCTGAAAGTCAAAGGCCGCCAAGTGAAAAAAATCCCTCAAGACCGACCGCGGGGAGATTGCCAAGCGCAAGTTGCGCGACTTGGAGAAGCAGAACCACGACCGCAACGACATCGTGAGCAACGAATCCCCGCCCCGTTCATTCCGCGAACTGGTCGAGAAGTTTCAGCAGATCGTCTTGCCAAGACGCCCGCTCAAGCCGATGGCCTTGCTAGCTACCGCCGGCAGTGGAACGCCTGCCTTGATGCGGCGACTGAAGTGTTCAGGAATGTGAAGTTTGTTCGGGAGGGCGAGGCTCTCCCACCGAGCCGTGGTTCGACAGGAGGCTCACCCTCCCATTGTCGCTTGACGGAGCGCTAGTAGTAGCATGCGCCGGCAGCGCAGTTGTAAAACGTCGGGGCGGCGGCCTGAAGCGTATAGCGGAACTTGCCCACCCGGCGACCGGCTTTGTACGAGTCCTTCACTTTTTGCCAGTTGCCCCAAACATCGACATTTTGCTTGGTCGGATCGGCGGTCAGGAAGGCGAAACCTTGGGGCCGGACGTTGTGCGGGTTGGGGTTTTCAAAGTGCATCACCAAGGTGGGCGTGTTGCGCGGGGTGTTGTCTTGATGCACGAGGAAGATCCGCGGGTCGGTCAGCCGGTCTTTGAAGCAGACGAGATAGTTGTCCCAGTTATCCAACCCGCCACAGACTGGGCCGGTCACATTGTAACAACTGCAGCAGTCACAGCGCTGATCCGTCACGGTGAAGTAGCGGAGGAAGTCGTTTTCGTTCACCGAGCCGGTAATGTAGTTGGCGGCGATGCGCGCGGTGGAGAAGGTGCGGCTTTGATCTTGTTGGGATTTATCCACACAGATGTCGCGCGTGGCGTACAGGGTGTAGGAGACTTCGACGCGGACGGAATCGTTGGCCTGGTTGTTGGGGAACTTCAATTTGAAGTCGCTGGTCTGCATCGAAGTCAGGTTGGAAGCGCTGCCTTTCAGGACAAGGGTTGTTCCATTGTCCGCGTCGGAGATCTCGAGCTGGGTGATGGCCATCGTCGGAACGTAGCCGACCGCGCAATCCCAGTATCCAGACAGATAGAACGTCCCGCCAAACACCCCCGGCGGTGGTACCACGGCTTGAATGGCGCCGCGGCCTTTGACCGAAAAAATTTGCGGCGTACCCACGCCGGTAAAGGCGCGGAAGATTTTGAGTTCGGTGAAGTTTCCGACCGGCACGCCGCCGACGGACACCGCGATGGGGCCAGCATTTGTGGCCAGATCGGTTGTGCCTTGGACGCTCCAGGTGCCGTTGTTGAAGAGCGTCGGATCGGCGGCGCGAGCCACCGGGGTGAGAGCGATGAACCAACAGGCTAAGAGAATCGATGAGTGTTTCATAGCGGTACTAACTTAATTCCTTCTCGGCTTGGACGCAAGCCATGCGCCGGTATTCAAGTGCGGCGCCCTCACCCTGACCCCCTCCCGTCGAACGGGACAGGGAATCCGGCCTCCTCTCCCCCGTCGGATTATGATGAGGGGCTGCCGGCTGCCCACGAAGAACGCGGATTGACAGCCAGAACGGATCATGCCAGTCTGCCCACGCTGCACCATTTAACGGCTTAATCCCATAAGAGCGTGTTTGAAAACTCATTAATTATTTGACCAGCCGGGTTAGCATGAGTT
>JBAXYB010000039.1:0-25855 GCA_037127585.1 Verrucomicrobiota bacterium
TGCTGATCTTTCCAGACCTGACCGGCGCGTTCGAGGAAGTCGTGTTCGGCTTGGGTGTAGGGTGCGGTGGTGGGCGGGTAGATGCGTTTGCCGGTCGGGTCGAGGATGAAGATTTGTTTGACGAGGGGATTGCTGCGAACCAATTCGCGGAGCCGGGCGGTGTCGAAGTCGGTGAGTTCGAGCGTGCGTTGGAAGTCGCGTTCGCGGGCGGTCATGAGGCCGGCAATGGAGAGGTCGATGTCGCGGAGTTGATCGGTGAGGACTTCGCGGAAACGCTGCTGCATCATCTTCTGCTCATCGCGCGCCATGCGCACGCCCAGGCCACCGAGCAGTGCGAGCGGCACCACCACGATGAGCAGATAGATGATGAGGAGCTTGGGTTTCAATCAGTAGGATTGTTGGCCTTCGCGGGAGTATTGGTCTTTTTTCATGCCCTTGCGATTCATATTCCAACTGCTTTCGTCGAGTTGCTTGGATTGCGCGTCATTGGTCGCGCCATACTCTTTGAGTTTCGGCGCATTGTAACGAGTAGCGTTTTCGCTCAGGAAGCCGCCGTTGTAAATCAACGCTGATTTTGCTTCGGCAACTTTGCCGGCATCACGGAGGGCGAGGGCGCGTTTGTTGTTATCGACGCCAATCAGTTCAATGGCACCGGTCATGACGCTCACGTTTTCATTGTCGCGAACTCGCTGGGCCGAGGCTTCGTAGACGGCGGAGACGGTGGCGGTGTGTTGATCGCTGCGGTGTGTCGCCATGTTGGCGTAGGTGACATCGACTTTGGCGACGGCTGACCGGCGGCCGGCCGCGAGGGCGGGGGCTTCGACTTCGAGCATGACGAACTTTTCCTGTTCCGCGTAGAGCTGGTTCAGGCGGACGGTCACATTCTGGCCGGTGATGTCAGCGTCCCGGCCGAGTGCACGAACCGGGCGGAAGCCAGTCTCGAACCGAATCCTCACGGTGACTTCCTGGGCGACGACGGAGAGGATGTCGCCAAACTCGGCGTTGAAGAGCCGCGCGAGGTCGCCGGCGTTCTCGGCGAAACCGTGGTTGCCGTCGCTTTGCCGGGCGAGCTGGGTCATGAGGTCTTCGTTGAAGTCGGCACCGAGGCCGATGGTGGTGACGGAGATGCGCTCTTTGATGAGCGACGAACCAAGCTCGCCAAGGTCGCTCGGGGAACAGGGACCAACGTTGGCGATGCCGTCGGAGAGGAGGATGACGCGGTTCATGCGTTCCCGGTCGAGGAACTTGCGCACTTCCGCCGCGCCTTTGCTGACGCCGGCAAAGATGGCGGTCGAGCCGCCGGGCTGGAGGCGTTCAATCGCGGCCCGGATGGCGGCGCGATCGGAGACTTTGGTGGCCGGCACGAGGACCTGAACCTGATCATCGAAAGCGACGACGCTGACGATGTCGTTCTCGTTGAGGCGGTCGATGGCCATCATGGCGGCTTCTTTGGCTTTGCGGAGTTTCTCGCCGGCCATTGAGCCGGAGCGGTCAAGGACGAGGGCGACGTTGACCGGGGTGCGGCGCTCCATGATCGTACTTGCGAAGCCGGTCAGGGCGACCTTCAGGTACGTGGTTTGTTTCTCGTCGGCTTGGAGGACGGGGCGGCCGAGGGCGGCGGTGACTTTGACTTCGGGGGCAGCGTGGGCGGACAATGCTGTCGCCAACGCGAGGACTGCGATGAGCTGCTGTGTTGTTGATTTCATAACTGTATGTTTCCTTTCAGCTTCATCAGACACCAGTTTACCGAATCAGTGGTCAGAATGCGGTAAGGAGTTTGTAAAAAGTTTGTCAGATTTCCGGGAAGGGTGATACAGTCCGCGCCTCCCATGGACGCAAGTTTAATTCGTAATTTTTGTATCATCGCGCACATCGATCACGGCAAGACTACTTTGTCGGACCGGTTGCTGGAGACAACCGGGGCTTTGCAGAAGCGCGAGATGCGCGATCAGATGCTCGATTCGATGGATCTTGAGCGGGAACGCGGAATCACGATCAAGGCGCACCCGGTCACGATGAGTTATCACGCGAAGGACGGGAAGACGTATGTGTTGAACTTGATCGACACGCCGGGGCATGTGGATTTTGCGTATGAAGTGTCACGGAGTTTGGCGGCGTGCGAGGGGGCGGTGTTGATCGTGGACGCAGCGCAAGGGGTCGAGGCGCAGACGGTGGCGAATGTGCATCTGGCGACGAAGCAGAAGCTGACGTTGGTGCCGGTGATTAACAAGATCGATTTGCCGAACGCGAATATCGAGGAGGCGCGCCGGCAGTTGGAGGAGATTCTCGCGATACCGGGGGAGACGGCGGTTTTGGCGAGCGCGAAGACAGGGATTGGGATCGTGGATATTTTGGAGGCGGTCATTGCGCGGATTCCACAGCCGCAGGCGACCGGGGAAGATGCGTTGCAGGCGCTGGTGTTTGATTCGATGTTTGATACGTACCGGGGCGTGGTGACGTATGTGCGGTTGTTTGCGGGGGCGATTCAGCCGGGGATGATGATTCAGTTGATGAGTACGGGGATGAAGTTTGAGGTGAAGGATGTGGGGGTGTTCGATCCGAAACCGCAGAAGCGCGACCGGCTCGAAGCGGGCGACGTCGGGTATGTGATCGCGAACATCAAGAGCACGGCGGATGTGAAAATCGGCGAGACGATTACGGATGCGAAACGGCCGGCGGCGAACATGTTGCCGGGGTTTCAGCAGGTGCATCCGATGGTGTTTTCGGGGATCTATCCGGTCAACTCGTCGGACTATGAACATTTGAAGGCGGCGTTGGGGAAATTGCATTTGAACGATTCGGCGTTTTTGTATCAGGCGGAGAGTTCGGTGGCGCTGGGGTTTGGTTTCCGGTGCGGGTTTCTGGGGTTGTTGCATTTGGAGATCGTGCAGGAACGTTTACGCAGGCAGTTTGATATGGACATCATCGCGACGTACCCGAGCGTGGTGTATCAGGTGTTGAAGTCGGACGGCGAAATTATCGAGGTGGATAATCCGGTGCATTTGCCGGATTTGTCGCAGGTGGATCACATCGAGGAGCCGTACGTGAAGGCGTTCATCATCTGCCCGAATGAGTATATCGGCGATATGATGCAGTTGATCATGGATAAACGCGGGGAGATGAAGAAGACGGATTCGATTGATACGCACCGAGTGATGTTGACGGCGGAGATGCCGCTGAACGAAATCGTGGTGGATTTTCACGATAAGATTAAGAGCGTGACGCGCGGTTATGGTTCGTTGGATTACGAGCATGTCGGCTTCCGCGAGGGCGATTTGGTGAAGCTCGACATCCTCGTTAATAGTGAGCCGGTCGATGCGTTTTCGAGTATCGTGCACAAAACCAAAGCGGAGGCGCGCGGCCGGGCGCTGGCGTTGAAGCTCCAGGAAGTGATCCCGCAACAGATGTTTCAGATCGCGATTCAGGCGGCCATCGGCGGCAAGATCATCGCGCGCGAGACGGTCAAGGCGTTGTCGAAAAATGTGACGGCGAAATGTTACGGCGGCGACATCTCGCGGAAACGCAAGTTGTGGGAGAAACAAAAGGAAGGCAAGAAACGGATGAAACAGGTCGGCAAGGTCAACATTCCGCAGGAAGCTTTCATTTCAGTTTTGAAGGCAGGGTAGGGCGATGATGAATTGGTGGAATAAATATTCGGCGCTCAAGCACGCGCGGCAAATGGTCAAAGGCTCGCGGAAAATCGTGCGCATGCAACGCGACATTCTCGACATCCGGCAAGTCGACGATGTCACGAAGGCGGCAAACGATCTAGCCGGTGCGGTCGCGACGAAGAACGCCGACGCAGTGGCGGGGTTGGCGGAAAAGCTGGACCGGCAACTCGAGCGCGCGTTTCCCCGGCAGCCGTTCGCGGGTTTGCGTGAGAACGTCGAGGTGTTTCTCGTCGCTGCGATCGTGGCAATGGCGGTGCGGACCTTTTTTATTCAGCCATTCAAAATTCCGACCGGGTCGATGCAGCCGACGTTGTATGGCATCTATCCACCCGAACCCGGTCTGCTTCCATATACTAGCAGCGGCAAGCCGTCCTTACCGGAGATGATCTTCGGGGTGGCGTGGCAGGGAAAGATTTATCAACAGCACGGCTACCGGAGTCGGGGCGATCATATATTCGTCGATCGGTTTACTTACCATTTTCGAAAACCTAAACGCGGTGAAGTCGTAGTTTTTGACACGACTGATATTGCGAAAATACCGGAGAGTTCTCGGGGAAAGTTTTATATCAAACGGCTCATCGGTCTGGCCGGCGATAAGATTCAAATCAAACCGCCGTACGTTCTCATCGGCGGGGAGATCCTCAACGGCCGGCCGGCTTTCCAGAAGATGTATGACCGGGACGACGGACGGTCTGGATACGTGTTGCCGCGCGGATTTCCGCCACCAGAATATTTCCGGTCAGAGGACGATGTTTACCAGGTGCCGCCCAAGAGTTTGTTCCCACTCGGTGATAACAGCACCAGCAGTTTGGATGGCCGCTACTGGGGCTCGTTTCATGAGAAAGCCTTGGTAGGGCGGGCCGTCCTTGTTTATTGGCCGTTCACTAAGCGGTTTGGCTTAATCGACTGATTACCAACCAATCCTGAATCAATCACAATCGAGACCAATCAGAAGCTTGCCATAATACTAACGTCGCACAATCTAGATTATATCTAACTAATGATTGAATGAGAGCTATATGCTCGCCCTACTCAAACGGGTATCTCGCGGAGGTACTTCGCGGATTCTTCGGGTGGCGTCGGATTGATGTAGAAGCCCGTCCCCACTTCGAAGCCAGCTATCAACGTCAGACGCGGGAGGATTTCTATATGCCACCGGTAATCCTGGTCGATCGTGGTCCAGTAACCGTGATGCGCATACCGGGATGGCGCAGTATGAATGATATAATTGTACTGCGGTTGATTCAACGCCTTGCTCAATTTCTGAAGCGTGACCTTGAGCGCGTCAGCCAATAGGAGAATCTCGTCAGCGTGAATGTCGGAGTAGTAAGCCGATTGCCGCCGCGGCAGAATCGTGATCTCAAAGGGGAACCTTGCGGCAAAAGGACAGAACGCCACAAAGCCCGCATTCTCATACACCAATCGAGCGCCTTCGCGGAGTTCCTGCTTGAGGACGTCTTCAAAGATGCAACGATCCTTGAAGGCGTAATACTGCATCGCGCCGGCAAGTTTCTCCTTCACGCGCTTTGGGATCACCGGCGTGGCGATCAACTGCGAATGCGGATGCGAAATCGAGGCGCCGGCTTGGCGGCCGAAATTCTTGAAAATCAGGATATACCGGAAGCGCGCATCCCGGAGCAGATCCTGCATGCGCACCTTGTAAGCCTCCAACACCCGCGCCACGCCTTCGACCGGCTGCTGTTCGAGTTGGAGATTTGGATCGGGCGTTTCGATGACGACTTCGTGCGCGCCGATGCCGTTCATCTTGTCGTACATCCCCTGCCCCTCTTTTTCCAAATCGCCTTCGATGCGCAAAGCGGGGAACTTATTCGGCACCACGCGCACCTGCCAGCCGACCTCGTTGGGCTTGCTGCGCGGGTCGCGGAACGCGAAGATTTCCGCCGGCGTCAAATGCTCGTTGCCCTCGGCAAACGGATTCTTACCGGGATCGAGAGTCTCGACCGGTTGCGCCGCATAATCGCTGGGGCGCTTTCCGCGCTCAGTCGCGATGATAACCCACCGGCCGATGACCGGATCTTTTCTTAATTCAGGCATAACGAATATTACTCCTTGTGAATGACGCCAAGTTCAAACCACATTTCACCGCCCTCCGGCAAGGCTCAATTTTTTCTGCGAGCACGCCGGCGGCCCGCCGCGACTCTGCCGGTCAATGGATCGAAACAAGGCGTAACCCGTAAAACAGTGATTAATCTCTTGTCGGCCGAATCTGTGAAACGAGATCTTCAAAAAACGCCGACTCTCAGAGTTGGCCTACAACCTCGGCAATCATCAATAGGGTATCCGTTTGAGTCTTTCGCAAACCTCATCCTGAGAAACTAGTAAAGCGATGCACTAAATTAAAATAATCGGTTGACACTACCCGGTACGTCTGCTATTTTTCGCCACATTGAAACTTCACCAAGAGGTGAACGATTGAGTCGGGGCTCGGTTCATCACGATTGTGAACATGGAAAAACTCAAAATACTTGGAGATAAAACTGTCATGACAAATAAAGTGTGCCGATCCTTTTCGGCTTTTCTGGTCGCCGCTCTCGTGACGTTAGGGATTTCGAATCCCACCCCAGTCAGTGCAGCGACTGATGTTTACACCACCCCGGTTGGTTTCGTGAAAACCAGCATTACAAATACATTGTCCGGAAACACTTTTACTCCGATCGGTTTACCCCTACAGCGAATGAAGGCGGACCAAGGCTTACTCTCAGCTGTTACAAGCAACACAATTACAGATGGTACGAAGAATTGGTCATCTAACAATTGGTGGGATCCAACTACATTGCATTATGTCCAGTTTTTAACTGGCTCTGCAGTTGGCCGGTATTACTCGGTGGCCACGAATACGGCAAATGTCCTCAGTCTTAATGTTGGCTCTGAGAATTTGCAAACTCTGGGAGTGGTTGCTGGTGATCGCTATGAGATCCGCCCATTCTGGCGTATACGAGATGCTTTTGGCGATGTTACTAACACAACACTACAAGCTGCCAGCACTGCCAATGGCGCTGATAACATCTTGATTTTTGATGAGGCAACACAAGGCTACAAGACTGTTTTCCCGAGGTTAACAGCAACGCAGACGAATTGGTTCATGATTGGAACTGGAATTGTTGATAATTTCCCCCTTCTTCCTGATGAAGGAATCTTGGTACAGCGTAAGACCGGAAGCCTTACCAATCTCGTTTTAGTTGGTGAAGTTGCTACCACTAATTTCGTTACAGTCCTTCAGCAGGGATTTAATTTGGTTGGTAACGCTTTCCCTGCTGGCGTGGCAATCTCAAATAGTCAGTTGATCGCGGTCGGCACCGGCTTTCAAGGAGGTTCGACAGCTAATGGTGCTGATGCCATCTTTACTTGGGACGGAGCCGGCTGGAAACAAGTCTTCTACCGAACGGTTGTATCCGGAACGAACTGGTTCATGGTCGGGTCCGGTATTACAAACAGTTTAGTGCTTGATGTTGGGCAGGGATATTTAATACAGAACAAGGTCAGTGGTGGTTTGTGGACTCGGTCACTCCCGTACACTCCATGAGCTACTAGCAA
The DNA here is from genome assembly GCA_037127585.1 of Verrucomicrobiota bacterium. Lineage (GTDB taxonomy): Bacteria > Verrucomicrobiota > Verrucomicrobiia > Palsa-1439 > Palsa-1439 > CAINDI01. Next base: position 7,227 of record JBAXYB010000039.1, read on the forward strand.
CTAATAAAAAGAAGAATTTCCATAACGAAAGGTAATGTAAAAATGATTAAGAAACTCTCAGCTATTGCGTTGTCGTTGGCGCTTTCAACTGCGGCTTTTGCTATAACTTCTATCAACTTTGACTGGAGTAATGATGGGGTAGTCAACGGAACCCCAACCGCCCTTTATTCTGATCTGGGCGGTACGACTCGTCTAAGCGCTGGCAGCACCGCTGTTGCAGGCGATGGCTTCCTAATTCAATTGATTGCGCTTCAGGGCGGATCAAACTTTGTTTTAGCAACAACATCAGTTGGCGATTCCGTTTCGGCAGTAGGGGGCTCTGGCGAACCGTTTAACGGCACTTTTGACCTGACCACCTCGATCGCAAGCAACATTTTAGCTGGAGCACAGGGTGCAGTGTTGGGAGTCAAGTTCTTTAATGCAACTACCATTGGTAGCGCAACAGCTTATGGGATAGTCTCCAATTTGACAATATTCACTCCCAATCCAAATGTACCGACTCCGCCGAATCCGAATCCATCGTTTGTACTGGACTTCACCGATCCAGCCTACAAAGGAGCTCGAACTTTGAGTGGAAATGGTTTCTACACCGACACGCTTATTGTAGTACCCGAGCCTTCTACCGTGTTTCTTGTCGGTGTGGGGCTTGCCGGTGCGTGGGTTTTGCGCCGACGCAAAAAGTCGTAATTAGTTTTCATACTTCTTTTACCCAAGCGGCCAGTCGAAAGACTGGCCGCTTGTTTTTCTGGCGAAGTCTCCCTAAAGTCACTCCATGACCACCGGTAAACTTTCTATTGTCGGCACACCCATCGGCAACATGGAGGACATTACCATCCGGGCCTTACGTGTCTTAGGCGAAGCCGACCTGATCGCTGCGGAGGATACGCGTCATACCGGCAAGCTTCTGGCCCGGCATGCCATCCGAAAGCCGCTCGTTAGCTACCATCAGTTCAACGAAGCCCAACGGACTGCTGAACTAATTGTTAAACTCCGCAGTGGACTGCGAGTCGCATTGACCTCAGATGCCGGCATGCCGACGTTGTCGGATCCGGGTTACCGGCTGATCCGCGCGGCCGTGGAAGCGGGCGTACCGGTTGATGTCATCCCCGGCATTTCCGCCATCACTGCCGCCTTAACCATTGCCGGGATCGTCCCCGAACCATTCCTGTTTCATGGCTTCCTGCCCCACAAGTCGGGCCAACGCCGGAAAGTTCTAACCGGGTTAGCCCCCCTCCCTTGTGCGCTCGTGTTCTTCGAGTCGCCTTACCGGCTGCTAAAATCGCTGGCGGATATCCACGAAGTCCTTGGCAACCGGCGCATGGCAGTTGCCCGGGAACTGACTAAGAAATTTGAGGAAGTTCTCCGTGGGGACGTAGCGAGCTTGCGGAAAATCCTTGAGCCGCGCGCCATCAAAGGGGAAATTACGCTCATCGTCGAAGGACATCCGAAATGATCAAAATGTTTTCCAAGTACCTTACTGGCGTGGCAACAATGCTCGTCTTGCTCCTCGCCGGTGGCTGTCAAACCAGGCCGGTCGTTCGCGAAGTCTGGTCCAAAAAACACCTCGAACAAATTGCCCCGGCCGACCAGGATTTCTTCCTCGCCGACCGGGCCTCTCGAATTCACACGAAATCACGCCCACTACCGGCGGCGGAGCAAGGCGAAGAGTTTTATGTCAGTTGGGACGGCCGGAATGTTGAACTCGTCCAATTTGAGTACCGGCAAGTGAACCAACCGGACAAGATCACCGCCCAAGACTTCCGAACAAATCACCGGCAGACGACGACTTTCTGGATTCGCGGGGACGACTTTCAGAAGGCCGGATCGGTATCGGCCTGGCGTGTCACACTCTGGCGTGATGGCGAGTTGCTGGCCGAGAAGCATTCGATGTTGTGGTGAGGAGCCGGTCAGCGCATGCCACCCGAAACGGTCATCGCCCAGTTCGATCAGATCGCCGCCGCGCACCCACGGAAGATTGCGATCTACTGGGGCACTGACCGGATCTCCTACCGGCAGTTGCGCACGCAGATCAACCACTACGCCGTCAATTTGCAACACCGGCAAGGCCTCAGCAAGGGCGACCGGGTCGGGCTGTTATTGAAGAACAGTCCGCAATTCATCTTCGCGTTATATGCGGCCCTGGAATCAGGCTCGACCGTGGTGCCAATCAATACGTTTCTAAAGCCACCGGAAATCCAGCATATCGTTGATGACTGTCAACTCACTTGCCTGATTAGCGAAGACGCTTTCGCCGGCACCACGGCCGAACTGAAGAACGTGTCGTTGGTCAACATTCACCAGTTGGCTCAACCCCGGGATGAAATGCCGGTCCGGCCGCCGATCGCATGCCAGGACTTGGCGGTAATCATCTACACGTCCGGCACGACTGGCAAATCAAAGGGCGCGCTGCTCACCCACGATAACTTCGCCAGCAATGTCCAGAGTTGCATCCGGGCGCTTGAGGAAACGGAGCATGACCGGGTGACGCTGTTGCTGCCGATGTTTCACAGCTTCATGCTCACTGTCTGCATCTTCACGCCCTTGGCGGTCGGCGCCAGCATCGTGTTGATCAAGTCCGTCCAACCGTTCAAGTTGGTCTTGAGCGAGATTATCCGCAATCGGGCGACGATCTTAGTTGGCATTCCCCAGCTCTTTCAAGCGATGGCGCAGGCTAAGCTACCCTTCTGGCTGCCATGGGTCTTAAAGCTCCGCATGGCAATCTCCGGCGCCGCTCCCCTGCCCCGCGAAACCCTTGAAGTCTTTGAGCGGAAATACCGGTTTCCCCTCCTCGAAGGCTACGGCCTGAGCGAAGCCTCACCGGTCGTCTCGTTCAACCCGCTCCACGCCACGCGCAAGCCCGGCTCTGTCGGGTTACCTTTGGCAGAAATCGAAGTGCGGATATTCGACGACCACGGGCAGCCAGTTCCGACCGGTGAAGTTGGCGAGATTGTCGTGCGCGGCCCGAATGTCATGGTCGGTTACTACAACCAACCGGACGAATCCGCCGCAGCGCTGCGCCACGGCTGGCTGCATACCGGCGACATGGGGCGACTCGATGCGGATGGCTATCTGTTCATTGTCGATCGGCGCAAAGAGATGTTCCTCGTACGCGGGATGAACGTCTACCCGCGCGAGATTGAAGAAGTGCTCTACACCTTCCCCAACGTCCGCGAAGCCGCCGTCATTGCGCGCCCCGATGAGAAACGCGGCGAAACCGCCATCGCGTTTGTCTGTGCAAACGAAGGTGCCGCCCTGGATTCGGCAGCGATCTTAAAGTACTGCCGGGCGCGATTGGCGGACTACAAACTGCCCCGGGAAGTCCGCATTCTGGATAAGTTGCCGCGCACGGCCACCGGTAAGATCGCGAAGCTAGAACTTAAGAAGCTGCTCTGACTACCAGCGCTTACACGCTTCTCGGTAACTATCGACGTTGCGTTTGAGCTCCCGGATACTATCGCCGCCGAATTTCTCCAGCACGGCCGCCGCGAGTTCAATCGCGACAACAGCCTCACCAATCACGGCCGCCGCCGGTGACGCACAAACATCCGACCGCTCAACCGTGGCTTTGACTTCTTCCTTCGTGCTGATGTCCACCGAGCGCATCGGCTTCATCAATGTCGACAGCGGCTTCATCGCCGCACGGACGACTACCGGCTGGCCATTGGTCATGCCGCCTTCGAACCCGCCGGCATTATTACTGCCGCGAGTAAATAGCCCTTCATGCGCCGGCAGGATTTCGTCGTGCACTTGTGAACCCAAACGCCGGCCGACCTCGAACCCCAGACCGGTTTCCACGCCCTTGATGGCCTGAATGCTCATCAACGCCCGCGCGAGGTTGGCGTCGAGTTTGCGATCCCATTGCACGTGGCTGCCCAGCCCGATCGGGACGCCAATCGCAATGATCTCGAAGATGCCGCCCAAAGTGTCGCCGTTCGACTTCGCAGCATCGATGGCTTCAATCATTTGCTTCTCAGCGGCAGGATCCGCGCAGCGCGTCTCACTGGCTTCACTGCGTTCGCGGATCTGCGCAAAAGATAGCCCATCGACATTGGCGGTTACCGGGCCGAGTGTCACGATGTGACCGACAATATCAACGCCGATCTCAGCTAGCAGCTGTTTGCACGCGGCCCCGACCGCCACACGAATCGTCGTTTCGCGGGCGCTCGAGCGTTCCAAAATATCGCGCGCATCTTGTCGGTCGTACTTGATGACGCCGGTCAGATCAGCATGCCCGGGCCGTGGCTTGGTAACCGGTGGGAGTTCATTAATTTTGAAGTCGCGGTTCTTGACTTGCAACGTTACCGGCGAACCAATTGTTTCACCGCGGCGCATGCCGGAGAGAATCTCAACGGTATCGGTCTCGATCTTCATCCGTCCGCCGCGACCATAACCCTTTTGCCGGCGGGCGAGATCGCGATTGATGGCCTCGCCGTCGAGTTTCAACCCCGCCGGTAACCCTTCGATGACTCCGATCAAGCATTGGCCGTGGGATTCGCCGGCAGTGAAATATCGTAATTGGGGCATGACATCATCCTCGCATAAAATTCATATACCAGTGGACGATTTCTTGTCCAAAGAAAATCCACAGGATCGCGCCGGCAACAATGTACGGGCCGTACGGAATGCGCCCTTGCCAGTTGGTTTGCTTGAACACAATCAGGATCAAGCCGACGAACCCGCCAATCAGCGATGAGCTGAAGATCGTAAACAGCGTGCATTGCCAGCCGAGAAACGCCCCGATGGCGGCCAAGAGTTTTACATCGCCCAGTCCCATCGCTTCGCGCGGCAAGACAATCAAATCGGTGGTGGCTTCGATACGACCGATTTGCGCGAGGTCAAACGTTTGGTCGTTCACGAGCAAGGTGGTCTCGCTCACGACCACTTTGACATTTTCAAATGACTGTTCGCCAAACTTCAACGTTGCCGCCTGAAGCGTTATCCGGTCGGAGTCGCGAAAGAAGAGATCTTCCCAGGTGACTTCCTCTTCGCCGACTTGAATCTTCTGATCGGCAATCACAATCAACGTCCCCGGGTCGAGCGGCACCTTACGTTTGCCGAACATCAGCTTACCGGCTTCGACAACGAGATAGAGAACTCCGCCACCGCAGAGGATGCCGAGAAAGGAATGCAGCGCAGCCATACCGATGGTCACATCGCCATGCAAGGGCGGATAAAGTACGCTAACGATGAAACCAACCACCACACCACCTAGCGTGATTTCGTTGGGGATGATGAAGTGTTCAAAATCGATAAATGTCGCGACAATAAAGCCGGCGAGCAAAAGCCAGTAGACGGCCGGTAACCAACCATCGAAGCTCAGCCAGACGGTCAGAAACGCGAGCGCGGTAAGTAACTCAACAAGGAAATACCGGGCGGTAATTTTTGCGCCGCAATACCGGCACTTGCCGCCGATGGCCAGATACGTGAATAACGGAATGTTGTGGTACCACTTGATGTGCGTCTTGCAGTGCGGGCAAGCCGATGGCGGCGAGACGACCGATAAGCCGAGTGGCATCCGGTAGATGCAGACATTGAGAAAGCTGCCGACAACTGCGCCGAAGATGAAGACCAGGCAGTTGATATAGGCGGTAAGAAATTCGGTCACGTGGGTTCTCCGTAGACGGCAGCGCGGAGGGCGCGGCGCATCACAGCCAACGGGGCTTTGCGTTTCGCCCAAATCTCGAAAGCCTTGGCGCCTTGATGAAGCAGCATGCTGAGTCCATTGCTCGTCTTCGCGCCGGCATCCGCCGCCAGCCGGAGCAAGGGAGTTTCGACGGGCCGGTAAATCGTGTCGTACACGGCTAACGCCGGTGTGAACGCGCTCGCTGGCAGATCGAGTGACTCACCGGCCGTGAGACCGACGGACGTCGCGTTGACAAGCAGGTCGACTTCCGGCAGCGCGGCGGCGATAGCATTCATTGCGAGCGCCTGAAAAGCCGTTTTCGTTTTGGCAATCTCATCCGCGATGGGCTGAATTTTCGCCGCGGTCCGGTTGGCCACACTAACCTTGGCGGCACCATCCAGGGCACACTTGATGGCAATCGCGCGGCCTGCACCGCCGGCCCCGATCACTAAGACCCGTTTGCCTTTCAGTGAGAGATCGAAGTCCTCTTTTAAGGCTTTGGCAAAACCATAACCGTCGGTATTGAAACCGCGGAGCTTACCGGCTTCGACGACGATGGTGTTGACCGCGCCGAGTTTGCGCGCCTCGAGATCGACTTCATCGACGAGATCCAGCGCGAGAATTTTGTGGGGAATTGTCAGGTTCACGCCCCGGTAATTCATGTCGCGGACACCGAGAAGCGCCTGTCGCAAGTTGGCGGGATCGACGTGAAACGCGAGATAAGCCCAGTTCATCTCCAGGGCGGCAAAGGCGGCGTTGTGCATGGCCGGCGACGCGGTGTGGGTAATGGGTGCGCCGAACACTCCGACGATTTGCGTTGAGCCGTCGATTTGCATCGCAACGATTATAACGCTGCGACCAGCCCTTTGAGAAGGGCCAGAACATAGTCAGGAAATACGCCGAGCGCGATGACGGCGAGCGCGACGGCCGCGAGCGTGGCGTTGAGATAGGAAGGGGTTTCGACGCGGGTGGAGTCTTTGGGGTCGAGGATGTAGAAATGTTTGAGCACAATCAAATAGTAGTAGAGTGAGACCGCGCTCATCAAGATGCCTAAGATCACGAGCCACAGCAGGCCAAAGTTGACCGAGTCGTGCTGCACGGCGGCGGCGAAGAGGTAGAACTTGCCGAAGAACCCACCGAGCGGAGGGATGCCGGCGAGGGAAAGGACAAAGATTAACATCAGTAATGACAGGAACGGGGCTCGGCGTCCCATGCCATTGAAGTTGTCGAGATCGTCGCCGCCGGCGCGCGTTGCCAAGGCCGTGACGACACCGAATGCGCCGAGGTTGGTGAGCGCATAGACGATCACGTAAAACAGCACGGCGGTTGCGCCGGTCTCTGTGGCCGCCACCAACCCAATCAGGATATAGCCGGCATGCGCGATACTGGAATAGGCCAACAGCCGCTTGACGTTGCGCTGGAGAATGGCGACGACGTTACCGAGAATCATACTGGCCGCGCCCATCACGGCGAGCAACATCGTCCAACCGGAGCCGAGCGCGCCCCAGTTCGCGGCGCCTTTCATGCCGGCGAAAGCGATGAACAGAATTTTCACCAACACAAAGAAACTGGCCACTTTCGACCCGGTCGCGATGAAGGCTGTCACCGGCGTGGGCGCGCCTTCGTACGCGTCGGGTGCCCACAGGTGGAACGGGACGACTGCGACCTTGAAACCAAACCCGACCAAGGTGAAAAGTAAGGCCACCACGAGCAGTGGTGACCTTTCGCTCCCGTGGACGGCGGCAGCGATCTCGCGCAAGTTGGTGGTCCCGGCCACGCCGTAGACGTAGCTCAACCCAAAAAGCAGAAACGCCGACGAGATCGCGCCGAACATGAAATACTTCACCGCCGCTTCCTGCGACCGCAACGCACCTTTATGGAATGCCGTCAGGATATACAAACAGATACTCGTCAATTCCAGAGCGACGAAGATGGTGATTAGTTCTTCCGTGCTGACCAATAGCATCATGCCGATCGCACCAAACAACAGCGTCGCGTAATATTCGCCCACATGCCGGCCGATGTCCGCGTCCAAGGAGATGACCACCGTCAGTATGGTCAGACCGACGAGGACGAGGTTGAAGGTGGTTGTGAGATTGTTGACCACCAATGTGCGCCCGAGCATGGCCAGTTTCTCGCCGTCGAGAAGTTGCCGGCAGAGCGGGATGGAGGCGACCAGCAAAGTTAAAATCGCCACCATGCCGATGGTCCGGTTCCGCACCGGTAACGGTGAGCGACGTAGTGATACCAAATCCAACGCCAAAGCGACAAATGCGCCAACCGCCAGCATGATCTCCGGTGTCAGCGCCTTAAAAATGTCGTAGTACGGTACAGCCGTCATTGCGGCAGCCCTTTCAGGAACAGTTCGACGTTGGGCGTAATCATGTCGAGCATGATGGACGGGTAGAGACCGACAATGACTAGTAAGCTCATCAAGATCAGCCCGGCCACAACCTCCGGCAAAGTAATCGGCGGCAAATGCCAACGTGAGTCCCCTTCTCCGCCGTGTCCGTGCCCGTGACCGGCTGGCGCGGCGGCATGTTCTTCCTCGGCAAAAAATACTTTGTGGAGAGCGTTCAGAATGTAGGTCGCGGTGATGGCGATACTCAGGCCGGCGCCAAGTGCGAGCCAGGGACTCATTGAGAATGCGCCGATCAAAACGTTGATCTCCGCGACGAAGCCGCTAAAGCCCGGCAAGCCAATGGAGGCGGCGCCGCCGATGACAAATGTCCAGAATGCAAACGGCAAAGCTTTGCGCAGTCCGCCGAGTTCATCGAGTTGCCGGGTATGGGTCCGGTCGTAGATCATCCGGCCGACGACAGCGAACAATAGACTCGCGATGATGCCGTGTGAAAACATTTGGAGGATCGCTCCGGACATGCCTTTGACGTTCAAGGTCGCGAGGCCCAGGATGACAAAGCCCATGTGGCTGACGCTGGAATAGCCGATGATAAATTTGAAATCTTTCTGCACCAGCGCGACCGCAGCCCCGTAGACGATGCCGATGACGGCAATCCACGCCACCCACCATTGCCAGTAGATGAGGCCAGACGGACACAACAGCATGGCGGCACGGAGACAGGCGTAGGAGCCGAGTTTCATGACGACGCCAGCCAGCAGCATCGATGCGGCAGTCGGGGCTGCCACGTGGCCGGTTGGCGCCCAGGTGTGGAACGGCCACATACCGGCGAGGACGGCGAAGCCGACGAACAGCAGCGGGAAAATCCATTTCTGCAATTCGGGGGTGAGCGGATGCTTGGCCAGTTCGATAATGTCGAAGGTCTTGCCGCCGGCAGCATAGACCAAGGCCAACACGCCGATGAAAACCAGTGAGCTACCGATGAAGGAATACAACACGAGCTTCATCGCCGCGTATTCTTTTCGGGTCGAGCCCCACATCGCGATGATGAAATATTTCGGGATGATCGCGAGCTCGTAGAACACGAACAACAGGAAGAGGTCGACCGCCATGAACACGCCATACACACCGGCAATCAACGTCAGGAAAAATGCGAAGAACTCTTTGACGCGTTCCTCGATGTTCCAACTGAACAGGATGCCGGTGACGCAGACGAAACCGTTGAGGACAATCAAGGGGAAGTTGATGCCATCCACAGCCAAATGGTAACTCGCGCCGAGCGTCGGAATCCAGGGGCGGTTGATGATGTCGCGGAGGCCGACGTTGCCGGCGGCGATCCAGGCTTTGTGATCGAAGTAGCCATTCAACGCAATGAGGAGGCCGACGACGCCGGTCAGAAGGGCGACCCAGCGGATCAGCGTTTTGCTCTCGCGCGGCAGCAACATGATCAGGCCAGCGCCTAGGAACGATGAATAAATTATCCAGTCGACGTTCATTTGCCAAATAGATGGATAAGGCCGGTGACGGCGGTGTTCGATGCGTTAATCAGGACGCCCGGGCAGACGCCGAGCCAGAACATGAAAAACAACAGGATGGCGCCGATGAAGATTTCGCGGCCCGACATGTCGGCCAAATCTTTCCATTTCGGGTTCAGCTTCTCGAAGCAGACTTTCTGCATCATGCTGAGGAGGAAAACGCCGGTGATGACCAGGCCAATGGTAGAAATTGAGGTCCAGAAAAGCGCGATCGGAAACGCGCCTTTGAACACCATGAACTCGCCGATAAACCCATTCAACCCCGGTAAGCCGAGGGAGGAGAACATCGAGATGCCGAGGATGCCGGCGTAAATCGGCATGATTTTTCGGAGGCCACCGTACTCAGCGAGGTTGCGGGTATGAGTGCGCTCGTACACGACGCCGACCATGAAGAACAACGCAGCCGCACTGATGCCGTGATTGAACATCTGCAGCATCGCGCCGTTGAGGGCGGCGGACTTGTCGTTGAACGAGTCCGGGCCCGTCACGGCTGCGGTCACGAAAATGCCGAGCGTGGCGTAGCCCATGTGGTTGACGGAGGAGTACGCGACGAGCCGTTTGAAATCCGTCTGGGCTAGCGCGGCAAACGCACCAAACACGATGCTCGCGACCGACAGCGCCAACAAGATATTGATATTGGCCGTCACCTGTTCCGGGAAAATCGGCAGCACAATTCGGAGCAAACCGTAGACGCCCATCTTCAGGAGGATGGCCGCCAGCACCATTGAACCGCCGGTCGGCGCTTGGGTGTGCGCATCCGGTAACCAGGTGTGGAACGGCCAGATCGGCACCTTGATCGCCAAGCCGAGAAATGTGCCCCAGAACAACAGCGAAACGAAATTCGCCGGATTGATGGGCAGATTCACCCGTTCCAGCATCGCGGCGATGGCCGGCAGCAACTGTTTGTCAGTCGCCAGTTGCCGCAATTCGATGAAGTCGAATGTTTTTGTTGCCAGAAACAGGAATGACATCGCCAGCAAAATTCCGATGCTCCCGGCCAAGGTGTAGATGAAAAACTTGAATGACGCGTAGGTCCGGTCTTCAGCACCCCAGATTTTAATCAGGAAGAACATCGGGATGAGGCCCAGTTCCCAGAAAATGAACCAGTGAAAGAAGTTCAAGGCTGTGAAGACGCCGAACATCCCGGTTTCGAGCAGCAGGAATAGGAAGAAAAAGAGTTTCGGGTCGCGATCCTGCTTCCAAGACGCCAGCATGGCCAGCGGCGAAATAATGGCCGTGAGGAGGAGCATCGTGACGTTCAAGCCGTCAACACCGAGCCGGTACTGAACGTTGAGGAACGGAATCCAGTCGAATCTTTCTTCGAAGTTCAGCCCAGCCGACGGCTCGAACCGGTGCCACACGATCAGCGTCAATGCCAGCGAGACCAGGCTGGCCGCCATGGCGACAACCTTCACACCCCGGTCGCTGTTCTTACCGGCGCAGGCAACGAGCGCGGCGCCGATGAGCGGAGCGAACGTTATCCAGCTTAAGATTGGGATGCCGGTCGAGTTCATTGAATCGAGATGAAGAAGTAGGCCGCGAGTAAGAGAATCGTGCCGACGCCGAGGAAGGCAAAATAGTTTTGAACGCGACCGCTTTGAAATTTGCTCAGGAGACCACCCGAAGCACGAACGCCTTCACAGCCGGCATCAAAGCCGCCATTGATGAGCAATTCATCGCCGATCCAGCGGAAGACTTGCGAGATGGCCCGCGTGAGTGCCACGATGCCGTGCAGGATGCCGTCGACCACCAGCTTGTCGAACATCCGGAAAAATGTACCGGTCGCCATCGTGAGGCGGATGATGGTGGCTTCGTAGAATTCGTCGACGTACCACTTGCGGTTCAGCGCGGTGAAAAGTCCGCCCATCTTGGCCAGCGGATCGGGTTCGTCGGCGTGCTGCATCGGTTTCCGTCCGTAAACGAGATAGCCGAGGAAGATGCCGAGGGCTCCGATCGCAACCGAAATGCCCATCACCAAACCGGCCCCCTCGGTGTCGGCGTGCTCACCTGGTGCCAAATAATGATGGAACAGGTTGCCGCCGATCAGCGGCGTACCGGCGAAGCCGAGGAATACGGCAAACACACTCAACACGGCAATCGGCACCCACATATTCCAGGGCACTTCATGCGGTTCGTGATGACCGTGGCCATGGCCATGGCCGGCGGTCTTGCCGTGACCGTGGTCACCGCCCCGCCACTTGCCAGCAAACACCATGTACATTTGGCGGGTCATGTAAAACGCGGTGAGAAACGCGGCGAATGTCGCCATGCCCCAGGCGATTTTGCTGCGGTGGAAAGTTTCCAGCAAGACTTCGTCCTTCGAGAAGAAGCCGGCAAACGGCGGGACGCCAGAGAGCGCCAGCATGCCGGCGAGGTAGCACCAGAACGTGATCGGCATGTATTTCTTTAGGCCGCCCATTTTGCGCATGTCCTGCTCGTGATGGGTGCCGATGATCACGCAGCCGGAACCGAGGAAGAGCAACGCTTTGAAAAATGCATGCGTCAGTAAATGAAACTGCCCAGCCGAATACCCGCCGGCGCCGAGCGACATCATCATGAGTCCAAGTTGGGAGCAGGTCGAATAAGCGAGTACGCGTTTAATGTCGAATTGCGCGACAGCAATTGATGCCGAGAACAAGGCGGTAAAGCACCCCACCCACAGCACCATATCCATCGCAAACGTCGGATGCTCCGGCGTTCCGCCGGCCGCGAACAAGGCAAACATCCGGCCCACCATGAATACACCCGCAGCCACCATCGTCGCGGCATGGATGAGCGCTGAGACCGGCGTCGGACCTTCCATCGCATCCGGCAACCACACGTGAAGCGGGAACTGGGCGCTCTTCCCCATCGCGCCGATGAAGAGAAGCACGGCAATGGTCGTCGCGGCACTCAAGCCCCACCAGCCGGCCACCGTTGCGAGTCCGCCCGCCTGCTCCAAGGCGCCGTTGCCACCGTCGTAAAGATTCAGGGTGCCGGTCTTCCAGTACAACATCAGGATGCCGAGAAAAAAGCCGACGTCGCCAATACGCGTGGTGATAAACGCTTTCTTACAAGCCGCCGCGGCACTCGGTTTGTGAAACCAAAAACCAATCAGCAAATAGCTACACAACCCGACCAGTTCCCAGCACATGAACAGCATCAGCAAATTATTCGAGACAACCAATCCCAGCATGGCGGCGGCAAACAGTGAGAGGAAACAGAAGAACCGTGCGAAGTTCTCATCATCGTGCATATAGCCGGTTGCATTCAGAAAGATAAAGAACCCAACGAAGGTCACCATCGCCGCCATACCGGCGGTTAGCGGGTCGAGGATGAAGCCCATGGCCAGAGTCGTCGTGCCGTACTCGAACCAGGTAAAGTTGGCAACAGCGCGAACCTCCTCGTGGCCTTCGCCGTGGTGACCCAACGTCGCGAGGAACGCACGGACCGCAATGACACAGGCCGCTCCCATCGCGAACAAGCACAAACCCGCCGAGAGCTTGCGTTGACTACGCGGGAGCAATGACTGAATCGCAGCCGCCAGCAGCGGCAGCGCCGGTATCAGCCACTGTTGTTTGGCGAGATGTTCGAGGTGCTCCATTTAGCCCTTCAAACTCCGGATTTCATCCACATCCACCGTCTTGCTCTGCCGGTAAATCGCAATCACGAGCGCCAGCCCAATCGCCGACTCTGCAGCCGCGATTCCAATCGCAAAAACGGCAAACATCTGCCCGGTCAATGCCGCGTATTGTTTGTAGTGCCAGAACGCGATGAGGTTCAGGATCGCCGCGTTGAACATGAGTTCAATCGCGATGAGCACAATGATTGCGTTCTTCCGCGTCAACGCGCCGGCCAGCCCGATGGAAAAAATGACGCCGGCCAAAATCAAATAATGTCCCAGAGGAATTGTCATCGCCGGTGTCGGATCTCCTCAAGTGCAATGACCACTGCGCCAATAAGCGCGGCCGTCAGCAGCACCGCCATCACTTCGAACGGCACGACCCAGTCGCCGACGAAGCCGCGGCCGATATCCGCCACCCCGACATACGCCTTGTCGCCGGGCGAAATCGTGCCGGCGAGTTTGTCGCCACTCACAGCAAATGACAGCAGAAACGCGGTCAAGGCCGCGATTACCGAACCGGCCCACCATTTCACGCCAATCACTTCGCGCGGGCCATCCGCGCCGGTCACATTCCGCGTTAACATGATCGCAAACAGAATAAGCACGGCCACCGCGCCGATATAAATGAGAATCTGGACGGCGCCGACGAAATCCGCCCGGAGCAAAAAATAATGAGCCGCGATGCCGAGAAAAAACAGAATCAGCGACAACACGCAATGCACGAGATTGCGTAGTGTCACGGCAAGTAATGCGCCGAGCACCGTGATACCGGAGATGATCCAGAAGGCGTAGTCCATGTCAGTTGGCGTACCGGTAGGTTCGCTTCTCGATGTTGCCGGAGGCGCTAATCTTCGCAAGAATTACAAAGGCCACCCCGAGAAGTGTTGCCGTCACAACCCAGGCGAGCGCCTTGTTGCCCATGAAATGCCAGATCCCGACAGCCACGATGTTCAACAGCGCCATCGGCAGTAAAACTTTCCACGCAAAGCCCATCAACTGATCCACGCGCACTCGCGGCCAGGTGCCGCGAATCCAAATGTTGAGCAGGATCATGCAACCAAGTTTCAGGAAGAACCAAAACGCGGAAATCAAGAGACCGACATAAGGCAAGTGGCAGCCCGGCCCGAGATAACCGCCGAGGAACATGGTCACCGTGATCCCGGCCATCGCGATGGCGGCGAGATACTCACCGAGTTGGAACAGCGCAAATTTGAAACCGCTGTACTCGGTATGATACCCGGCAATGATTTCGGACTCCGCTTCCGGGATGTCGAACGGTGTGCGTGCGGATTCGGCCATCGCGCCAATCGCGAACAGCACAAACCCGACAAAACCCCATGGGCGAAAAACAAACCAACCGAAGATTTCCAAGCCACCACGCTTTTGGGCGTGAACAATATCGAGAGTTGAAAGCGAACCGGCGGCCATCACGACGGCAACTGCGGCGAGGACCATCGGCACTTCATACGACACAACCTGCGCGACGGCGCGCATCGCGCCCAGCAATGAAAACTTATTGCGGGATGCCCAACCGCCCATGAAGAGCGCCAGCACGCTCGCCGTGCTGATCGCAAAGGCAAAGAGGATTCCGATGTTGAGATTGACCGGCACGAGTCCCGGAGCAATCGGCACGATGGCGAACAGTAAGACCGACGGAATCACGGCCATTACCGGCGCCAGAAAATGAGTAAACTTATCCGCATCGCGCGGCACGATGTCTTCCTTCGTCAGGAGTTTCAGACCGTCAGCAAGTGGTTGAAGAATACCCCACCGGCCAACGCGATTAGGACCGTACCGGTTCTGCACGCGCCCGAGCGCTTTGCGTTCGACCAGCGTTGTGTAGGCGAAAATTGCGGGATAGACCCCGACCACAAAGAGAATCGGCACAGCAATCGCAATCGCCAGCGGCAGCCATTCGGGCTTACCGGCGAACCAGCCGATTATTAATTTATAAATCGTCTCCATGTTTCGTTTGGAACGGCAGAGAATCGGCACTTCGCTCAGAATGACAAGCGAAAAAAGCGTCCGTTAGAGTTTCCCGGCCTCCTTCATCAATTGTTCCAGCATCTTGGCGGTTTCCGCCTCACCTGGCAGGCAGAGGGATAAATCAGTTTCGGAGCCGGCGGCAATAACGTCGGCATATCCCCGGCAATCATACCCGCACGCATGGCAATCGGTCTGCGCCATCGCGGCCATCAGTTTGTCGGCGAGCGGCGCGGCTTTCGCTAAATCCAACCGTTGCGTCATGCCGAGACCAGGATCGTGCCAGGCCCAGCCACCTGCCGGGGCTTCTGTAGCTGCAGCGAGAGCTGCGGGTTCGGCAACCGAAGCTGACGCTTCGGCTACAGAGACTGGTGCTGTAACCGGTGCTGCGGTCGCCACTCCGCCTGCGCTTAAGAAGCCGGCCAGCCACGCGCGCTGTTCGGCGGTGAACGGTGCATCGTCCGGTATTGCAATCCTGCCGGGTGTAGCGACCGCCGTCACGGCGGCAGGTTTCGGCGCGACCGGCGCTGCTGCTGGCTTCGCAGCCGGTGCGGCCTTCTTCGCCTTCTTCTCGGCATCCGCCTTCAGCTTGGCATCGACGCCCTGGGCTTCGGTCGGCTTGATCTCGTTGTAATATTCGTTGGACTTGAGCAAGTCCGGCAGGTGCTCGACCAACTCATCGAACCGGCCATACTGGGACTTCTCGTAGTCGTTATCCATCTTGATCGCGTCGAACGGACAAACTTCCACGCAAATCTGACACTGCATACAGACGCTGATGTCGATATCGAACACCTTCGGGCGTTGCTGCGGTTTGCCTTTCTCGTCGCGATCCATGACGATGTAAATGCACTGCGGCGGGCATTCAACTTCGCAAATTTTGCAGGCCACACACCGCATCGCGTCGGCTGTCTTGTCGAACACGAGGAACGGGAAGCTCCGGGAATTCTGCGGCAACGGCGGTTTCTCTTCGGGATACTGAATCGTGACGAGACGTTCCTTGTCGTAGTAGCTGCCGATGAAATTCTTGGCCGTTACGGCCATTCCCTGAAACAAACCTTTGCCGATGAAACCCATTACCGGTCAACCTCCCCCAAGACGATATCCACGCTGCCGAGAATGATGACGACGTCCGCCACTTTGTGACCGAGACACATGTCTTCGAGCGTGGTCAAGTTGATGAAACTCGGTGGCCGGCAATGATACCGGTACGGCATCTTGCCGCCTTCGTCGGATACGAGATAAAATCCGAGCTCGCCCTTCGGTCCTTCAACGCGGCCGTAGCCGTCGCCGACTGGAATCTTAAAATTGCGTAGCTTTACTTCGGGCGCGATGAACGGCCCCGCCGGAATATCGCGCAGCACTTGGTTCAAAATCTTCAGGCTCTCGCGCATTTCGAGAACGCGGACATAGTACCGGTCATAAACGTCACCGACTTCGCCGAGCGGAACGCGGAAGTCGAGCCGGCCATAGATGCCATACTTGTCCACCTTGCGAATGTCATAGTCCACGCCAGAGGCCCGCGCCATCGGGCCGGAAATGCTGGCGTTGATGGCCAGTTCCTTCGGGAGGATGCCAACTTTTTGGCAGCGCGCTAGGAGGACTTCGTTGTTCGTGAGCAACTGCTCGAAGTCATCAAGGAAGCGCGGGAACTTGGCGACGATGGCTTTCGCCTGGTCGATCATTGCCTCGGTCAGATCCACGCGTACGCCGCCGAAGCGCATATAATTGCACATCATCCGCGCGCCGCTAAGGCTTTCAAAGAGATCGAGAATCTTCTCGCGTTCCCGGAACGCATACAGCAACGGCGTGCCCCACGCCCCGAGATCTTGGAGCATGAAACCGATCACGCACGAGTGATTCAGAATACGGGTCAGTTCGCTAACGATGACGCGAGTGTACTCCGCGCGTTCCGGCACCTTGATGCCGGCCAGTTTCTCAACACTGAGGCAGAGCGCCCAGTTATTCGTCATCGAGTTGAAATAATCGAGCCGGTCGGTGTACGGAATCGACGCGAGCCACGACATTTTTTCGGCGAGTTGTTCGTGGTTGCGATGGAGATAGCCCATCACCGGCTTGAGGGCGACGACAGTCTCACCATCCAGCACCGCGTCCATGCGAAACACGCCGTGCGTGCTCGGGTGTTGTGGCCCGATCGAGACTTCAATCGTCTGTGTTTCGATCATCCCCGACGGCTTGATATCTGTGAGTGGCTGAATCATTTCTTCTTCGCCTTCTCCAGTTCCTCGCGCGCACTCGGCGGGATAATCCCTTGCGCGACGACTGCACGATCCAAAGTCTCATCGTGCGGGGTCGGCTCCCATTCGTAGTCCAAGGGCGCGACGTAATCCTTCCGCATTGGGTGGTCAACGAATTCGTCCCACATCAAAATGCGCCGCAAATCAGGGTGGCTATCAAACTTAATTCCGTAGAGATCGAAGGCTTCGCGCTCCTGAAATTCGCAACCCCGCCAGACCGGCGTCAACGACGGCACATGGCATTTGTCGAGTTCCCGAGGAGCGCGCACTTTGAGAACGACCGGCCCGTGGCGCAACGCCACACTATAGAGATGATAGACCACTTCCACCTGCCCGACCTTGAGATAGTCCACTCCCGTCACGCAGGAGCAGTAATCAAACTGATACCGGGCCTCTTCCTTCAGATACTTCGCGGCCGCCAGCAAATGTTCGCGATCAACCAGCAAAGCCGGTTGCTGTGCCGCGGGAGTCGACGGAATGATCTCAACCGTTGCCCCCGGCACAGCGTTCAAAATAGCTTCGCGAATTTGTTCGACGGTATCCATCAGGATTTCTTGAGGACCTCCGCGATGGTTACATCGGCGTACTGCTTCGGCGGGTGCCAGAGTTCGGGATTGGCTACCGGTTCGAGATCGTGCGCCCCGAAGGCCGGGATCGGAAATTCCGTCGTCGCGGACTTATCGTACCAGCGCTGATCTTGCCCGAGAACCTGACCGGCAATCTTTCGCTGGAGCGTCATGATCGAATGAATGAGTGCCTCCGGCCGCGGCGGGCAACCGGGGATATGCACATCCACCGGGATGAAACGATCCACACCCTTCAAAACATTATAGCCGTCCTTGAATGGTCCGCCCGAAATTGCGCACGCGCCCATCGCGATCACATATTTCGGCTCCGGCATCTGATTAAAGAGTCGAACAACCTGCGGCGCCATCTTCTTCGTGACCGTGCCAGCCACAATCATCAAGTCCGCTTGCCGGGGTGTGGCGCGGAAAACTTCAGCGCCGAACCGCGCCAAATCATACCGGGAGGCGGCGCTGGCGATCATTTCAATGGCGCAACACGCGAGGCCGAATTGCAACGGCCAAATGGAGTTCTTCCGACCCCAGTTGTAAAGCTGCTCAAACGGGAGCACGAAAATCCCGCTCTTCTGCAATTCGCCCTTTAAGCCTTCGTCGTAAGCCATTTTATTTCCAGTCCAACGCACCCTTGGTCCACGCGTACACGAGGCCGCCAACCAAGAGAAATACGAAAATCATCATCTCGA
>JBAXYB010000040.1:0-25417 GCA_037127585.1 Verrucomicrobiota bacterium
ACTGTGGCAGAAGTTGGGACAACTGTCACTCTATTATGCGAGTCTCAATAGTAGCGTATTAACTGCGTTGCCGCTGGCGTTGGTAAAGTTGATGACGCCGCTGCCAGTCAGAAACAGATTGTTGTTCGATAAGGTCCCGCTAGTGGTGGCCGTGCCGATGTTGATCAGCCCGGCATTGACCGTGGTGCCGGTCACTAGTAAAACGCCGCCGGTGGCCATCAACGTCCCGCCGGAGTTGTTCGTCAAACCCGAGACGGTTTCGGTCTGACCACCCAGCGCAAAGGTGCCGCCGTTGTTGATGACTACACCGGAACTGTCGAAAATCTGATCGCCGCCCGAACCTGCGAGTTGGACATTGCCCGCATTGGTGATGGTCAACCAGCCGCCGACAGCGTGAACTCCGCTGCTACTGGTTTTGGCGAGCACGACGGTTCCATTGGTGACGTTGAGGCCAAAATTCACATTGTCAGCCGTACCGCTCAACACGACGACGCCGGGGCCAGTCGCGTTCCCAACTTTGCTCGAGGTGGAGGTGAATTGCCCTGAGAACGTGTTCGTGCCGCCGGCAGTCTGCGCGACTAAGTTGACATCACCGTTGAGGGTGATGACGCCGCCGAATGTGTTGTTGTTGCCACTGGTGGCGCTGCTGGCGAGGTTGCGGTACTGCCCGCCGCTGGAGGTGTTCACGGTGAAATTATTCGCGAACGTCTGGCCGCCACTCGCGCCGAGGGTCAATGTCGCCGTGGTCGTCAACTGTCCGCCGTTGCCAAGGTAGATGGCGGAGCCAGAGTTGATCGCGCCGCCTGATCCAATGCGCAACTCACCAGCATCAATGTCCGTCTCACCGGTGTAGCCGTTGGAAGCGTTGAAAATAACGATGCTGTTTTCCTTGAGAATCACACCATGTCCGCTAGCACCGCTGCCGTTGTTAATCGCGCCGTTGAAAGTGAGAGTTTTTCCGTTGTTACCGTAAATCGAAAGACTGCCGCTGTTGTCGAGGATGATGTTCGAACCGATAGTCAGATTACCGTTGATGGGATTAATCTCGCCACTGACATCAAAAACAATACTGGGAATTGTGCTGGCAATCGTTTGCAGGTTGGCGCTGTCGTTCTGGATCTTGGGAGCGTTACCAGCATCGGCCGTGAGCTTCATGTTTCGGCTCAGGCTCGACCCCAGTGTGAAACTGCTCGCAGTGGCATCAAAGAAAATCCGGTACATGTTGTTAAAATCGCCGTAATTCCAGTTAGGAGCCAGTCGGAGATTGCCGGTAAAATGAACCTCAGAGCCTAAGCTTGGTGCACCGTTATCAACCCAATTGTTACCACTACCCCAGTTGCTGTCGGTAGCATCACCGCCATCCCATGTGTACACGTTGACCGCAAAAGTGTCGATGACGAGAAACAACACCGAACAAAGAAGGAAAAACACAACTGCGAACCGGAGCTTTGTAACTCCGACACACAGGCAAAACTTCGACAAGAAAGTTACCTTGGTTCGCATTGTGATGGTTTGAAAATCTCGCGCTACGCTTAGCGTTCTGTAACTGTTTAACTCACCGGCTTTTAGATTAGCTTTAAAACCAGGAAAGTCAAACCGGTTTTGCTAGATTTTTAGGCATTAAATCCAACCCGATAAGCACACTGTTAATGTCTTGATACAAAACATTTACAACCGTTAATCCACTAAGCCTGATTGGCGGATTTGGTGTAGCTGCGCTTCTGTGAAGCGCAGAGTCGACCAAACCAGCGGCTCACAGAGCCGCTGCTACACCGGCGCAGGACCACTAATATCACTTTCACGCGGCTTTACATCCGGCTCGATTTTCGTACAACTGATGCAGGTATCATGAAAAAGATTTCTTCCAGTAAAACGCTCTCCAATGGCCGGTGTTGACCCGGTTTGACCAGGCGCACCTCAACCGCATCGCACTTCTGCCGGGTAAATTGCATCTACTCGCTGGCGTCATATTTTCACTCAGGCTCGCGCAATACGCCAACTGTCCGCCGGCGGACTCACCGGCGAGCACGATGCGTTTCGGGTCGATCCCCAGCTCCCCGGCCTGTTCCCGAATCCAGCGCAGGCCGGCGGTCACATCCGCGACGCAATCGGCGACCGTCACGCCCGGCTCGCGCGTCAGCCGGTAATCAAGGCTAATCGCGACGAAGCCTTGGTCGGCATAATACCGGCAATGGCGTTCGAGCTGTTCGGGATTGCCATTGGCCCAACCGCCGCCATGCACAAACACGATGGTCGCCGCGGCGACATTCGTTTCCACCGGGCGGTAGATGGGCAGTTTGGCTCCGGGCCGGTACTCATGGCTGGTCGGTGCCAGCAACGCCAACTATGGAATCAACGGCGCCACAATCACGCCACCACTCTAGTCAGCCATTGCGCCGCCGCTGGCAATCAGTCCCTGTTCGTCTTGCCGGCGGCGGGTGGATTGGCTACACGTGACTCGCTTTCATGAATTTGCCAGCCACCGCAACTCGCCGTTGGTCGATCCTCGCCACTGCCGCCGGGTGGCTGGGCGGGACGGTGGCGATTGTGTGGTTTGCGGTTTTGCTTTTTCAGCACCACATCGACTACGTGCCGGAGGTGGATAGCCAAGGCTATTTCCTCATGGCCCGGTCGTTCAGTCAATTCGAGTGGCCGCGCTGGCCGGAGGATCTCGGCCGGTTTTATGGCCACGTCTGGGTTCAAGTCGGCGATCAGCAAGTGATGGCGAAATATCCACCCGGCTGGCCGGTCTTTCTCGCGCTCGGATACTGGGTCGCCGGTTTGGCTGGCGCGCTGTGGGTGAATCCGGTGCTGGCCGTCATCAGCGCCGCTGCATTTTTTCTGCTGGCGTGGCGGTTGTTTAATTCCACGGTCGCTTGCATCGCGACGACGCTCTGGTTGTTTTCACCCATGGTGCCGGCGTACCTGAACTATCCCCTCAGTCACACCGCCGACGTAACGCTGGTGTTGCTGGCATTTCTGTTCACGGTGGTGTGGGCGCAAACCGGCCGCGGGTGGACGGCGGTCGCAGCCGGCTTGTGCGCCGGTTTCCTGCCGGCAATTCGGCCGGTCAATGTGTTGCTCTGGCCGGCGTTGGTCGCGCTGGTGTGGGCCACCGCCGAACGCCGACCCGGCCGGGTCCGCCTTTTTCTCATTGCGTGGGCGGTCCCGGTCACGCTGCTCGCGGCCTACAACTGGTTCAGCTTCGGCGCCCCGTGGCGGACTGGCTATGCACTGACCGGCGAACAGACCGGGTTCGACTGGCGGCTGCTCGGGGAACGCGGCCGCTCACTCGCAACGACCGCGCAAACTTTCTTGGAGCCCCGGTGGTGGTGGCTGATTCTGGCCGGCGTGGCAGTCAGTTGGCGGCGCTGGAAACTGGCCACCGCATTCGCCCTGTGGATTGTACCGTTCGTGTTGACCTATGGGAGCTACTACTTTTTTTATCCCAACGAAACGTCGTTGCGTTTTCTGCTCGCCGTCTTGCCGGCGGTTATTCTGAGCGGCGGTTTTCTGCTGCCAACGGACGCCCGCATCCGACTCGCGGTTCTGGCCGGCTTCGGTCTCTGGCTGGCGCTGGCACCGCCGGCATTTCTCATGACTCTCCAAAAAATCCAGGCCGGGCACCGCTACACTCTCGCCGAGGCCCGCACCACCGCGGTGATCCGCTTGACCGGGATGTTAACCGAAGTACCCACCCGCTATCCGGCTGACCTGCTCCACCGGCAACTCGGCCAACGTCCGGCCGCGCTCTACGCCACCGACCGGGTTGGCTGGACATTGGGATCGGAAATCGGCGTCATCAATTACGACTTACTCAACTGGGCCGACCCGCATTTCTTCGAGCCGCCCGTTGATCAGTGCGCCCATCAACCCGTGTGGGAGGATCCACGGCGCCATAGCCAACGGCACACATGGTACGCCCGTCTCGGCGCGGCCGGACTCCGGCAAGATTTCCTCCACCACCTCCGGCACGACCTCGCCGCCGATCGCGCCGTCTACTTCGTGGATGAACCCGGTCTGCCGATGCGCCAGTGGCTCCGTGCCGAACCCGATTTGATTGTCGAACCGGCGGAACTCCCGGCGCTCCTTCGGATCCGTCAAGTATTGCCGGCCCGGTAAACAGTGCTGAACTTCCCGCAGTCTGTGCGCGGCGGACCACCTCGGGTGTATCCGCATCCTGCCGTCGGTGTCGCGGCGCGTATCTCACGCGCCTAGCCGAGGTTGTCCGCAAGCCAACGGCGCTTGTGACAAGCGCCGCTACACCGGCCTGCCAAACCGGCCGAAGCTTCACGATGCGCCAAATACCATTCTGCAAAGCAATCGGTTCTTGCCAGGTAAAGATACATGGCAGTACCATGTATCGACATGCAACGCGATGAGTTTGCGCGGAACTTGGCGGCGGGAACATACGATCTGATTGTGCTCGATGTGTTGCGCGACGGCCCGAGCTACGGGTACGAAATTCGCAAACGCATCTTCACGCAGTCCAAACACATCCTCAATTGGCAGGACGGCACCCTCTATCCCGTCCTCCGGCATCTGGAGGAACAGGGGTTGGTCACGAGCGCGTGGCACGGGCCAAAGACCGGTCGCCAACGCCGGTATTACCGCCTAACCGCCCGCGGGCAGCGCGCGTGGGCGGAACAACGACAGCAGTGGCAAGCTTTCACCCGCGCCGTCAATGCGGTACTCACCGGACGAACCTGACCCGCCGCCTTTCGCCGGTGTGATCGCACCAACAGCCCCACGTAGCCGGAATGCTTCAGTTGATTGGAGGGCCACGCTCTGTCGTGGCCGATTCCCAGAGGACGCGACGGGCCGCCGCGCCGAAGCGGCGCTTTGGCCGCGCAGGCGGGAGCGCGTCCCTCCACAACCCGGCACACCGTAAGTTTAATGGTAGGGACGAGCCGCCGGCTCGTCCGTTGGCGTTGTCCGGCGCGTGCGACCCGGCGGGTCGCCCCTACCAACAACCATTTCAGCCGCGCCACCGATTTTCAAACACGTTCGGAGCTCTGCGTTTAATGGCTGGCAATAACCACATAGGGCACCTCCGGTAAATCTCCAAAACGTATAGTCTGTTGTAGGCCGACTCTGCGAGTCGGCGAAATCCTCAACAAAAACGCCGACTCACAGAGTCGGCCTACAGGCCACAACCAGTTACCGGAGGTGCCAAAATAGTACCCAGCGATGTTGATACATGGTAGTGCCATGTATCAACATTCTTCTTTAGTAGCTCTGAGCCGGCGCAGGGGGGCTGTTCGCTTAATTGATTTCTGGTAGGCGTGTGTAGACGCGCTCCCACCACCGCCGCGAACACCCCGAACCGACAGAGGACGGCGCGCCTAGTTGTACTCTGCTGCTGGTAGGAGCGGTGTCCTGCCGCGATCCGGCCTGAAACCAATGCCGTTCGCGGCGGTTTCGGGGTTTGTGGCGGCAATTCGCGATATGCCCGTTTGTTTTTCTGCCGCCATCGAGGGTTGCCGGCGGGGCGAGCTTACCGGTAAGATGCGGGCAACATGACGAATTCCACTTTCTCGTTTGGGGATGACCGGGTCCAGGCGACGCTCGAACAACGCGCGGATCAACTCTGGTTGACACTCCGCGATCTAACCGCCGGCACGACGTGGGGCTCGGCCCCGCTGGTGCACGTGGAGGTGTATGACAAGGCGGAGTTTCGCGTCGTCACGCTGAAGAAATACCGGATCGATATGGTGCAGGCGGTGCCGGACGGCGTGCACGTGGTTATCGGTGACAGTTTTCGCCGGCTGCAACTGGGTTTGTGGTTGCGCATCGAGCAGGGCGAATTGGTGGTGACGTTGCCGGTCGCGGAGCTTGCGGAGAATAAGGCGGTGGCGTACCGGGCGTTCTCGGCAATCATCTTGCCGGGGTTGCTGCAGACGACCGGCAAGCTGGTGTTGCCGTTGAATACCGGCATTCTGTGCAACGTGGCGAATAAGCCGAAGGTGGCGGACCGGTTCATGATTTATGGGGAGCAGAGCCGGTGGGAGTTGTTGCCGACGTTGCCGGTGGCGGCGGCAGGTGCGTTGATGGTGTTGGCCAGCAGCGGCGCGGCGGAGACGGAGTGTCACGTGGCCACCGACGGCGCCGGCTCGGGTGAAGTGGCTTTTGGAATGTCGTTCCGGCAATTCTGGCCGGACCCGGTCGAACTCGAGACGCGGGTGTTCCGGTATGCACGAATCCCGGCCACTGCGGATCCGGTGGTGTTCGTCGCGAAACGGTTGCGCCGGCATGTGCGGGAGGATTTCCAGAAGCCGACGTTGCGGCAACGGATGAGTGAGTCGCCGGAGTTGGCCTATTTGCATGACGCGTACATCATGAAGTTGTTTTATGCCGTCCAGCAGCAGGGGATCATGATGCCCGGCGGGCCGCCACCAGGCACGGATATTTTTAAGCAGGTGATGAGCTTCGCCGAGGCGGGTGCGTTGTTGAAAAAGGTGCGCGCCGCCGGCATTGACAAGGTGGTGACGCAATCCGTCGGCTGGAATCCGCGCGGGCATGATGGGTTGTGGCCGACGCGGTTTCCGATTGAGGAACGGCTCGGCGGTGAGAAAGGTTGCGCCACGCGCCCGGTTACGCGCGCGGCACGCAACGGATCATCGCAGAAGCAAAAAAGGTTTACGGCGCGGCGGGGACGGAATGCAGTTTTCTCTACTCGTGCTTGCCGGCCGACTCAATGGTGCAGGGCGGCGCGGAGTGGATGTTGCGAGCCTGCCAACCGCACTGGCCGGTCACGGCGTTGCTGGAAAAACGCGTGCCGCTCTGGCACCTGGCGCTCCACGGCTTGCGCATTCACGAAAGCCACGGCGAAAGTTGGCCGGCCGCGATGAATGCTATCCTCTTCGGCGGCCATCCGCGCACCGAATGGTCCGCGCATACCGGCGTGATGCCGGTGCTTAATGACGCGTTGCTCGCCAAACTGAAAGCCCAGTACGATCTCGTCCTGAAAAAATTCGGGTATCTGCAAACGCTGGAGCTGACGGACTACCGCGAACCGAGCGCCGGCATCACCACGACCCGGTTCGAGGACGGCACGGAAGTCACCGTCGATTCCACGAAGCAGGAGCTTTTCGTGAATGGCAAAAACATTGACCGGCCGGCTGCGCTGGCGTAAGCGTCGGCCGTTTCATGAAGAAATTCACCTATGTTCTCGCGATTGACCCCGGCGGCTCCAAGTGTGCCGCGCTGCTGGTCAAGGCCGATGGGACATTGTTGGCGCAATGTCAACTGCGCGACTGGGCCACGGGCGGCCGCGATCCGCGCCTGATGCGCCGGACCATCACGCGCGTCCTCGCCGGCCACGCGCCCGGGCCAATGTTGATCTCGTCCATCGGCGGTCGCCGGTGGCACAAATATCTGCCCGCCCCGTGGCACGACCACGTCCATATACTGGAGCCCACCGAGCCTCTTTCCGCCTTGGCCACGACCGGCCATTCCTTTGGCGTGGTCGTGATTGCCGGCACGGGGGCGCGCGTGGCCCGGCGCACGCGGACCGGCCAGGAATTCTGCCTGGATGCTCTGGGGCCCGTGTTGGGAGACGGCGGGAGCGGCTATTACATTGGCCGGGAAACACTGCGGGCGGTCGCTCGGGAGATTCAATTGCGGCGCCCCGCGACGCGGCTGCGCCGGCGGGTGTTGCGCGCGTGCGACTGCGCGGGCTTGGGGGGATTGATTTGTTTTAGTCTGTTGGCTCGCGACCGGTCGCGCATCGCGGCGCTGACCAAAATCGTCGACGAGGAAGCCCGGGCCGGCGACCGGCTCGCGCGCCGGTTGCTGCAGCACGGGGCGACCGTGATGGCCGGCACCGTGCGCGAACTGGTCACCCACCTCGGCATTGCCCGGCAAGAGTTACCGCTCGTTGGTGCCGGCAGCGTCGCGGCACAGTCGGACATTTACTGGCGCGCATTCTGTCGGCAAGTGCGGCAGTTTGCGCCCCGCTTTCACCTCCGCCAAGCTCCCCTGCCACCGGTCGCCGGGCTGGCTGCGCTCGGACTCCGCAACGCCACCGCCACGGCAAAACTGTTTGCGACTTTGAAAAAGGAAATAAAATCATGATCCCCACCCACTACCTCACCGCCGTGCGCGCCGTGTTGACGCATTTGGAAAACTCCCAACTCCCCGCCGTCGAACGCGCCGCCGACCTCGTCGTGCACGCGCTCCAAAACAACGGCGTCATCTATTGCTGGGAAATCGGCCACGGCATCCAGGGCGATTTCATCCATCGCGCCGGCGGGCTGGCGGCGGTGCAACACTTCCATTGCCGGCTCGATCTCTCCGACAAATCCCCGGCCAGCCACGCGCGCACCAACCCCGATCGCGATCTCGAAACGATCCGATTCGGCGTCCAGACCAGCAACCTCCGGGCGGGCGACGTGCTCGTGCTCGGCTCCGTCTCCGGCAAGAATCGCGCGCCGGTCGAACTCGCCCTCGCCTGCCGGGCGCGCGGCGTGAAAACCATCGGCCTCACCTCGCTCGCCTACACCCAGAAAGTCGAATCGCTCCATCCGTCCGGCCAGAAACTCTGCGATGTCGTCGATGTCGTCCTCGACAACGGCGCGCCGTACGGCGATGCAGCCGTGGCGATCCCGGGCTACGCCGACAAATTGTTACCGGTCTCCGGCGTCGCGTGCGCCGTCATCGGCCACATGTTGTGGGGACGCGTGATGGAAAAGATGGCCGCCGCCGGCACGCCCGCGACGGTTTTCCAAAGCGTCAACCGTCCCACCGGCGTTGAGGATTTGAAAGCCGCTGAAAAACAATACAACGCGCGAGGTTACTGAGATGTCTGCCCAAGCTTACCTGGATCGTGCCGCCGCCGCCGTCCGCGCCCTCGACGTGACCGCCATCGAACGCGCCGCAGTCCTGCTCGCCGACACGATCGTTGCCGGGAAAAGTCTGTTCGCTTTTGGCGCGTCGCATTCGTTCATGCTCGCCGAAGAAATGGTGTATCGGACTGGCGGGTTAATGCTCGTGAATCCGATTTATCCACACGGCATGAACCTCAGCGTCCGCCCGCTGCCGATGACGTCCAAACTCGAACGCGTAGTCGGACTCGGCACCGAGCTGCTCGCGAATTCGCCGGCGCAAGCCGGTGACGTGCTTATCCTCGCCTCAACTTCCGGCCGCAACGCGGTGACGATCGATATGGCGTTGCTCGCGCGCGAACGCCAGATCCACACCATCGCCATCACCGCCCTCGCCTACACCCACGGCGTCACGAGCCGGCATCCGTCCGGCAAAAAGCTCGCGGAACTGTGCGACATCGTCATCGACAACGGTGCGCCCTACGGCGATGCGGTGGTGGACGTGCCGGGCTTCGCGCATAAAGTCGGCCCGCTCTCATCCGTGACCGGCTGCGCCATCGTCAACGCGCTCGCGTGCGAAACGGTTAAAATCCTCGTCGCGCGCGGCGTCACCCCGCCGGTCTTCGTCAGCGCCAACACCGATCCCGGCGACACCCACAACGCAACCTTGCTCCAGCAAAACCGCGACCGGATCCATTACCTATGATTCAACCGCACGCGACCATTTTGTTCCAAGGCGACTCCATCACCAATGCGTTTCGCAAGCCCGAGGAGGTCAGCAACGCCTACCAACTCGGCTCTGGCTACGCGCTCCTCATCGCGTCGCAGTTACTGCTCCAGCGCCCGGCCGACCAGTTGACCTTTCACAACCGCGGCGTGTCCGGCAATACCTTGGAGCGCATGGCCGCGCGGTGGACTGAAGACTGTCTCGCCCTCAACCCGACCGTCATCAGCATCCTCATTGGCGTGAACGACACATTAAACGCCACCCCGCTGGACAAATTTGCGGCGCAGTACCGGGAACTACTGGCAGTCACGCAGCGCGCGTTGCCGGGAGTACAAGTAATCTTGGGCGAACCGTTTGTTCTCCCGTGTGGAATGATCACGCCGGCGCACGTGGCCGACATGGAGCAGCGCCGGCCATTGGTCCGGCAAATTGCCACCGAGTCTGGGGCGATGTTCGTCCCCTATCACGCGGCGTTCGTCGCCGCGCAAAAACTCGCGCCGCCGGAGTACTGGACTTTCGACGGAGTGCATCCCACCGCGCCCGGCTTCGCGTTACTGGCGCGGACGTGGTTGGCCGCAGTCAAACCGTAGGCGGATCACCGGTAGCGCAACAACCGCATCGCGTTCAGGATCACTAACACGCTGCTGAACTGGTGGGCGATGGCGCCGCCGATCATTCAGGAAATCCTCCGAAAGCGGTGTCGTCCCGGTTCAACCACCACAAAGGCGTGCTCCAAATCCGCGGCTGAATACAGCTGGAGCACTCGCGAAAGTTCGCCGTGAACAGACTGCACGGTCGACGGGAGCAGGCGCAGATAGATAATCCCGGAGCCTTTCCGTTCGACAAAGGCCAGTCCGCCAAAATCGCGGTCCCGGGTGACAAAGAGCCGGCCTTGCTCTTGGGCGAAAGCCAGCAGCCGACTGTCGGCGGCGGCAGACAAGCCGGCGGCGTGGGCTGTCAGGACTTCATGGCCGAGGGAGCGCAGGTGACTCGTGGTCAGCGCGTAAACGTCTTGGTCGACAAAGAACTTCACGGAACGACCGACACATGGAGGTCTTCCGCCGCGATGACTTCACGCGCGTATTGCACGCAAGCGCGAATGTCGTCCTCGATCAGGTCGGGATAGTAGTCGCGGATGATCGTGGCAAAGGGCTGCCCGTCCTGAATCAACTCCAACACGCTTTCCACCGTGATGCGTGTGCCGGCCACGCACGGTTTGCCAAAATGAATCTGGGAATCGATAACAACGCGATATTTCATGGCGCTCAGTTCCTCTTTCAACGTGCGCCACTATACAGCCGTGCCGCGCGTTGCACAATCTTGCAAACGCCTACGACTTTACCGGTATTGCAGTAAGCACCAGCGGCGTTTGACATGTCAAAGTGAAGTTCGGTTATACTGGCGAACCGAATTGAGCGGCTTCATACATTGTCTTCGCCTCAGGGAAAGTAAGAAATGACCACATTCCGGTTCCAAAAAAGGCGGGAATGGGCGTGATGCCGAAAAGAACGGCGATGCCCATCGCAACCCATGGCCCAATGATGTAGGGCAAGCCACCAATCAAGCTCTCACGGTAGTTTTTCCAACGGATGCGATCACGAAGCGACATATAAATAAATGCCGCATAGAATGCAGTTCGGGGCCGGAATAGTCGCTTGGCAATTTGAACGGATGGAAAACCGATCACAATACCCAGCAACAACGAAAGCCAAGGATGCTGTAACGGACTAAACAGCCCGGTCAGGTCGGGTGGTGACTTCATTTCTGAAAACAGATGAGCAAAGCTGCGCTCCAGCCGCAGGATTACAACAACCGAGCCAAGCCCTGCCAGAAGACTGAACACCGAAGTGAAGATGGCCAAGTTTGGGTGCGCATAGAAGGGCACTTTCCGGGACGTCTGTGTGGGAGGTGTCATTTCACCGGTACCTCAACAACCGCATCGCGTTCAGAATCACCAGCACGCTGCTGAATTGGTGGGCGATGGCGCCGCCGATCATGTTCATGTGCCCGCTGCCGGCCAGCGTGACCATCGTGACGTTGTAGAGCAGCGCGAACCACAGACCTTGCTTGATAATCTGCAACGCATGCCGGCTCAGGCCGACGCTGAAGGCGATCTTCGAGAGGTCGTCGGCCATCAACGCCACATCAGCCGCTTCATGCGCGACATCGGTGCCGGTCACTCCCATCGCCATGCCGACGTCGGCCACAGCCAACGCCGGCGCGTCGTTGATGCCGTCGCCAACCATCGCGACGGTACCGAATTTCTTGAGGGCTTCGATGTGTTGCGCTTTTTGCTCCGGTAAGACTTCGGCTTGGACTTCGTCGATGCCGAGCTTGCCGGCAATGTCCAGCGCGACGCGGCGGTTGTCGCCGGTGAGCATGACGATTTTCTGGATACCGAGTTGCCGGAGGTTGGCCACGGCTTCACCGGCATCGGCGCGGACGGTGTCGGCGACGCAGATGGTGCCGCAGACTTTGCCGTCGTGCGCGACGATGACGGTGGTGTGACCGGCGTCGTGGTGTTCGTCAAGATGGGCGCGGTGATGGTCCGTGAGCGAGATGGACTGTTCCGTCAGGAGTTCATGCCGGCCGACGACGAGGGTTTGGCCGTTGTGTTCGGCGACGACGCCGCGCTGATGTGAGGTGAACCGGCTCGGATCGACAGGCCGGCCACCGGCTTTGCGAACGATGGCCCGGGCGATGGGATGCGAACTCAGTTTCTCGGCAATGGCGGCCATGGCGACAAGGCGGATTTCGCCGTGGTCGTCGAAGCTGTGGGTGTGGGTGACTTCCGGTTGGCCGTAGGTGAGGGTGCCGGTTTTGTCGAAGACGATGGTGTGGAGACGCGCGGTGGCTTCGAGGTATTGGCCGCCTTTGATGAGGACGCCGGCGCGGGCGGCCCGAGCGATCCCGGCCATGACGGCGGTGGGGGTGGCGAGAATCAGGGCGCACGGACAAGCGACGATGAGGACGATGATGGCGCGGTGGATGTCGTGGGAGAAAAGGTAGACGAGCGCGGCCAGGGTGAGCATGACCGGGACGAGGTAGCCGGCGAGCCGGTCGAGGGTGCGTTGAATGGGGGCTTCGCGCTGTTGGGCGGCTTCGACCAGTTGGGCGATGCGGGCGAGGGTGGTTTCTTCGCCGACGCGTTGGGCTTCGATGATGAGGGCGCCGGTTTCGTTGAGGGTGCCGACGAAGACTTCGGCGCCGGCTTCTTTGGTGACCGGCATGCTTTCGCCGGTGACGGGGGCTTGGTTGACGGAGGCGGTGCCGCTTAGGACAACGCCGTCGACAGGAATGCGTTCACCGGCACGGACGACCACGATGTCGCCGACTTGGAGTTCGGAGGAGGGGATCTCGGATTCCTCGTCGTCGCGGCGGATGTGCGCCATGGCCGGAATGAGGGAGAGCAGGCTGCCGAGGGAACGCCGGGCGCGGCGGGTGGTGTAGGCTTCGAGTTGTTCGCCGAGTTGCATGATGAAAGCGACTTCGCCGGCGGCCACGAATTCGCCGACGGAGGAAGCCGCAATGACGGCGATGGCGACGAGAACATCGGCATCGAGGCGTTTTGCGAGGAGGGCTTTGATCGCTTTGTAGACGATGGGAAAGCCGGCCAGGATCGTGGCGGCAATCGCGAGCGGCGTCAGGTGAAATACCGCCCCGCAGAGGAGGATCACGCCGATGCCGGCGGTGCGGAGTAAATGGAGCCGGGCTTCGCGGACTTCTTCGGCCTCGCGATTGCGAGAAGGGAGTTGAGCGGTGTAGCCGGCGGCTTTGACGGCGGCGATTAGTTCGGCCTCGTCACCGCCGGTGATCGTGGCGGTTTTGGAAATGAAGTTAACGGTAACGGACTCGACGCCGGGTACTGCCGCGAGCGCTTTCTGTGCGGTGCTTGCGCAGCCGGCGCAGGTCATGCCGGTGATTTGCAGTTTGGAGGTTTTCATGAATGCGCCGGGAGCGTAATGCGGCCGGCGGGAGTTGTCGAGGGCTTGACGTTTTCGAGGGCGAGGCAGACAATGCCGGGCGCGGATGGTTACGAAGTATAACGTCAAGGTGCAATACGCCGCGTGGATGGTGGCCGCGACGTTGGGGGCTGTCGTGCTGCTGACCGCGACTCACGTGATCCGCGATCTGAATACGCGCGAGGCGACGCTGCAACGGCGGGCGGAGACCATGGCGCGCACCCTCGCGGCGGTGGCCGCGCCGTCGGTCCGCACCGCCAATCAACAGGGCGTGGCTTCGGCGGTGGCCGCCATTGTGCAGGATGAAGATGTGATGCACGTGCGGATCCTGAACGCGAAAGGAAATGCGATCTACAGCTTGGTCCCGTCGAAAGAGGTGACGGATTTGTTGATGGTCAGCGCGCCGGTTGGGCCGGGGACGAATACCGCCGGCATGGTGGAGTTGGGGTTGAGCCGGGCGGGCGTGATGGGCGGGGTCTTGGGGACGATTCTGATTGATCTGGTCTTAGGCGGAGTGTTGTTGGCGGCGTGTCTGGCCGGGGGGATTTTTGCGTCGACGCCGATTCGGAATTCGTTGAAGGACTTAAACAGCTACGTGCAACGCGTAGCCAAAGGCGAGTCGCGCGGAGACCGGTTGGAAAGTGAGTTGACGGAGATTGATCAAGTGGGGCGGACGCTGAACGACGTGGTGATGCGCGTTGAAGATGGGCAGGCGCGCTTGGCTAAGTCGCAGAAGGAACTCAAGGCCGCGCAAAAAGAAATGGACGAGTACACCTACGTGATCAGCCACGATTTGAAAGAGCCGTTGCGCGGGATCGAGGCGTTCAGCAAATTTTTGTCGGATGGGTACCGCGAGAAACTCGATGACACGGGCCGGCATTATGTGGACACGATTCGCAATTCGACATTGCGCATGCAGCGGCTGATTGGCGATCTGCTCAAGTTCTCGCGGCTCTCCCAACAAAAGAATCCGATGACGCCGGTCGGGCTGAACGCGATGTTGATGCACGTGCGCGTCAATCTCCAGTTCGCGCTCGATCAAAAGAAGGCCGAACTGCACGTCAACCGGCTGCCGACGGTAATCTGCGACGCGACGGCGATGACGGAGGTGTTTCATAATTTGATTTCCAACGCGATTAAGTATAATGACAAGACGTTGCCGGTAGTGGAAGTGGGTTGCGTGGAGAAGCCCAACCCCGACACCGGGTTTGCGGAGTATGAATTTTACGTGCGGGACAACGGGGTCGGCATCAAGAAAGATTATTTCGACAAGATATTTGTGATCTTCCAACGCCTCCAACGCGACGAAGAGGGCACCGGGATCGGCTTGACGATTGTGCGGCGCGTCGTCGAATGGCACGGCGGCCGGATCTGGTTGGAGAGCGAAGAGAACGTCGGTACGACATTTTATTTCACGATTCCGAAACGCGAGACCACGAAGTCCGGCACGATTATGGAACTACCCAAGCCGGTAGCCAAGCAAGGAGGCCCCGTTGCACAAACCGTTTGAAATCCTGTTAATCGAAGACAACCCGGCCGACGTCGAGATCACCCTCGAAGCCTTCCGCCGCAGCCGCAGCGGAAATCATGTTTCCGTTTGTCGCGACGGCGAAGAAGCGCTCGACTTTCTCTTTCAACGCAGCCGCTTCGCCAAGGCCGGCAGCGCGCCCCGCCCGGATCTCGTCTTGCTCGACTTAAATTTACCGCGCAAGAGCGGCATCGAAATCCTCACCCAAGTGAAAGCGGCCGGCGCGCTCAAAGACATTCCGATCGTCATCCTCACCACGTCCGACCGGGACGAAGACGTCCGGCACAGTTACCAGCTCGGCGCAAACAGCTACCTCACCAAACCCGTCCAGTTCGACGACTGCGTCAAACTGATTGCCGACATCCAACAATATTGGCTCGAGCTCTCCAAACTCCCGCCCCGGTAAAGGAGTGATGAATCCGATCCCGCTCCTCCTCGTCGAGGACAACCCCATTTACGCCGAAGTCCTGCAACGCCTCCTGCCTAGCCTCGGCGCCGACTTGCAATTCAACGTCACCTGGGTCGACACCGCTGAGAAAGCGCTCGATGCCGTCCGGCAAACCCGGTTCGACCTCGTCCTCCTCGACTACCGGCTGCCGACCGGCGACGGCTTGACCGTGCTCGACAATATCCGCACTCGGCCCGCCACCGAGCAACCCGCCGTCATCATGCTGACCGGTATGGGCCGCGAAGAGATCGCCGTCGAAGCCATGAAACGCGGCGCGAAAGATTACCTCTCGAAAGATCACCTCGATGTGCCGTCCCTGCTGCGCGCCATTACCAGCGCCCTCGAACGCCGGCACCTCGAAGAACAACTCCACCGCTACACCGAAGAACTCCGCGACCGTAACGCCCAGTTGGAGGCCGACCTCAACATGGCGCGCGAAATCCAGGAAGCCTTCCTCCCCAATTCATACCCGACCTTCCCGGCCGGCGTGCCGCTTGAACAAAGCGCGCTCCGGTTCGCCCACCGGTATATCCCAACGACGACCGTTGGCGGCGATTACCTTGACGTGATCGCGTTGCCGGGGAATCGCGCCGGCGTGTTTATCTGCGACGTGATGGGGCACGGCGTGCGCGCGGCGCTGATCACGGCGATCCTGCGCGGGTTAGCCGAAGAAATCGCGCCGGCCGCCATGGATGATCCCGGCCGGTTCCTCACCGACTTGAATCGCCGCCTGCTCAGCATCCTCAAACAAACGCGGATGCCGATGTTCACCTCCGCGTTCTACCTCGTCGCCGATCCCACCGCCGGGACGATGCGGTACGCCTGCGCCGGTCACCCCATTCCGTTACACGTGCGCCGGCAGCAAGCCCTCGTCACGCCCCTCGACTTCGCCGCCGCCAAAACGGGGCCGGCCTTGGGCGTGTTTCCTGATTCGGAATATGCCGTCGCCAGTGCGCCGCTCGCGGCCGGCGATTTAGTTGTCCTCTACACCGACGGCGTGTTTGAAGTCACCGACAAAGACAACAGCGAATACGGCCAAGACCGTTTAATCGAAGCCCTCCGGCAACGCGTCCACATGCAGACCCCGGTATTATTCAACGACCTACTCGATGAGGTCCACCGCTTCTCGACGCGTCCCGAATTCACGGACGACGTTTGCCTGCTGGGCATGGACGTGCTACGAGTCGGCTCATGAAGTCCCTCCTGATTTTCCTGCTTGCCACCGTCGCGTGGGCCGGTGAAGAAGTCCGCCTGCCCGGCCTGCGCATCGTCGGCGGCGACAAGAAATCCGTCGAACTCACCGGCAAAGTTGCCCAGACCAACAGCATCCTCGAATTCCTCACCGTCGAACCGGGCGGGCGCGATTACGAAAGCCTGCTCACGGTCGATTGCAAACCGTCGGCCCTGAAGTTCGGACTCTTGCTCATCGGCTGCGACGAAGGCGAAACCAACGGCAGTCCCCTTACCATCGACGTCGAATGGCAAGCCGCCGGAAAAGCGCACCGCAGCCCGGTCGAATCTTGGCTCATCGACCGGCACACCGGCAAGCCGCCGGTCAAGTTGGCGTTCTTTCTCTCCGGCTCCGGTTTCGTCCCCGATCTGTTCACCACCAACAAACTCTTCCAAGCCGACGTCGAACAAGCCCACATCGCCCTCTGGTGGCAACCGTCGATCCTCATCAACGTCCACGGCGAAAGCGGCAACCCCTACCGGGACGACGCCCAAGGCTTCGAAGCCAACCCCCAAGTCGTTCCCCCCATCGGGACCCCGATCAAGCTGATCCTCCGCAAGCGCGACTAGCCCACGCCGTTAGTTCTCGAATCCGAAATCATCAAACGCGGTGCAACTGTCAGCCTTCGTCCACACCCCAACCTTGCCGGCGGTGGTGAAAGTTTTATCGTCGGCCTCGAAGAGCAGGCGGCCCTCGTAGTGCACCTTGAAGTGCGCGCCGGCAAACTCGACGCGCAACGTGTGCCACTTGTTGCCGGTCACCTTCGCGTTCACGCCACCGAATTGGACCCGCCGGCCTTTGACAACGTGGTAAATGCGGACATTGTTTTCAAGCGCGTTGGCGCGGCAGACGTAATAGTTGTCGCCGTCTTGAAACCGCCAGACGACGCCCCCGGCTTGGTCTTCCGTGCCGGTCACCGCCTTGAAATTCACCGCTACCGCTCCGTTGGTGAGCGCCACATCCTTCAAGACGCACCACAGGAACGTGCCTGCGCCGGATTGTTTGAGCACTTGCGATTTGCTCGGCGCGGTTGCGTCGGATTCGACCGACCATTTCGCCGTGCCGTTGCCGGTAACGCCGCCGACCCATTCCGCCGGTAACTCGCCGGCCTTGGCGTGATCGAAGTTGCACGTGTCGGCGTTGGTGAGCGGGGCGACGAGCAGGCAAACCGCGAGAGAGAGCTTCATTTTCATGGAGCGTTAGAGTATCACGCTCGCGGCATGAATCCAGACCGGCCCCCGACTTTCGCGCAGGCGTTTCGCTTTTGGGTGAAACTCGGCTTCATCAGTTTCGGCGGGCCGACCGGGCAGATCG
The DNA here is from genome assembly GCA_037127585.1 of Verrucomicrobiota bacterium. Taxonomy (GTDB): domain Bacteria; phylum Verrucomicrobiota; class Verrucomicrobiia; order Palsa-1439; family Palsa-1439; genus CAINDI01. The sequence goes on from JBAXYB010000040.1 coordinate 18,036, forward strand.
CGATCATGCACACCGAGTTGGTGGAGAAGAAAAAGTGGATCAGCGAATCCCGGTTTCTGCACGCACTCAACTACTGCATGCTCCTGCCGGGGCCGGAAGCCCAGCAACTCGCCATCTATGCCGGCTGGCTGCTGCATGGAACGTGGGGCGGGATCGTGGCCGGTGCGTTCTTCGTCATTCCGTCGGTCTTCATTCTGCTGGCGCTGAGTTGGGTGTACGCGGCGCATGGCAACTTGCCGTGGATCGCGGCGATTTTCTTCGGACTCAAACCGGCGGTGATGGCGATTGTCGCGCACGCCGTCATGCGCATCGGGAAGAAGGCGTTGAAGAACGAGGTGATGTACGCGCTCGCGGCGCTGGCGTTCGTGGCGATTTTCTTTTGGCACGTGCCTTTCCCAGTTATCATCGCGGCGGCCGGTCTGCTGGGTTTCCTTGGTGGCCAATTCTGGCCGGTCAAATTCAACGTGATCAAAGGTCACACCACTGCCGGCGGGGACGAACCGGCGATGGCCTTGCATCCGCACGCGCTGGTCGCGCCGACGCTCGGACGCGGGCTGCGCGTGCTCGCAGTCTGTCTCGCGTTGTGGTGGACGCCGGTGTTGGTGCTCGGATTATGGCAGGGCTGGCAAAGCGTGTTCGTGAAAGAGAGCATCTTTTTCAGCAAGGCCGCGATGGTGACGTTCGGTGGCGCGTACGCCGTGTTGCCATATGTTGCCCAAGCGGCGGTCACGAAATACGGCTGGCTCCAAGCCGGACAGATGCTCGACGGACTCGGCTTGGCGGAGACGACGCCCGGCCCGTTAATCATGGTTTTGCAATTTGTTGGATTCATGGGCGGCTGGCAGGCGGGTGGGTTGGTCGGCGGGTTGATCGGTGCCTTGATCACCACGTGGGTGACATTCGTCCCGTGCTTCCTGTGGATTTTTCTTGGCGCACCCTACATCGAACGCCTGCGAGACCAAGCCAAACTGAGCGCAGCGTTGTCGGCCATCACGGCCGCAGTCGTGGGCGTGGTGTTGAACCTCGCGGTGTGGTTCGGCTTGCACACGTTGTTTCCGGAGGCGGGTGGCGTCAACTGGTTCGCCGTCGCCGTCGGCGTGGTGGCGTTCCTCGGGATGTGGCGTTGGAAATGGGGCGTGATCCCGGTCGTGGTGGGCAGCGGAATTTTGGGTTTGGTGTATCATTGGCTGCGATGAACGAACGCTGGATATTGGTGGACGGTTATAGCGTGCTGCATTTCTGGCCGCGGCTCCGGAAGCTGGCCGGGCGCTCCTTGCAACAACAGCGCGACGCCTTGCTCAGCGTCCTCCGGCAATATGGCGACGCGACCGCCCGGCGGATCACGGTGGTCTTCGACGGTTACGCCGCCAAACATAAGCCCGAGCAAAACGAACCAACCCCCGGCCTCGAAGTCATTTTCTCCACCGCCGGCAAGACCGCCGACGACGTGATCGAGCGTCTCGTCGCCACCACCGACCGCCCCGGCAACATCACCGTGATCACATCCGACAACCTAGAACGCCAAACCGTCGAGACGCTGGGCGCGAATAGTTTGTCGTGTGAACTGTTCGAGCGGGAGATCACGGATGCGTTGGGTGAGTTGGCGCGGCTGGTACGGGAGCACAGTCGCCCCCGCCGGCTGGGGTCGTTGCGGTCGCGATTGGAGTAGTAAGTAGGTTCTGGAAAAGCCAATGATTTGGCAGAATTTCAGCAGCACACCGAGGCCGTCGATGGTAGTTTGTTGCCCCACGGTAAGAACTAAACGCAACAACGACGCATTCACCCTCATCGAGCTCTTGGTCATAGCCGATGTCGTCCAAGACGATCACATTACAGCGGTCCAGTTGTCGCAACAGGGCTTCGAGTCGCAGATCGCGCTTGGCGATCAGAAGCTGCTGCACCAAGGCAAAGGTGCTGAGGAACGACACCTGGTACGGTACGACTTGGGTCACTCGGGTCCACGCGCTTACTGGCCGCCGAGATTTTCTTCGACAAGCGAGATTTCTCGAATGCCTCATACGCCTGCGCCTCCGCCCGGTCGATGCTCTCCAGTTCTGCGGCAATGCGCGCGTGGATGTCCACTGCGGCCTGACTGCGCCACACGGCAATCTGCGCCCCGATGTCGGTGCTGACTGTGAATGTTGAGAGTCCGAGTTCGCTGGCGATCTGTGTCTGCGTCTGCCCGCCCCGGTACAATTCCGCCACTCGCGACAGCCGTTCTGCGATGTGCGCTCTCGTCGCCCTACGGTAACTCTGTTTGCCCGCTCTCATCGTTAGCCTCTAATTATTAGGTTTCGCCTCACCATAAGGTCGGCGGGTGTACACGTTCTCCAAAACACGGTGTGACTACTCAGGCTCTTTTTGACCAAAATTGAAAAACAAAAACCCACGCAAACCGTTAAGGCTGCGTTGGCTAAGTTGGTGGACCCGGTCGGACTTGAACCGACAACCCGCTGATTAAAAGGGCGACTAGACTGGTCAAATCCAGTAACGAGGGGTTTCTGCCGGTAACGCTAACCGTTTTAGAAAGAGAGAATTACCCCCAAAATTAACAAAAATGCAACCAACGGTTGCAGGGCGAGATTGTTTGTAACTATGGGCATACCTTTGGGCATACCCGAGTGAATAGGATGGAGCATCACGATGATTATTCAGGATTGTCGACAATCCTGAAGTTTCGGGCCGGTTATTTCGACAATCGTAATCGATAACTGGTACTGCGACCACCGGCTTCATCTTTGGCTAGGATCTGGCGCTCCAGCAGATCGCTGATATCCCGGAGCGCGGTATCCTGAGAACATTTCGTCAGCTTCGCCCATCTGGAGGAGGTCAATTTGCCATCGAACCCATCGAGCAGGCGATTGACGACCGTTCGCTGACGTTCGCTGAACGACTGACCAGCATGCGCTTCCCAGAATCGAGCTTTAACCAGCACTGTCTCCAACGTTTTCTCTGACACAGCAATGGCATGCTGCAAACAGTTCAGATACCACTCGATCCATGGCGTAATATCGAGTGCCCCCTTCTGAGATTTTTCCAGCACAGCGTAATACTCATTCCGTTCCTGTTGAATTTGCGAGGACAGGCTGTAGAAACGCTGGGCGCTTTTCTCGGCTCGCGCCAGCAGCATATCCGCGAGTGCCCGCGCAATTCTCCCGTTGCCATCCTCGAACGGGTGAATCGTCACAAACCTAAAATGCGCCAATGCTGATTTTACCACCAGATCGGTTGTTGGAGTCGCATTGAACCAGCGGATGAACTCGGCCATCTCCTTTTTGAGGCGATTAGCGGCGGGTGCTTCATAATGCACCTTTTCACGACCCAACGGGCCGGACACGATTTGCATCGGCCCGCTGCTGGCAGTGCGCCAGCCACCAACAACGATGGACTGCATTCCGCTCCGGCCGGTCGGGAACAAGGCCGCATGCCATGCAAACAGTCGCTCGGCTGAGAGGGGGGCGTCGAATTTGCCTGTGGCATCGAGCATGACTTCGACGATGCCTTCCACGTTCCGGCCAATCCGTAGCGAACCACCGCCGTCCATTCCCAAGTGTTTGGCGATGGACGACCGCACTTGTTCGGGATCGAGTTTCTCACCTTCGATCTCGGTGGTCTTGATGACATCCTGCGTCAGCGTCGTCAGCGTGGCTTCCCCGCGCAACTGAAACCCCAAGCCCTCCATCCGTCCCAGCAAGCGCCCTTGCCGGTGACGCACCTCGGCGAACAGATCAGCAAGCTTCGCCTGGTCCCATTTGAATTCAGGCCATGCCTTGTTCTCATGGATGTACATGGAATAATCTCCGCATTAGATAAGGAGATTATAGCCAGTAATTTACCGCAAGGCAACCTCATTCGCCGCATATTATGCAGTGATTAGGCTGACTATTCACCGCATTGAAAAAAGTTCCTGAGAGAGACTAAGCGGGGTGACGCCTGCTAGCCAAAGACCGAAACGATAAGTTTGGCCACTACTTCGAGGCGCACTTAACAAGGCAGGGGTCGGTCCTGCAAATATAATGTCGCGCATCACGCGCTGCATTCTCGCAGGCTTTTCGCAGGGCAGTTTCAAGCTCCCTGAAGTTGCTCTCAAACGGATGACCCTTAAGAGCAGAGCAGGCGTCTGCACCGATTTCCGTAATTCTGCCTTCGGGATTGATTGCTGGATTCTGGAGCAGACAATCCAGAATGAATGGCAGATCCGCGATTCTCTCTCGCAACGGAGGGCACTTCTTCAATGTCGGTAAAGCGGGCCAGCAAATCAGCCCGAAAGATTTCCGGGGTCTTGAGTTCGTCAAGCGTACGGTTCGTTGCCGCCACCACCAACGTCGGGCAATCAAATGGGTCCGATGTCCAACCACGCGGACGAACGGTGTAATCGTCTAAGTATGCTAACAACTTAGCTTGGATGGTTGCGTTGGCTGTCCCAATCTCATCGAGAAACACAACGCCGCCCATGACGTCGAGAAGTAATCCGATAACGCCAACACTCCCCCGGCCAATCCGAAGATTGCTCCCGATGCACCAGCACTCACGACTTTTGGGTGAACAACGAAACCGGCGACACTTCCACGGAGGCCGGCCAGTAAGTACAATGCCGCGAATCTAATGCTGCCATAAAGTCTTTCCGTCACGGCCCCGGGGGAGATTAAACACCACATATTCATCGTCAGATGAACGATGCCAAAGCTTTGGCGTCAGCTAATTGATGGAAAAGTGTTCCGTCATGTTCGTCATGGGAAAGGTGGTGCAGTCCTCATCGATGCCAGCGGGTCAATGAGCCTCGGTAACGAAGACGTCCAGAAGATCCTCAATGCTGCGCCAGGTTGTACCGTGGCAGTGTATTCAGGCAACACCCATGACGGTGTGCTACGTGTGCTGGCTCAAGATGGTCGGCAGGTGGATGCGCAATACATCGGTGCTCCGGCTGGTGGTGCAAACGTGGTGGATGGGCCAGCTCTGCAATGGCTGACGAAGTAGCAGAAACCACGGGTCTGGGTGAGCGATGGGCAGGTCACTGGAGTCAACGATCGGATGTCAGCAGTGAATTCGTTGGGGTGTGTTGCGCTGACACGCAGGCATCAGATCGCCCAAGAACCGAACTTGGGTACGGCGGTGATGTTGTTGGCCAAGATGGGGAGGCCACGGAGTTGAAGTTGTAAAACAAAATGGATTCACGTCCCTTTTGTTTTAGGTGTGCGCCAGTCTTGCCGCAGAACTACTGTTCCAATTGTCCTGTCATTATGGTCGGGGACGATGGTTTGCCCATTGTCGCGCTGCGCACTCAATGAGGTTGACGAAGATGACGGCAACGAACAAGAACTCTCTTGCAGTCTTAACCAACGGTCTACTGATGACGCACGACAATAGCAAGCCAGTCAGCAAGACCCCACCCAAGTCGATGGCGAGCCGTTTGATTGGTTTCATTAGCCCAACCTGCAATCGGTCAGGTTGAATCACAATGGGGCAAGCACCCCATCACGGTCGAGCTCGTCTAGAACACATCTCATTAACAGGAGTTAGTCGGCTCGTCTTATCGCTATTTGAGTGTGAGCTGGTTGTTGACGTTGCCGACACCAGCGATGTGCTCGACGATATCATTAACTTTCTGCTTCTGCGTCAGGGTCGTCACACTACCTTCTAACACTATGTGACCGTCGCTGGTTTTGGAAACGTGTACCGTTCCCGCCACTTGCGCCAAAGACGCGTCCGCCATCATTGAGTCGTGAATTTGTTGCTGCTGCGTGATGAAGCTTACGTTGGTAGATCCAACGGTGGAGACCGCTTGCTCTTGAAGGGAGGACACGCCAACACGACCATTGGTCACGGTTGAAGATATGCCGTTGGCAACCGTTGGATTCGACGCGGAGTTGTTGGTATTGCCGCCGCCAACCCAAGCATAAGAGGTTGTGGAGATCATGGAAGAAGCTCCAGGTGTTTCAGCCCGCGAACAACCAAGTGCCAGACCGAGAGCGATTAGTGAGACGCTGAAAGCGATTCTACTTTTCATACGCACACCATCGCATCAAATGGGGCTGTGTGTTCACTCAAGCCTTGTCCTGCATCAAATGCAAACACCGTCACCGTACCCGTCTTGCCCTTCACGATCTCACGACTAACGATGGAGTCGGCCTGGTAATCAATTAAATCAACGACATCATGTGGAAGAGCGCCAAGTTTTCCTGCGGTTTTGGATTTCATGTTGCCTCCAAGTTGATCGGCTCAACCCTTAATCCGACTTTCTTCCGCATCCAGCAATTGAAACCAGCAATTGATGTACGGGTGCTTCGGAGCGTACTTGCGGCGGGCCTGCTCAAAGTATGCCTTTTCATCCACGGAATACGGACCACGATGAATTGAATCATATCCTATTAAAGTTGGTGGATTGATATGGACATCTCAGCCTAGCGTAGTTCGGCGACAAATCAACTCGTCCCACCAATCACGAACGCTACGTGCCCCGCGTCGGTCACTGTTGTAGATGTTCTCCGCTCCGCCGTTCGCTCCGCCGAATGATCATAATGCCTACCTAAACCCCGCTGGACTCACTCCCAGGGGGGGCGTCAGGTAACGCGGATGTCTTTCTTAGTAAACTGACAAAAATCATGACCACCACTTGCGCATCGAGTGAACCTGCTGTACTGGACTAACCAGAAGAATGCAGTTGACGTGTAATATTGCCGCTTTCGTGTTCGCCGTTGCCACCTCCTTGACTGGAATGAGAGTGCAGGCGGAGGAGGGCGGCTTGATCGTCGCCGACAAAGAAATCAAGCTGAGTGTCCCCGTTCCGTTGCAGAGTTCTTTTCCGCTCCAATTAGACTCAAGCCTCAGCACCCAATACTCCGTTGATTCCTCGGTTGGCATGCTGCGACTGGGAAATTTGATCTTGGACCAGGGCTTACGGTATCCGCCGCTGTTTGGTGATCTCTATTCAGGTAATTCGATCAGTGCGAACTTGATGCCGTCGGTCAATGCAGGTCTCCCGAAAACGAGTGTCAACAGCGCGTACCTGACGAGTTGGCTGAACAAACAGTGGGCCAGTGTGAATCTGAGTATTGCGCATACCCATCTGATCGAGAAATCCGAAGAACAACTGACCTACGGGATCTACAAGAGCGTCTCCGTGTTAAACAACAGTCTGTTTTTCAGTGTGGGTGAATCCCTATTCAACGATCTTAGCAATCGGTACTGGTATCGGACAACCAACGTATCGCTGGATTACGCCTGGAAACGCTGGAATCTCTCCATGTTTGTCGAACAGCGGTCCGATGCAAGCATGCGCGAGCAATCGGTGTGGACATCGATCAAAAAGAGATTCTAGGAATTAGGCGGAGTGTAAACGGCGGTCGAAAAGTGTAGCGGGGTCACGGACGTGATAAGGCGGT
>JBAXYB010000041.1:0-24452 GCA_037127585.1 Verrucomicrobiota bacterium
GTCATTCGGGATGGGAAATGCCAGTTTGAGCCGAACGGCGGCTGGCTCGGGAATCTTCCGCTGCACCCGAAGTTGCTGATCGCGACCGGGTTCGTGGATCAATATTTTGGCCGGCTCTTCAGCAATCTGGCGGACGACAAGAAGCAGCTGCTCGATCCGCTCTCGAAAATCACGATCACCAAAGATGCGGTGACGTTCGAGAAAGAACCCGCGCACTGACGCTCCCGGTGGGACTATGAAACCGCGCTGCGCGGGGTGGCTGTTAACCTTTCTTCTGCTGGTGACAGCCGGCCAAGCAGAAACCAATGCGCCGCTGAATACCGCCATCAGTGTCACCCGGCAATTCACGGCGTATGCCCCCGGTCGGACGCTACCCGCGGCGCTCTGTGTTTTTGCTGAACGTCTGAAACACGAGTGGCTGATCCAGCTGGACCTGCCGGACACCTGGCGCGACCCGATCGTCCTGGTAGTTCGCGAAAATGCGCGAACGAATTCGTTTCCGGCACCGCTCAATCTCACCATTACCCAGATTGGGCCGGTTGTGAAATATGAAATCGCCGGCTCCATCCCGCCGCCCATCGAGGAGCGCGATTTCGCCACGGTGATTGTTCGGGTACTGTGTCTCGAAGCCGCCAACCGGACCCGGCCCTACGGTACCGTAACGAATTGGCAGTCCGTCGTCATTCCCTTGTGGTTGGCGCGCGGGCTCAGTGAATCGATTCAGGGCCGGCCGGAGTGGCTTATCCCGGTCGCCCTGCGCGCCGCGAATTCCGCGCGTCCACCGGGGGCGGCAGATGTGATGCGCGTCACGGTCATGCCGGGGGATGAGGCGAGTGGCGAACTCTTTGCCGCCAACGCGTGGCTGTTGACGAAAAGTTTGCTCCGTTTGCCAAATGGAACGCAAAAGCTGCGGTTGCTGCTTGGCAAATTGGCGTGGACAACAACATTTAAGGAAGCGTTCTGGTCGGTTTACCGGAACGATTTCGACGACGAGATGGCGTTGGAGAAATGGTGGTCACTCCAACCGGCCCGGCTCGCCACGATCGTGACCCTGCAGAATCTCGCGGCCACGGAGACGGCGCAGCGCCTCACGGCGTTGCTTACTTTTCCTGGCGGACGCCAGTTCAATGCGCTCGAACGGTTCTCCGAACAGCCGTGGCTGCGGGCAGAGTTGACCCAGCGGATGGTTGGTTTCCAAAGCCTGTATGCGAAAGGGCATCCGATGTACCGGTCGGTCATCGCCTTGTACATTGAGGCGGCGAATTTGCTCACCGCGGAGAAACTGAGTCGGTACCGGCGCGTTGTCCAAGAGGCGGACAAGCAACGCGCCGGCGTTGAGAATCAGTTGCGCGAGATAAATGTGGTTCTCGACCGGGCCGAGGAGAAGTTCGGTGGCCAACCGGCGACGAACGCGTTTCAAGGCTACTTCCGCATTCTGGAAGAAGCCGATAAGTTCGAGAAACAGCGTCGCAATCCGATCAGCGACTACCTCGACAAGTTCGACCGGTAGCCACTACAACGACTGCAACAACGCCAGCACTTTCTCGCGTTGTTCCCGGAGGGTCTTCAGTTTTTCCCGTTCGCGCTCGACGGCTACCGGGGCTGCGCGGCTGACAAAACTCTCATTCGCCAATTTCGCTTCAGTTGCCGCGAGTTGTTTGTCGGTGTCGGCTAGCTGTTTAGTGAGACGCAGCTTTTCCGTGGCTGGATCCACGGCGCCCACCATGAACACAGTTGCGGCTCCGGTCACGACGCTCGGAGTCACGCCGGTGGGCGTGTAGTTCCGGTCAATCGCGATCGATTCCGCGGAGAGGATTTGCGTGAGGAAGGGCAGTTCCTGCCGCAAGAAATCATCGTGCTGCGTGGGCTTGATGACGAACTGGACTTTCTTCTTCGGATCGACGCCGTTCTCGTTGCGGAGTTGCCGGCCGGCCGTGACGATGGCGTACAATGCCGGGGTCTCAGGACTGCTCGACAGTCCAGTTTGAGCTTTGGGCCACAGCGCAAATTGGATCGTGTCCGCGCCATAACCCATCCCGCGCCACAGTTCCTCTGTGATAAACGGAGCGTAGGGATGCAGCAGGCGCAGGATCGTCTGGAACACTTCATCAAGCACGGCGAGATTGGGAGTGACTTTGCTGGCTTCAATGTACCAGTCGCAGAAATCGCCCCAAACGAAATCATAAAGAACCTTGGCGGCTTCATTGAACCGGTATTCATCAAGTGCGGCGGTGGTTTTGATGATTGCCCCATTCAATTCAAAGAGCACCCGGTGATCGTGCGCATTACGGTGGGAGGGCGAGGCTCCCGCCGAGCCGCGCTGCATCTGGATAAACCGCGCGGCGTTCCAGAGCTTATTCATGAAGTTGCGGCCAACTTCAGAGCGCTTCTCGTCGAACAAAATATCCTGCCCTTGCGGCGCAATGAGCATCAGGCCGAACCGCAGGCCGTCCGCGCCGTACTTCGCGATGAGGTCGAGCGGATCGGGGGAGTTGCCGAGTGACTTCGACATCTTGCGGCCTTGCGCGTCGCGGATGATGCCGGTGAAGTAGACGTTGGCGAAGGGCTGGCTGTCCGTGTACTCGTACCCGGCCATGATCATGCGGGCGACCCAGAAGAAAATAATATCGGGACCGGTCACGAGGTCATTCGTCGGATAAAATTTCTTGAGCGTTGCCGCGTCCATCGTAGCGAACGGCCAGAGCCACGAACTAAACCACGTGTCGAGGACATCGGAGTCTTGTCGCCAGCCGTCGCCGGTCGGTGTTTCCAATCCGCAATAGATTTCTTCGCCCCGGTACCAGACGGGAATCCGGTGGCCCCACCAGAGTTGCCGGCTGATGCACCAGTCGCGGATGTTGCGCATCCAATGCGTGTAGGTCTTCTGCCAGCGCTCGGGGTAGAACTTGATCGTGCCGGAGTCGACTGCGGCGGTGGAGCGGGGGACTTGGGGATACCGGAGAAACCATTGTTCGCTCAGGTATGGCTCAATCGGCACGTTCGTGCGTTCGCTGTAGCCGACATTGTGGGTGTAGTCCTCGACTTTCACCAACGCACCGGCCGCTTGGAGTTGTTCGACCACGAGTTCCCGGCATTTGAACCGGTCCAGCCCTTCGTAACCGGCCACTGTCATGATGCCGTCGGGACCGATGACGACGGTGAACGGCAGTTTGTGCCGCAGCGCCATTTCGTAATCCGCGACATCGTGCGCCGGTGTGACTTTCACGCAGCCTGTCCCAAACTTAGGATCGACCGCGGCATCCGCGATGACCAGGATTTCTCGATTCTGTAGTGGAAGCATGAGCTTCCGTCCGATCAGATGTTGGTACCGCGGATCCTCGGGGTGAACCGCCACAGCTTCGTCGCCGAGCATTGTTTCCGGGCGCGTCGTGGCGACGATGACGAAATCACCCTCACCCTGACCCTCTCCCGTCGGACGGGAGAGGGTCAGGGTGAGGGGCGTTACCGCGTATTTAATGTGCCAGAGATGCCCCTGCGTCTCGGTCATGATGACTTCTTCGTCGGACAGCGCGGTGCGGCCGGCGGGATCCCAGTTCACCATCCGCTTGCCCCGGTAGATGTAGCCCTTCTGGTATAGATCCACAAACGTCCGCAAGACGGCCTGCGAATAATCTTCATCCATCGTGAACCGTTCGCGCGTCCAGTCGCACGAACAGCCGAGCTTCTTCAACTGTTGGATGATGATGCCGCCGTGTTTCTCTTTCCACTCCCAGACCTTTTCCAAAAACTTGTCGCGACCCAGATCATCGCGATGCTTCAGCACGCCCTGCTTCTTCAGTGTCTTTTCGACGACGGTCTGCGTTGCGATGCCGGCATGGTCTGTGCCCGGCAACCAAAGCACTTCGTAGCCTTGCATCCGTTTGCGCCGCGCGAGAATATCTTGGAGCGTGTTATTGAGGACGTGCCCCATCGTCAACACGCCGGTCACGTTCGGTGGCGGGATGACGATGGAGTAGGGCGGCTTCGACGATGCCGGGTTGGCCGTGAAATGGCCTTGGCTCAGCCACTCCGCGTACCATTTATCTTCGACGAGTTTCGGTTCGTAAGCCTTTGAAATCTCCGCGCTCATGTGTTTGCCGATAATGCGGAAGCCGGCATGCTTGCGCCACAAAAAAGTTCTGCTACTCTGGCCGGCATGACGAACGACGAACGGAAAATTATTGTTGGCCAACTTCTCCAAGACGGCCGGACGCTTTCGCAAATTCAAGATTACCTGCGCAACGAAAAGAACGATTCCATCACCTATATGGAGTTGCGGATGCTGCTCTCCGAGATGCCGGACGCCAAATTGCCTGAAAAGGCGCTGCCGATGGTGATTCTCCCACCGGCACCGACACCAGGGAAGGCAGTTGGGCCGGCCAGTCCCGAGGTCGCGGCTACGCCGGGCGGCAAGCTGTCGATCAGTGTTGATCAAGCGCCAGCGCCCGGCTCGATGCTGAGCGGGTATGCGCGGTTCTCGTCGGGTGCGAAGGCGCATTGGTTCCTCGATGAAGCCGGTCGGCTCGGCCTCGAACCCGAACTCGGGACCGGTAAGCCGACCCAGACCGATATGACGGAATTCAGCACCGAACTGCGCAAGATGTTGCAGCAGGGCTGAGGTTGTAGTGGCGGCCGTCCCGGCGGCTGATGCTCACCGGAGCCGCCGCGACGGTGGCCGCTACACCAGACTTGCAAATGCCCCGATGCTTTCTATGATGCGCGGCACTATGTTTACCGGTTGCTATACTGCGCTCGTCACACCGTTCACCAAGAGCGGTGCGGTCGATGAAGCGCGGCTCAACGCATTGGTCGAGGCCCAGATTCGCGGCGGCGTCGACGGTCTGGTGCCCTGTGGCACGACCGGCGAATCGCCGACGTTGAATCACGAAGAACACAATCGCGTCATTGAACTGGTGGTGAAGTTTGCCGCCAAACGCTGCCAGGTGATTGCCGGGACCGGCTCGAATTCTACGCAGGAAGCCATCGAATTGACCGTGCACGCCAAAGCGGCGGGCGCGGACGCATCGTTGCAGGTGTCGCCGTATTACAACAAGCCGACGCAGGCTGGGCTGTACGCGCACTTCCGCGCGATTGCGGAAGCGGCGGACATTCCAATGATTCTCTACAATATTCCCGGCCGGTGTGGCGTTGATATTGCGAATGAGACAGTCGCAAAACTTCGGAAGGATTTGCCGAAGCAGATCGTTGGCTTAAAAGAAGCAACCGGTGTGGTCGATCGGGCCAGCCAGGTTCGCGCGGTTGTCGACCGTGACTTCAGCATTCTGTCCGGTGATGATTCGTTGACGTTGCCCATCATGGCTGTCGGCGGGCAAGGGGTCATCAGCGTGGCCTCGAATATCGTTCCGCGCGAAGTCACGGCGCTAACGCATGCCGCGCTCAAGGGCGATTTTGCCGAGGCCGGGCGGATCCACGCAAAATTATTCCCGCTCTTCAAAGATCTGTTCATCGAGACCAACCCGGTGCCGATCAAAGCCGCGCTCGCGATGGCGGGCCAGATCGAGGAGTCGTACCGGCTGCCGATGGTGCCGATGAGTGCTGGCAATCAGGCTCAGTTGCGGAAAACTCTGGCGGCGTTAGGGCTGGTGAAGTGAACTCGGTCAACGTCATCATCAGCGGCGCGAAAGGGCGCATGGGGCAGACGTTGCTCGCTTGCGCGAAGAACGATGCCGGACTGCAGATCGTTGGCGCAGTCGATTTCGGGGACGATTTGAGTAAGCTCATCGGCCAGTGCGATGTGGTCGTGGAGTTCGCGTTGCATGAAGCGACGTTGCCGACGGCGAAATTGTGCGCGGCGAACAAGAAGGCGCTCGTCATCGGCACGACCGGGCACACGGAAGCCGAGCAGAAACAGATTCGCGAAGCCATCAAAGCGATTCCGTGTGTCTGGACCGGTAACTTCAGCACCGGCGTGAATACGCTGTTCTGGATTACACGCAAGGTAGCGGAGATTACCGGCAAAGACTGGAACGTTGAGATCGTCGAGTCGCATCATACCGCCAAGAAAGACGCGCCGAGCGGCACCGCCCGCAATCTCCAGACGATTCTCAAAGAGGTTCGCGGCGTTGAAGCGCCCGCGCACTCGATGCGCATCGGGGATGTTGTCGGTGATCATACGGTAACCTTTGGGATTCCCGGCGAGCGGATTGAGTTGACGCACCGGGCCAGCAGTCGCGATATCTTCGCGCGCGGTGCGTTGCATGCCGCCAAGTGGGCGGCGCAGCAGAAACCCGGCTTGTACGACATGCAAGCCGTGCTCGGGTTGAAGTGAGGTGTAGCGGCGCTTCTGTGAAGCGCCGTTGGTTTGATGGAATCCAGCAAACCGCGCTTCACAGAAGCGCGGCTACAATGACGGCGACAATGAACGCATGAAAGTCGGCCTCTCACTCGGCTCGAATCTCGGTGATCGACTGCGGCACTTGCAGCAGGCCAAGAACTTCCTAATCAGTCTCTCAACGGACCGTTGGCATCTGGCGTCACCGGCGTATGAGACCGGGCCGGTCGATTGTCCGCCGAACTCGCCGGCGTTTTTCAACGCGGTGGTGGAGATTGAGTTTGCCGGTACGCCCCAGACCTTGCTGAAGAAGATTCAGACGTATCAAGCGGCGCACGGCCGCGACCGGAGCTTGCCGAAGAACGCGGCCCGCGCCATTGATATCGATATTTTGTATTTCGGGGAGCTGAAGATTGCGGAGCCGGATTTGGTCGTGCCTCATCCGCGCATGCTGGAACGCCGGTTTGTCCTCGTGCCGCTGGCAATCATCCGTCCCGACTTGGTGTTGCCGAATGGGGTGGGGGACGTTAACTTCGTGCAGGCGGATTGGTGATGATGATGGACGAACGTAAAATGACGGTTCACAAGTTGCGGGCGATGAAGCAATGCGGCGCGAAAATCGCGGCGTTGACGGCGTATGATTTCTTTACGGCGAAAATCATGGATGAAGCCGGCATTGACGTGATCCTCGTCGGTGATTCACTCGGGATGGCGGTGCTGGGTTACGAGAACACCTTGCCGGTGACGCTGGACGAAATGGTTCATCACACGCGGGCGGTGGCTCGGGCGAAACCGCAGGCTTTGGTGGTCGGAGATTTGCCGTTCATGACGTATGCGACCGTCGAGCAGGCGTTGGCCAACGCCGGCAAGCTGGTGCAGGCCGGCGCGGAAGCCGTGAAGATCGAAGGCGGGGAGGCGGTCGTGGAACAGGTCGCGGCATTGGCGAAGACGATCCCGGTGTTGGGACACATTGGGCTTTTACCGCAATCGATACTCGAGACCGGTGGCTACAAAATCCAAGGGCGGACCGCGGCGGGAGCGGAACAATTGTTGAAAGATGCCCAGGCGCTCGAAGCGGCCGGCGCGTTTGCCATCGTGATCGAATGCACTGTGGCGGAAGTGGCACGGCAGATTACCGGCGCGGTGGCCATCCCGACAATCGGGATCGGTGCCGGCAACGGCTGCGATGGGCAGATTCTGGTGAGCAATGACATGCTTGGACAATTTACGTGGTTCACCCCGAAGCACGTGAAGCGGTACGCCAACCTTGCCAACGAAATGCGCCAGGCGTTTGTCGCCTACAAGGGCGAGGTCGAGTCCGGGCAGTTCCCCGGTAAAGATCAGTCGTTCTAGCGGCTCTTGGGCCCGACCATGTGGGGCAACGCCCACACGGCGAAAATGAGGGCAGCGAAGGAAAAGAGAATCACGCCGATCACGATCGCGAATTGTTTCACGCGTTTTTGCAGCCAGCAATAATCGACGAAAATCTGCCACGCCTGCGTGAAGGTCGGATCGGTTTGCAGTCGGTCGCGCTCCGGTGGCATTAGCATTGAGCGGAGCAGGGCGTCGAACGAGTTCTTATCCCGCAGTAGAAAATGTTCGTGGAAGAATCGGCCGAATGCGTCGGAGCCGATCTGTTGGAGCTCGTCGCGTTGTTCGAGCTGGAATTGTTTGTAGCGGCGCTGCAACTGGCAGACGTACGAGTTGACCGTGACATCGCTAACGGGCGTTTCGGCCATAAATCAAAACTCGAATTTCAGTCCGGCGAAGCGCTTCTCGATTTCACCCACCACACGGCGTTCGTCGGCTTCGCCCTTGGCGAGGAACGTGACCGAAAACCGCAGATACGGCCCGGCATCATCCCACGGGACAGTCGAGATGAGTTTTTCGGTGATCAACCATTGCGACATATCCTCGCCGCTCTTGAATTCCGTCCGCTGACCGGCCTCAGTCACGACGGCCCGCGGAACACGAACGTACAGGAAGAATGAGCCTTTCGGTTTGGTCGCGTTGAAACCGAATTTGTGGAGCAACGCCACCAGCAGATCCATGCGGCGCGAGTATTTCGCGGCGATCTTGTGCGTGATTTCGGGATGATCCAGCGAGGCCGCGCAGGCTTTCTGAATCGCGAGAAACTGGCCGGAGTCCGTATTGTCCTTCACGTCGCCGTAGGCTTTCACGAGTAGCGGATTGCCGACGACAAAACCCATGCGCCAGCCGGTCATGTTGTACATCTTGCTCATCGAATGCAGTTCGACCGCGACCTCTTTCGCGCCCGGGACGCTGAAGATGGAGAGCGGTTTGCCTTCGAACACGAGCGCGGCGTAAGCGGCATCGGAAATGATGACGAGGTTGTGTTGCCGGGCGAATTCGACGGCGTGCGTGAAGAACTCCTGCGTCGCACTCGCGCCGGTCGGATTGTTCGGATAATTCAAGACCAGCGCCTTCGCGCGCTTGAGCACATCCTTCGGAATCGACGCGAGGTCCGGCAAGAAATGATTCGCTTCGGTCAATGGCAGATTGAAGACCTCGCCGCCGAGCCATTTCGCATGCGTGCCGAACACCGGGTAACCTGGGACGGTCATGAGCGCCACATCGCCCGGATTGATCAACGCCGCCGGCAAGATCGCCAACGCCGCCTTGCTGCCAAGACTGTGGATGACATCCGTTTCGGGATCGATACCGGGCACGCCGCAAACCTTGTACATCCAATTCGCCGCTGCGCGTTTGAACTCCAAGCAGCCGTTGTCCGAGTAACCGCGATTCTCCGGCTTCTGCGCCTCCTCGCACAACGCGCGCACGCTCAACGGTAACGCCATCTCATCGGGTTCGCCGACACCGAGGTCGATGATTTCGGTATTTGGATGCGCGGCTAAGGCGGCGCGCTTGGCGCGTTTGATCTTCTCGAATTTATAGATCTGGGTGCTTTTGCCGTAGGCTTTGCCGCCGATGCGTTCCGCAAAAAGATTTTGAATATAAGACTCAGTCATAGCGGATTGAATAGACACAAAACGCCGGGAGCTGTCAATGCAGACGGCGCGGCGCCAATTTTCTCCGTGACGCTCCGCGCCGGTCGGACTAACCTCGCCCGTGTGAACGTCATCCGGTCAGTGTCCGAACTGCATGCTGCTGTTGCCGCCGTCAAACGGAGCGGCCGGCGGATCGCCTTGGTGCCGACGATGGGCGCGTTGCATGAAGGTCACGCGGCGTTGATGCGCAAGGCGCGCGAGCAAAACGCCACGGTCATCGTCAGCATCTACGTTAATCCCACCCAGTTTGGTCCCCACGAAGACCTCACCCGGTATCCACGCGATCTCGACCGCGATACCGCGCTCTGCAATCGTGAAGCCGTCGAAGCGATCTTCGCGCCGACGGACGCCGAGATGTATCCGGGCGGCCAAACCACCGCGTGGGTGGACGAAACCGGCCTAGCCAAACGCTTGGAAGGCGAACGCCGCCCCGGTCACTTCCGCGGCGTGTGTACCATCGTCGCGAAGTTGTTCAACATCGTTCAACCCGACGTCGCGGTCTTTGGGCAGAAAGATTTTCAACAGCTTCAAGTTGTCCGCCGCCTGGTGCGCGACTTGTCGTATCCGATTCAGATCGTCGCCGTGCCGACCGTGCGCGAGCCGGATGGTCTCGCCCTCAGCAGTCGCAATCAATTCCTCAACCCCGATGAACGGGCCCAAGCGTTGGTGCTCTGGCGCGCACTCCATGTCGCGCAAACCAAATTCAACGAAGGCGAACACGATGTCCACCGGCTCCAGACGGCTATGCAGCTCACCGTCCAACTCGCGCCCACTGCCCGGCTCGATTACGCCGAGATCGTCGATGCGGAAAGTTTTCAGCCGCTCTCCGTCGCGAAAGCCGGGGCGGTCATCTTGCTCGCCGTCCACCTCGGCAAGACCCGCTTAATCGACAACTTGATGCTCGCGTAAGCAGAGCTTGACTTGACGGCGGCGCAGATTCAACTTCAGTCATCACTATGCATACTATCAACCGCGCCTATTCAATGCTCGTCGCCACCGCTCTGATTGTTGGCTGCAATCGGTCCGAACAGAAACCAACGCCGCCGCCAGCCCCGCCGGCGCCGGTCCAAGCGGAACTCCCGGCCGGCCATCCGCCCATACCGGCGCCGCCCGCGCAGCTGCCGGCCGGTCACCCGCCCATCGATATGAGCCAGCAAACGTTGCCTCCCGGCACGGCTGCCGATGCGATGAATCCAAAGTGGGACGTGCCGGCCAGTTGGCAACCCGGCAAGGCTTCCAGCATGCGGCGCGCGAGTTATCTCGTGAAAGGCGACGGCGACAAGTCGGCGGAAATTGTCGTCACGGTTTTCCCGGGCGACGTCGGCGGACTGTTGGCCAACGTCAACCGGTGGCGCGGTCAACTCGGCCTTGCGCCGACGACGGCGGCAGAGATTGATGCGACAACCACGAAACTCACCGTGGCCGGCGAGCCGGCGATACAAGTCGATTTCAAGAATGATGCGACCGGTACGCGGATGATTGTCGTCACTGTCCCGCACGGCGGCAACTCGTGGTTCTATAAACTCACCGGCCCCACCGCGATTGTGGAAGCGGCCAAAGCCGAATTTGTGAAGTTCACCGAGTCGACCAAGTTTTAACTCGGCGGCCGGTCAGGGCGAGCGTGATATTCTGCGTCACACCGACCAACACCGCGAGTGCCGCGCCGGCCCAGAAGATACTTTCGGGCAAGTGCGTCCAGCGGGTGGCCACGCCGCCCAAGGCCGGCGGCAACAGGAACGCCACCCCGACGACGGCTTCATGGATGCCGGCGTTGCGCGCGCGCTGGCCGGGTTCTTCAAGGCTGTAATACAAATTATGCGAATAGGCCGTGGCCGCGACAACGCCCACGAGCACGGCGCCAATCGCGATGACCGCCACCGAACTGGCCAATCCCACCAATAAGACGCATCCCGCCGCCAGAAAGGGACACGTCCGAACGATCCACAGCCGGTGCGGCCAATTCTTCCAGCCCCCGTGCAATGCAAAAGTCGCCGACATGGCTAGCAAAACCACAGTCGTCAATACACCGGCGAGGGGTTTGCTGAACCCGCGATATTCCGAGAGATACCGGGGGAGGAAGAGTGTGGCGAGGGCGTACATGCCATAAGCGCCCACCAGACCGGTGCGCGACGCGAGCAAGGATCGACGCAGCCGGAGCCGGGCCGTCTCCGGAAACGCGGCAATCGCCGCGGCGGTCGATTTGTGAAACCCTGCGGCTGGTGCGACCGTCAGCCATGTCAGGCCAAACACAATCGTCAACACCCCGGCTGCGACGAGGAAGGGAACAATCAACGTGTGTGAGACCAGCAGGCTGCTCGTCATTTGCCCGGCTGCATTCCCGAGACTGAAGGCCACGCAGAACGCGGCCGTGGATTGGATGAGTGTCAAATGCGAGTGCAGCCCGGTCGACGCGTGTTCCAGCGCGGCCCAAAAGACGCACATCGAAATGAAATAGATCATCGCCACCGCGTACACCTGCCATATTGCCGTCGTGAACGGGATCACGAGTGCGTTGGCCCCGCAGATGACCAGCGTCGTCAGCATCGTGCGGCGCGGACCGTACCGGTGCGAAATCCACCCGAGCGACAACCCGGCCGCGACGTACCAAGCCGATGTCCAGGTGAACAAAAACCCAACCGAATCCAGTCCGCCCCCGAGCGCTTTCAGTTTGAACGGGATCGTCGCCTGATAGGCCAGTTGCGAGACCGACATCAGTGCGCCGATGAGAAAGCTGATGTACGGCGGAAATTCGCGATGTGGTGCGGACATGGTGCGTTGTACACTTTTCCCTGTTTTCCCGGCAACCCCTCCGGTATCTTCGCCGGCATGCTTGCGAAACGCATCATACCGTGTCTCGATGTTGACCGGGGCCGCGTGGTGAAGGGAACGAAGTTCCTGAACCTGCGCGATGCCGGCGATCCGGTCGAGTGCGCGAAGGAGTATGACCGGCAGGGCGCGGACGAACTCGTCTTCCTCGACATCACCGCCAGTCACGAAGGCCGGGCGACGATGATCGATGTGGTCGCGCGGACGGCGAGTGAGTGTTTCATGCCGTTGACGGTGGGCGGTGGGATTCGCACGGTGGAAGATATCCGGGCGATGTTGAAGGCCGGCGCCGACAAGACGAGCATGAATACGGCGGCGATCCAGAATCCGGATTTGGTGCGGGCCGGTGCGGAGCGATTTGGGAGTCAGTGCATCGTGGTGGCGATTGATGCGAAGCGGGATGGCGATCATTGGGGCGTGTTCACGCACGGTGGCCGGAAGCCGACCGGCTTGGATGCGGTGGAGTGGGCGCGGAAAGTTGAGGCGCTCGGGGCGGGTGAAATCTTGTTGACCAGTATGGACGCCGACGGCACAAAGGCGGGCTACGACGTGGCGTTGACACGGGCGGTGAGTGAAGCGGTGCATATCCCGGTAATCGCCAGCGGCGGGGCCGGCACGCTGGAGCATTTAGCCGAAGTGCTCAGCGCCGGTAAGGCGGACGCGGTGTTGGCGGCAAGTATTTTTCATTTTGGCGAGTTCACCGTCGCGGCCGCCAAACGGTTTTTGCAACAGAAGGGAATCGCAGTGCGGTTATGAACATTATTGATGAATTAAAATACGACGCGAACGGACTCATTCCGGCGGTGGTGCAGGAGCATGGCACCGGCCGCGTGTTGATGGTGGCGTGGATGAATAAGGAATCGCTGCAGAAAACGATCGACCTCGGCGAGATGGTTTATTGGAGCCGATCTCGCAAGGAAATCTGGCACAAGGGCGCGACGAGCGGGCACACGCAGAAGGTGAAAGATCTCGCGTTCGATTGCGACAAGGACGTATTGCTGGCGCAAGTCGAGCAGAAGGGCGCGGCGTGTCATGACGGTTACAAGTCGTGCTTCTACCGGAGCATCATCAAGGGCGAAGTGAAAGTGACCGAAGAGCGGCTCGTTGATCCGGCAAAGGTTTACGGGAAGAAATGACGATCACGCCATCCAAAGACGAATTCCTCAAGCTGGCCGGACAGGGCAATCTGATCCCGGTCTATGCGGAGATTTTGGCAGACGCGGAGACTCCGGTCTCGGCTTATCAGAAGCTGCAGAAGTCGGGGCCGTCGTTCCTGCTGGAATCTGTCGAGGGCGGCGAGACGATCGGCCGGTATTCGTTCCTCGGGACGAACCCGCGCACGGTCATTCGCACCGAGCAACGTCACGGTGACGATGCGCTCCGGTCAGTCGAATTGGAGATGGCGAAGTACAAGCCAGTCAGTCTGCCGGGCTTGCCCCGGTTTACTGGCGGGGCGGTTGGATTTCTTGGCTACGAATACATCCACCAAATCGAGCCGACGGTGAAACGGCCCGACCGGGATGAGCTGAAAACGCCGACGCTGTGCTTCATGATCACGGACACGATCCTGATTTTCGACCGGGTCAGTCAGACGATCAAAGTTGTTTCCAATGCGTTCATCCAACACGACACACCGGAAGCCGCTTACGCCCGGGCAGTCGCGCAGATCGAACGGATCCTCCAGCAGCTCGCGCAACCGCTTTCCCAGCGGCCGATTGAATTCAAACGCGATGCGGCGACGGTCAAGATCACCTCGAACATGACGCAAGAGCGGCACGCGGATATGATCCGGCAATCGAAGGAGTACATCAAAGCCGGTGACATCATTCAGATCGTGCTGGCGCAACGTTTCCAGACCGAGGTGAAAGCCTCTCCGCTGGACATTTACCGGGCGTTGCGCTCGATCAATCCGTCGCCGTATATGTTTTTACTCGATTTCGGCGACTTCCAACTCGTCGGCGCGTCACCGGAGGTTCACGTACGGTGTGAGGATGGCAACGTCGCGATTCGGCCGATTGCCGGGACACGCTGGAGGGGGAAGACGCCCGAGGAAGACCTCGCGCTAGAAAAAGAATTGCTCGCCGATGAGAAAGAGCGTGCCGAGCATTTGATGCTCGTCGATCTCGGACGGAACGACATCGGTCGCGTCTGCGATTTCGGCAGCGTGAAAGTGGACGAGTTCATGGTGGTCGAGCGGTACTCGCACGTGATGCACATCGTCTCGCACGTCACCGGCAAGCTCGACTCAAAGCGGAATGCCTACGATCTCATGCGGGCGACCTTCCCGGCGGGCACGGTCAGCGGCGCGCCGAAAGTCCGGGCGATGCAGGTCATCAGTGAACTCGAAGCGACGCAACGCGGGCCATATGCCGGTGCGGTCGGCTACTTTAGCTTCAACGGCAATCTCGACAGTTGCATCACCCTCCGGACGGCGACGCTGAAAAACGGCACGGCCTACGTTCAAGCCGGTGGTGGCATCGTGGCCGATAGCGATGCCGGGGCCGAGTTTAATGAGACGGTGAACAAAGCTAAAGCGATGTTCAAAGCCATCGCGTTGGCCGAGACGTTCCGGTGATCCTTCTCGACCTTCTCATCGTCGCTTACATCGCCTACGGCGTCTGGCGCGGTCGCAAACGCGGGATCATCATCGAAGCGCCGGGCACGGTGAGTCTCGCGATCTTCTTCTTCAGCGGCTGGGGTTTGCTGAAGGCGCTCTACCGAGGTCTCGCCTATTCCAGTGAACTGGTTGGCAATTCGGTTGGGCTGGTGACCTTCATCGGTTTGGTGGTGGCGGCGATTGTCCTGTGGAAGAAAATAAAAATCCGCATTGCCAAGCACGCCGAGCGCTGGTGTCCCGAGGCGCAACGCAGTCGGGCCGGGGCGATTGCCGGTGGGGTGAAAGCGTTTCTGCTGGTTTCGACTCTCCTGCTGATTCTCGCCCATGGACCATTGCGGAGCGTCACGCGTTGGATCGCGGAAGGATCATTGTTGGGGCAAGGCTTGATTCACTTTGTCTTGCCGGTGTACGAACAAACGCACGGAACATTGTAACGGGAGGAATGCACATGACAGAAGTCGCCATAAACATTGGTTGGGCGGTGGTGTTCACACTGGTGGGCGGAATCGTCGGGGTCGCGTTGGTGGTGGCGGCGTCGATCCTGGTGCCCCGCATCATTGAGCGGATGACGCCGAATCTCGACGAAGGCAAGGAGATCGCCCGCGGCAACGTCGCGGTCGCGCAATATTTCGGGCGCATTGCCGGCGCGGCCATCATCGGCATCAGCATCGTCGTCGCGGCCGCCGTGCTCGGTGGAATTATCGCAGCATTGCATTGAGGATGTAGCGGCGCTTCTGTGAAGCGCCCTGGGCTGAATCGACCCGCGCTTCACAGAAGCGCGGCTACAACATGAAGAAATTATACGCGATTGGTTTGGGGCTCCACCTTGTGGCAAACACGGTGTTCGCCCGCGGCGGCGGCGGCTGCTTCTTGCCGGACACGCCAATCTTGAAAGCCGACGGTTCGCGCGTTCTGATCAGCGAGTTGAAAGTAGGCGACCGGCTGCTGGCCTTTACCGGGGACGAAGCGGTGGTGGCGACGACAGTCCGCGAGGTTCTCACTCACGACGTGGATGAGTTTCTGATTGTCCGCACGGATCGCGTCGAATTGCGCGTGACCGGCGAACATCCCTTCTACGTCGGGGCCGGTATGTTCAAGCCGGTAGCCGCGTTGCGTCCTGGCGATTTGATCTATGCGTTAGATGGCTCACAACCGATTCGGAGTATCGAACGAGTCTCTCAGCCGGTCCGCGTCTACAACTTGTTGACTGCTGCGCCGCACACCTATTTCGCCAACGGCATCGCCGTGCATAACAAGGGTGGTGGGGGAGGCGGTGGTGGTGGCTCGCATGGGGGTGGTGGATACCATGGTCGGTCCGGCGGTGGCAGCGGGCGGCCGATGACGCCGGGCGAGCGCCGGGTGTTCTTCACTGTTTTCGGCGGCATCGTGGTGTTCGTGATCATCGCCAACATTGCCGCCAAACGCCGGGCGGCCGACGCGAATCTCGACTTCTGTTACAGCGTTGGCGACGTGGAGCCGAAGGCTGTGAAGACGCGCAAGCTGCTCGACTTCATCGCTCGCACGGACGCCGCCTTCACCGAGGAGAAACTCCGACAACGGGCGACCGAGGTGTTTATCAAACTGCAGGAATGCTGGCAGGCGCGCGAGTACAGTCCGATGCAGCCGTTGTTGATGCCCGACCTGTACCGGGAACATTGCAACCAACTGGCCGGACTGAAGCGCAACCACGAGATCAACATGATCGAGTCGCTCCGCGTGGAGCGCGTTGACATCGTCAATGTCCGGTATCCCCAAAAGCCCGCTCAGCGCGAGTTCACCGCACTGATTACCGCCACCGCGCGCGATTACTATTTGGACGATCGCACGCAGTCGTTCCTGCGTGGCGATGATCAGCCGGCCGCGTTCCAGGAGTTCTGGACGTTTCAGTTCTTTGGCGGCCAGTGGTTGCTGCGCGAGGTTGAACAGACGCGCGAATCCGACGTGCTCAAGGACGAGAACTTCTTCGAGCCGTTCACGGATAAAGGCGTCGAGCAAGTCTACGGCGCTGCGGCCGGCCAAGCCGGTCCCGCCGGGCCGTGGCTCGACAAAGCGACGGCGACCAAAGCGACGCGGATCGAACGCCTCTTGAACTTCCTCGTTCAGACCGACAAGCTTTGGGACCGGCAAGCGATGTTGGACCGGGCCCGGCAAGTCTTCCTCGATGTCCTGCTCGCCCGCGAATCCGGGACGGTGGACGATGCCGGGTTGTTCCCCGCGACCGCTGCCGCTTTGCGCGCCGAGATCGCCGAACGCCAGCAGCACGGCGCGCGCATCGAATATCGGAACCTCTGTGTTCGCAAAGTCGAGTTGGTGCATGTGAACAATCAAGCGGACAGCACGCAGGACGAATTTACTGTCCGCATCAGCGCTCACGCGCAGCGGATTATTCAGAAGGGTGGGGTGGAGGTCGGTCGCGATGAGGACGTGACGCCGTTCACGCAGTTCTGGACGTTTGGCCGGCACGATGGGCAATGGAAACTGAAAGAAGTTCTGCCCGACGCCAAAGGTGAGGAACTGCAGGCGCAGGAAAATGTGGATGCCGGTACGAGTCCGGAACAACTGGAGTGGTATTACCGGCAGACGCGGGCGACGTAGAAATGAAAGTCTGGATTTTAAGTGATCTGCATATGGAGTTTGGCGGGATCGACCTGCCCAAGGTCGAGGCTGATGTGGTGATTCTGGCCGGGGACACGAATCTGGGATTGGCGGGCGTGAAGTGGGCGAAAGAGACGTTCGATTTGCCGGTGCTCATGGTGTTGGGGAATCACGAGTATTATGAGCATGCGTATCCCCGGCTCATTCAGGCTTTGAAAAAAGAGTGCCGCGGTTCACACGTCACGATTTTGGAGAATAATGCCGTGACGCTGGACGGGGTGAGTTTCCTCGGTTGTACGTTGTGGACGAGCTTTGCCGGGGTGCCGACAACGATGACGTCCAAGTATTGGGTGGCGCGGGGGATGAACGATTATCGCTCGATCCGGCGCTTTCCAGAATACCGGCGGCTCGAGCTGGCGGATACGGTTGCGGCGCATCAGGAGTCAGTGGATTGGTTGGGGAAAGCTTGCCGGCTGCACGACGGAACGAAGAAGGTCATTATCACGCATCACGCTCCGTCGTTGCGCTCGGTGCCCGATCTGCCCAAGTACGAGGTGTTGGCGCCGGGTTACGCGACGAAGTTGGATACGTTTGTTGAGGAGTCCGGGGCGACGTTGTGGGTGCACGGGCATATCCATGTGATCAGTGATTATCTCGTGGGGAACACCCGGGTCGTGTGTAATCCACGCGGGTACCGGCATGCGCTCACGCCAGGGTTCAGCCCCGAGCTGGTAATTGAGGTGTGAGGCCCGCGGAAAGATGACTACGGGTTTTTGCTGAGCCAGTCGCGCGCGTCGCGGCCGGCAGGGGAGTCGGGGGTGAGTTTCTGGACGGCTTGGTAGTGTTGCCGGGCTTTGTCTTTGGTTTGCGGATCGCGGGCGTAGAGCGAGGCGGCAATCAAATGGAGGGACGCATCTTTGGGGTTTTTCGCCAGGAATAATTCGTACTGCGCGAGGGCGTCGGTGAGGTAGCCTTGCTTCTGGAGGATGATCGCGTAGTTGTACCGGGCATTGCTGAAATCGGGATCGGCGGCGAGGGCGAGTTCGTAATTATCGAGCGCCTTGTCGGCGAGTCGCATTTCTACGTACGCAATCGCCAGGTTGTAGTAGGGCTGGGCGAATGACGGATCGGCGGCGACAGCGCGACCGTACGCGGCAATGGCGGCGTTGGGTTTGCCTTGCTGCTGTTGCGTGATGCCTTCGTTGAAAGCGGTCTTGGCTTTCGTGCGGTCACCGGCTTTGAGCGTGCCGACGGATACCGGCGTGCGGCGTTTGACGACCGGCTTTGGCGGCACGACCGGTGCGACCGGCGTGATCACGACCACAGGAGCGGGCTTCGGTTCAATCTTCTCCACGACCGGTACGTTGGGAACAACCACCGGCTGCGGCGGTGCCGGTTTGGGTTCGACGGGTTTGGGGACGGGAATTTCGACCGGCTTGCTGGTGTCTTGGGTCAATTGCGCGATGGCAAGCCGGATGTCTTCGCGTTGTTCGGACTTCGGCAACAGTTCGAGGAACTTTTGATAGTGCTGCACAGCCACCGATTTTTGGCCGAGGTAATGATGTTCGAGCGTCGCGAGATTCAGGTAAACCGCCGGCAGGTTGGGATCGAGATGCGCGGCGGATTCGAGATGGGTTTTGGCTTGTTTGAAATTGCCGAGTCGGGTTTCGATCACGCCGAGACTGTTTTGAATGTCGGCACTGGTGTCGGCATCGGTGAGTTTGGCGAAGGCCAGTTTCGCCGGCGCCCAGGCGCCGGTGGTCACGTAGGCGTGGCCGAGCTGGTAGTAAACGCTCGGCGGACACTGACCGGCTTGGGTGAGTTGCCGGAGGAGTGGGATGGCTTGGTCGGGTTGATTGGTTTCGAGATAGGCGAGCGCGAGGTTGTAGCGGGCGGGCGCGTGGCTGGGATCGAGTTCCAAGGTGGCTTGAAAAGATTTGATGGCGTCGGCGGTGTTGCCGGTCTGGAGTTGGCAAACGCCGAGGAAATTCCAGGCTTGGGCCGTCGGCGTGGCGCCGTGCACGGCCTTTTCAAAATAGCCGGCCGCTTTGGCGAAATTCCCGTCGCGGTAACTGGCGACGCCCCGGTCGAACGCTTTCGAGGGTGACCGACCGCACGCTGCCAGAGTGACGGCCAGCGTGGCGCTCAAAAGAATTCTCCTTGTTTGTCTCATGCGGAACGTGACAAACCTTACGGCGCAACTTATAGTTTGCGCAACAAAAATGACGGAATGGGACATTCAACCGCGCTCACATACCTGTACGACCTGCCAACAAGCATTCGCGGATAAGCAGGCCTATCACACCTTGCTGGCGTTGACGGAGGCCGGTTACCAGCGCCGCGATTTGTGTCCGCAGTGTTATCCGGTCGCGGTGCGGGAAGGCGTCGTTTCGTATTGGCAAGGCGAATACAAAATGCCGCCCCCAGCGCCGGTGGAGGCGATTCAAAAAGACACGGCGGAAACCCTTCTTCGAAAACTTGTCGAAGCCAAAGACCCGAACCAAGCCGGTCCCTGTTACATCCTCGCCGTCATGCTCGAACGCAAACGCCTGCTCAAGCACCGCGACACAATCAAAGATGAAGCCGGGCGCGATCTCCTCGTTTACGAGCACGCCAGCAGTGGCGAATCGTTTACGGTGCTCGACCCGCAACTCCACCTCGATCAACTCCAAGAAGTACAGCGGCAGGTTGCCGACTTACTGCAACCTGCCGCTGTGTCTTTGTAGCCAGCGTTAGCTAACGCTGACTTGGATTTCCTTCGGCTTCGCTTCCTCCGACTTCGGGAGGGTCACGTGCAACACGCCGTCGCGGAAAACCGCTGCGACCTTGCCCGCATCGACGCGGGTCGGCAGCTCGATCGTCCGGGCAAACGTGCCGTGGACGCGTTCGCGATGATAGAAGTTCGCTTCCTTCTGCTCCACGTCATGTTTCCGTTCACCTTTCACGGTGAGGAAGTTGTCGTGGATCGTCACGCTCACATCATCCTTGCTCAACCCCGGCAGGTCGAGTTTCACGAGGAAACCATCCCTCTCTTCCACCACGTCGAGTGCCGGCGCGAACGCCGTCTCCAACGCGCGGTTTATTTCCTCGAGACCCACAAACGGATTCCACAACTCGGTCGTCGGACGCCATCGTATCAGTGCCATACTAATCTCCTTTGTTATTGGTTCGTTTCTGCTGAGAACCTATTTAGCACCGGTGATGCCAAGTGAAATTCCTGAGCAATTCGGAGGAGGTGAGTCAACGTGGCAAAGTGCGTGGTGTGACACGCCGGCGGTCACGCGACGAAATGCAACAGCAACCGCTTCGGCCCGTGCGCGCCCATCACGAGAATCTTCTCGATGTCGGCTGTCCGACTCGGCCCGGTAATCACCGAGATCGAACTCGGCCAATGTCCGTCATAGCGTTGCCGGAGCAACGCCAGCGCCGCCGGCAAGTCCGCCACGATCTGCTCCCGGCGCGCCTGCACCAAATGAATCGGCGGCAACACTGACAGCGCTCGTCCGCCGGCACTCTTCGTCGAAACGATGATCGATCCCGTCTGCGCGATTAGGCAATCACAACCGGTAATTCCCAACTCAGCTAACTCCGGTATCGCGTCCACAATCTCGCCGCGCAACGCTGCGAATTCTTCCCGGAAGCGGGCTTCGAGATTTGTTACCGGCGGAAAGACCGGTGCACTCGTCGGCGACTGCGGCCGGTGCGCTTCTGTGCGCAATGCTGCTCGCACGCGCCCGAGAATGTTTTCACGAGCCGCGTTCATTTGCCTCCCACCAATCCTTGAAGCTCTGCCTCGGTGGCGCCGGGAAATCGCGCGTCTTCGTCCACGGTGTTAACGGAAGAAAGCGCAGTGCCTTCCCACCAAGCCGGTAAATTGTCGGCGACTTCATTGCCCACAGCCAAACGCGAAACGCCAGCCGTTGTAGCGGATGATCGAATTTCTTCTGCACAGCGTTGCGCCGGTTGTGGAGCAGGTGATGATGCAAATCGACGCGGACCGGACAAACATCCGTACACGCGCCGCACAACGAACTGGCAAACGACAGGTGCGACCACTCTTTCGTGTCCCGCAAGTGCGGCGTGATGACCGAGCCAATCGGGCCGGAGTACGTCGTCGCGTATGTGTGACCACCGATGTTCTTGTAGACCGGGCACGCGTTCAGGCACGCCCCGCAGCGGATGCAATGCAACGCATCGCGTTGTTCCGCATCCGCGAGCAACCGGGTCCGGCCGTTGTCGAGCAGGACCACGTGGAATTCCTCCGGTCCATCCGGCTCGCCGGATTGACGCGGTCCGCCGATGAGCGAATTATAAGCCGTCAACGGCTGGCCGGTGCCGCTGGTCGAGAGCAACGGCCACAGCAACGCGAGATCTTCGAACTTCGGAATCAGTTTCTCGATGCCGACGACGGCGACGTGAATTTTCGGGAGCGAGAAACTGAGACGGGCATTCCCTTCATTCTCGGTGATGGCGATCATGCCGGTATCCGCCACGGCGAAGTTCGCGCCGGTAATGCCCATCTCGGCGGAGAGAAAGGCTTGCCGGAGTTTCTCCCGGGCGATCATCGTCAACTCCTCCGCGCTGGTTGCCGCCGGTACGGCGAACGTCTGCGCGATGTCGGCTTTGGTCAGATGCATGACCGGCGTGACGATGTGGTAGGGCGGCTCGCGCCGGAGTTGGCAGATGTATTCGCCGAGGTCGGTCTCGACTGGCTCAATGCCGGCTTGTTCGAGAGCGTCGTTGAGATGGATCTCCTCGGTCGTCATCGATTTCGATTTGACGGCGCGCTTCACGCCGCGGCGGTGCGCCAATTCGATGATGTACCGGCGCGCGTCTGCGGCGGTCTCGGCCCAGAAGACTTGGCCGCCGTTCTCGATGACTTTGCGCTCGAACTGTTCGAGATATTTGTCGAGGTGATTGACCGCCTCCCACTTGATCTGCGCGGCGTGGGACCGGGCATTCTGCCAGTCGCTGAACCGCGACTTGCCTTTGGCGACCGCGACGTCGTAGGTGCCGATGGCTTTTTGGATGACGCCGCGATGGCGGAGGTCACCGGCCTTCTGCGCGGCGGCATTCTGGAATTGGCCGGCAACGCTCATGTGGAAGCCAACACTTCTGCGAGCGAAATGGTTTTGGCGGCGTGACCGTACCGGCTCAGGTAGCCGTTGATTTGCATCAGGCAACTCGAATCGGCGCTGATGACGTACTCGGCGCCGGTCTTTTGGATCGAGGTGCACTTCACTTCATCCATCGCGAACGAAACCATCGGGAATTTGACGGAGAAGGTGCCGCCGAAACCGCAGCAGGTTTCGGCTTGATCCATTTCGATGAGTTCGAGGTCGCGGACTTTCGCGAGGAGCTGCCGGGGTTCGTTCTTCAACCGGAGTTCGCGCAACGCGTGGCAGGAGTCGTGGTACGTGACCTTGGCCGGGAAACGCGCGCCGACGTCGGTGACGCCGAGCTTCTTCACGAGGAACTCGCCGAATTCGTAGACGGGTGCGGTCTGGCCGATCAGCTCGGGGTAGAATTGCCGGACCATCGCGGTGCAGGAGCCGGACGGAGAGACAATCGTGTCGGCGTCAGCGAAGACTTCGCGGAAACGGACGGCGAGTTGTTTGGCTTCGTCCCAGCAGCCCGTGTTGAAGGCCGGTTGGCCGCAGCAGGTTTGCGCCTCCGGGTAATACACGTCCACGTTCAGTCGGCGCAGCACCTTGACCATCGCAATCCCGACCTGTGGATAGAGTTGGTCGACGAAGCAAGGGATGAACAAGGCGGCGCGCATGTTTGGGAGAGCATTGGAGAGGGCGGCGTTTTTTTCAATGTCATTTTCCGCTGAATCATTTATACGTCGGGCAACTCCCATGACAATAAATTCTGACCTGAAACTTACCACGGCGCAGCACAACTTCTTCAACACGTTCGGCTACCTCGGCTTCCCGGGGTTGCTGGCGGATCGCGTTGAGGACATCATCAAGCATTTCGAACTGGTCTTCACCAGCAAGGGCGGCGGCCACTACGGAAAACCGCACGACGGCAAATCCCGGTCGTGCATCGTTCCGTTCATTGACCAGGACGAATACCTCTGCACGCTGCTCGAAGACCCGCGCATCCACGGCATTCTGACTTCGCTCCTCGGCGACGACTTCAACTACATGGGCTCGGACGGCAACTACTACGTCGGCAACACCAATTGGCATTCCGACAGCGGCTTCACCCCGCGCCTACTGCACCTCAAGATCGCGTTCTATCTCGACCCGGTCGGCAAAGACTCCGGCTGTCTCCGCGTCATCCCCGGCAGCCACCGCGTCGGCGAGCCCTACGCCGAGAAGATCCAGAAGGACATTTGGAAATGCCAAGACAACTGGGGCGTCGATGGCTGGAGCGTGCCGTGTGTCCCGTTGGAAACCAAACCCGGCGACATCGTCCTCTTCAATCACGACCTCAAACACGCCTCCTACCACGGGGCCACCAATCGCCGGATGTTCACGATCAACTGCTGCCAGCGGTACCCCGAGACGGACTTGGCGGCGCTGCGCGATTATATCGGCGGAGGCGCGCGGTTCTGGCTCGATCGGGCGTATGGTTCGACCCTGGTTCGCACCGCCCCGCCGCAACGCCAGCGGCACCTCGAACAAGTTCTGGCCAACGACGGCCATCTGGCCGCGCTGACGGCCGAGGCGCGCCGGACGATGACCGAACCGTCTCGGGGCTAACACCGGCAAGTCCCGCCGGTTCACCGATGAGCGACGACTTAGATCTCCACGGCTACACCGCAGCGGAAGCTTTGGAACGGTTTGTCCAGCACTACAACATCCGTGTGAACCGCCGGCAATTCGGCCGGTGGCAGATCATCCACGGCTACGGCTCGACCGGCGCGGGCGGCACTATCCGCGCCAAGCTCCGCGCGTTTCTCGACCGGCACTCCGACAAACTCCGGTTCGAAGCGGGCGACTATATGGCAATCCCGGTTGGACCTGGGTCTATCCCAAACTGCGCCTGCCGGATCAGCGCGAGCGACTGGCGCTGGCGCTCCTCGATTATTGTCAGACCGGGCGGACGGAAGAGAAGATCCTCCGGGAGTTTGTCGGCGCGA
>JBAXYB010000042.1:0-24220 GCA_037127585.1 Verrucomicrobiota bacterium
GCGCCGAATTGCGTCAGCAAATTCTCCTCCACGAGCGCGCCACCGCCATTTCGAAACTGGGTCACCGCCTCCGCCGGCGCCGTCTCCATCACGCCATAAAATGGAAACCCGCCCGCCAACGCCCGCACCTGCACCAGCCGGGTCGCGCCGCTCGTCGGGAATTGGACCATGGACGTAAACGAAGTTTCGCGCGCCTGTTCCCCGCCCAGCGACCGGAGGAATGTTTGCGCCTCGACCGACAACGGTTGCCGCGACGTAATCTCCAAATCGGCGCCGAGCAGCGCTTTCGCTTGTTGCTCCATCGCCGTGCGGAGTGCCCGGCCAAATGACCCAATCGCCACCAGCGCGGCAATGCCCATCACAATCGAGGCGGAATACAAAACCAACCTCCGCCGGCTCCGGCGACTATCACGCCACGCCATCTTCCACACCCACGACTGAAACCGACCGGGCCTAGCCGGCATGATTGGCCTTGTGTGAATCGTCGATGACCCGCCCGCTGCGCAATCGAATGATCCGTTGGGTTCGTTGCGCAAGTTCCAAGTCATGGGTGACGAGCACCAACGCCGTACCGGCCGCCCGGTTTAATTCGAACATGGTCTCGATCACCTGCTGCCCGGTTTCCGCGTCGAGATTGCCGGTCGGCTCGTCGGCAAAGAGAATCTCCGGTCCATGAATGAAGGCCCGGGCCAGCGCGACCCGTTGCTGTTCCCCCGCGGAAAGTTGCGTTGGATAGTGGCGCAGTCGTTCGGCCAGTCCAACCTTGGTCAACAGCGCAACGGCCGGTTCCGCCGACGGATTGCCGCCGCGCAACTCAAGCGGCACCATCACATTCTCCAAGGCCGACAACGTGGGGATGAGCTGGAAATTCTGAAAGATGAAACCAATCAGCGTGTTCCGCAACGCCGCCCGCGCGTTTTCGTCCAGCGCCCCGAGTTCCTGCCCGTTCAACACCACGGTCCCAGTCGTTGCCCGATCCAAACCGGCGCACAAGCCCAGCAACGTCGTCTTACCGCTCCCCGAAGGCCCAAGAATGGCACAAGTGTCACCGCGGTTGAGCACAAAACTGACATCCCGCAGCACCGGTAACTCCCCGCCGGACATGGGATAAGTCTTGCCCAAGCCGGTAACCTCGAGGAGCGGTACCGCTCGATTGACGACGTTGACGGCTGCGTGTTGATTAGCGACAATTGACATGATGAGTTACCGAAAGTTGTTTAGACCACTGCCATGGTCGATGTGTTGGATTTTAATCGCGGCACTATCTGTGACGCAGAACAGTCCTGCAAGCGAACAGAATGCGGGCGAACCCCGCGTCATCACCGTGCTCGGTGACAGTTTGACTGCCGGCTATGGGGTGGATCGAGCGGAAGCCTATCCGGCCCTACTGCAAAAGCAGATCACCGCCGCGGGCTGGAACTTCACCGTTGTCAACGCCGGCCAAAACGGCGACACCACCGCGGCCGGCCTCCAGCGTCTCGACTGGCTGTTGCAACGCCGGATCCACGTTCTCATCCTCGCACTTGGCGGCAATGATGGCTTGCGCGGAATCGACCCCGCCGTCACCAAGACTAATCTCCAGACGATCATCACCCGCGCCAAACAAAAATATCCCGATATCCAAATCGTCCTCGCCGGTATGAAAATGTCACCCAATATGGGCTTAGGCTATCTCAATCGGTTTGGGGCCATTTATCCCGAACTCGCCACCCAAAACAAATTGGCCCTCGTTCCGTTTCTCCTCGAAGGCGTCGGTGGTCGTCCCGAACTCAATCAAGACGACCTGATTCATCCGACGGTCGAAGGGCAAGAAATTCTCGCGAAAAACGTGTGGCGAGTGTTACAGCCGCTATTGCGGGCGATGGTTGCAGCTCCGTAAAAGCACTTACCGACCGGTTAAAGACTGTAGAAACTGCGTTTCCGCTTTTCAAACCGGCACAACTTCCGGCAGCCGCGCTTCCCCAAAAAGCCTTCAATGGCCGGGAACATTGTCCCGACATGCGCCGGTGCGTGCGCATCCGAATTCACCGTCAACGGGATTCCATACTTCAAGGCCATCTCGACAAACGCCAGACTCGGGTACGGCTGCGGCTCGCTCAGCTCCGAGTGCCGATAGCCGGACGTATTGATTTCCATGCAGACGCCGACCTTGGCGATCTCCTCCAACGCGCCGGTGATCGCGTCAAGACCCGCCGAGCCCGGGTGCTTGGTTGAACGTTTCACGACGTCGAGATGCGCGATGATGTCACAGAGCCCGCTGCGGGCGAGCTTCTTCACCTGGTCGCAATACCGGATCCACTGCTGATCGGCCGTACCGGGAAACGTCCGTGTCCATGAACCGATCCGGCATTCCCGGTCGAAGTAATGAACCGAGCCGATGATGTAATCCCACGGATACTTGGCGATCTGCGCCGCGAGATAATCCTCCAGCCCATCGACAAAATCCATTTCAAGCCCGAGCAGCACGTCGATCTTGCCGTGATATTGGTAGCGCAAATCTTCAACGCGCTGGACATAGTAATCCAGTTCCGATTCCAACATCCGCACATTCGCGCCGTAACCGTTGGGCAGGGGATTGTGATCCGAAAATCCGACTTCGCGCAGGCCGAGTTCGATCGCGCGCTCGATATACGCCTCCATCGGTCCGACCGCGTGGTGGCAGAGCGGCGTGTGCATGTGGTAGTCGCATTCAATCGGCATGCCGGCTCTTTTCAACTTTCAACTCGGAACATTCAACCTTAAAGTGCGCACCTATGGAAACGCCAGTCGTCTTCGAATCAAAAGGCCAGCAAATCGTCGGCATGCTCCACTTACCGGCTGGCCGTGGTCGCGTCCCGGCGGCGTTGCTGCTGCACGGATTCACAGGCACGAAATCTGAATCGCACCGGATGTTCGTGAAACTCTCACGTGCACTCGCGGATCGCGGGATCGCGAGTCTTCGTTTCGACTGTCGCGGCTCCGGCGACAGCGCCGGTAACTTTGAAGATATGAGCATTCGCTCCGAAGTCGTCGACGCGCAGGAAGCGCTCCGGTTTCTGATGAGTCACCGGCGCATCAACACGCGGCGCCTGGCGCTGATCGGCATGAGTCTGGGTTCTGCGATCGCCTCGTTCGTGGTCGGCCGGCAACGGAGCCGGTTCAAGACGCTGGCTTTGTGGGCGCCCGTCGCCGAAGGCGCTGGGATTCTCGATGAGCTTTCCACCCCCGAAGCGGTGGCCGCGCTGGCGCAGACCGGTATCACGGATCACAATGGCAATCTTGTCGGTGTGTCATTCATCCGGCAATTCGCCGAGATGAAGCCGTTGCGCGAAATCGTGAAAACGCGGTGCCCGGTCTTGCTCGTGCACGGCACCAAGGATGTGACCGTGCCGCATCAGCATACCGAGATGTACGAGAAAACGCTGTTGCACCACAAACGCATCGTTAAGAAAATCCTAATCCCCGGTGCCGACCACGTCTTCAGTAAACACGTCTGGGAACAGCGCGTGATTGCCGAAACTGTGGATTGGTTGTTGGAGACGGTGTAGGCTTTCCGTCGATGCCTTTCGATCTCGTCAGCAAATACAAGCCGCGTGGCGACCAGCCGCAGGCGATCAAGGCGCTCACGGAATCGATCCGTGCCGGGAATCGCGCGCAGACGCTACTCGGAGTGACCGGTAGCGGTAAGACGTTCACGATGGCGAACGTCATTCAGCAGCTTGACCGGCCCGCGCTTGTCATCTCACATAATAAAACGTTGGCGGCACAGCTCTTTTCCGAGTTCAAACAGTTCTTCCCGCACAACGCAGTCGAGTACTTCGTCAGCTACTACGATTACTACCAGCCCGAAGCCTACATTCCGCAGACGGACACGTTCATCGAGAAAGATTCTGCGATCAATGAACAGATCGAGAAACTCCGCTTGTCGGCCACGAGTTCGCTCTTGTCGCGGCGGGATGTGATCGTGGTGGCGAGCGTGTCGTGCATTTACGGATTGGGGTCGCCGGAGGATTATTTCGAGATGATGGCGCTGTTGAGTGTGGGGCTCGAATTAAGCCGGGATGACTTACTGCGTAAACTCGTGGACATGCAGTACAACCGGAATGAGATCGAGTTCACCCGCGGCAACTTCCGGGTGCGCGGCGATACGGTTGAAGTTTGTCCGAGCTATACGGAGGACGCGATACGCATCGAGTTTCTCGGTGAGCGGATCGAACACCTCAGCCGGTTCGAGCCGTTGACCGGTAAGCGGATTGAGCCCGTTCAGCAAATCTCGATCTACCCGGCCAAACACTGGGTGATGCCGTATTCCAAGATTGCCAAAGCGCTCGACGCCATCAAAGCCGAGATGGTCGAGCGCGTCGCGTGGTTTGAGCAGAACGGCAAGCTACTCGAAGCCCAACGCATGTATCAGCGGACGATGTACGATCTGGAAATGCTCAAAGAGATGGGCTTCTGCTCCGGTATTGAAAACTACTCCCGGCATCTTAGCGGTCGGCTCGGCGGCACTCGTCCGTTTGTGTTACTCGATTTCTTTCCCAAGGATTACCTGCTGATCGTCGATGAATCGCATGTCACGGTTCCACAGATTGGCGGCATGTTTGCCGGTGATAAATCCCGCAAGACGACACTGGTCGATCACGGGTTCCGGTTGCCCAGCGCGCTGGACAACCGGCCATTGAATTTCGACGAGTTCAACAGTCTCGTCAAACAATGCGTTTTCGTCAGCGCCACGCCCAGTCCTTACGAAATGGCACAGAGCGCTGTCGTGGCGGAGCAGATCATCCGCCCGACCGGTCTGGTTGATCCGCCGGTCACGGTGAAACCGTTGAAAGGCCAGATTGACGATCTGATCGAGATGGCGCGGGCGCGGGCGGAGAAGGGCGAGCGGACGTTGGTGACGACGTTGACGAAGCGCACCGCGGAAGACTTGACCGACTATCTCCGGGAAGTTGGCATTCGCGTGAAATACTTGCACAGCGAGATCGACACGATTGAACGAATTGAAATTCTTCGCGGCCTGCGCAATGCCGAGTTCGACGTGCTCGTCGGTATCAATCTGCTCCGCGAAGGGCTCGACTTGCCGGAGGTCTCACTCGTGGCGATCCTCGACGCCGACAAGGAAGGTTTCCTGCGCAGCGCAACGTCGTTGATTCAAACAGCCGGCCGCGCCGCCCGGCATATCAATGCCGAAGTCGTCCTCTATGCCGACGTGATGACCAACTCGATCAACAAATTCATCGCGACCACCGATTACCGGCGCGCGAAGCAACTCGCGTATAACAAGGAGCACCACATCACGCCGAAGTCCGTGAAGCGCGAATTGCAACTGAGCCTGGATGAGTTGACCAAAGCCCGGGAAGTCGTCGCATTGGTGGTGCGTGAAACTCCGGGCGGATACCGGAAGGCGGAAGTGCTGCGCGAGCTTGAGGCCGAAATGATTGAAGCTGCCGAGAATCTGCAATTCGAGAAAGCCGCCATCCTGCGTGATCAGATTGATGAGTTGAAGAAGACCGGCTCAATGGCCGCCCCGCCACGCCGCGAAGTGAAATACGACCGCAAGTTGAAGGTGAATGTAGTGAAGAAGCTGAAGCGTCCCGCCAAATTGTAGCCGCGAGCCTGCTCGCGGCTCCGTCGTTTACCAGTTGGTTTCAGGATTGCCGCGAGCAGGCTCGCGGCTACAATGCGGACGTGCATAAGCACCTGAAAAGGATTCCAGTCTGGTTGCCGACGGATGTCGCAGTGATCTATTATGTGACTTGTTGCACAGCGTCACGGCAAAAGCTTCTCGCCAACGAACAAGCTTATCAAGCAATTCTCGCGTCTTGGCATGCAATCAGCGGTTGGCGAGTCGGCCGGTATGTGATCATGCCGGACCACGTGCATTTCTTTGTTGCGCCTTCCGAGCGTGACGCCAACCTGTCACAGTTTGTGCAACGCTTTCGTTCCAGTGTGACGAAGTCATTACGTCCATTAGGCTATCCGTATCCACTCTGGCAACGTGAGTTCTTCGATCATCTATTGCGAGCCAATGAAAGCTACCAATCGAAATGGGAGTACGTCTGGCAAAACCCTGTGCGCCATGGCTTGGTGGCGAACCCTGACGACTGGCCCTATGCCGGTGAACTGCATGCGTTGGAATTGTAACCGAACGGTGGACTGTAGCCGCGAGCCTGCGCGCGACGCAGTTGATCACGTCAGGTGGCGAACAACCGCGAGCAGGCTCGCGGCTACAAACTATCGATCCACTATGTTATGCTGCCCGTAATGACATTGCCGTCAGAGACCATAACCGCGCTCGTCCGCACTGCGCTCGCTGAAGATGTCGGTGGCGGCGATGTGACGACCGAGTTTACCGTGCCCGCCGATCTGCGCGGTACCGCAGTCATCATCGCCAAAGAGCCCTGCGTCGTTGCCGGTCTTCCGCTTGCGGCAGCCGTGTTCAATGAACTCGGTGGCCGGCTGACGCCGGTGGTGGCCGATGGCAAATTTGCCGATGTGAACCAGCGGGTCTGCACGATTGCCGGGCCCACTCGCGCAATCCTGACCGGCGAACGCACCGCGCTGAACTTTCTGCAACGGCTCTCCGGTATCGCCACACTGACTCGACAGTTTGTTGAGGCGATTGCCGGTACGAAGGCTGAGATTCTTGACACGCGGAAAACGACGCCCACGCTGCGAACATTAGAGAAGTACGCCGTCGCGGTCGGCGGTGGGACGAATCACCGGATGGGGTTGTTCGATGCCGCGATGATTAAAGACAACCATCGCGCCATCCTCGACGCTCGCGGCTCAACCGCACTCGCGACGGCCGTTGCCGCCATTCGGAAGACGCATCCCCAGTTACCGGTCATCATTGAAGCGGACACGCTCCATGATGTTGAGCGCGCATTGGCGGCCGGCGCGAATCACATCTTGCTCGACAACATGACGCTCGACGAACTCCGGGAAGCGGTCGCAGTGGTTGCCGGTCGCGCCAAGTTGGAAGCCAGCGGTGGCGTGCGGTTGTCGACAGTTCACGCTATCTCCGAGACCGGTGTGGATTACATTAGCGTCGGTGCGCTCACGCATTCGGCGCGCGCGGTGGATTTATCTTTGGAGGTGGTGGAGTGAGGCCGCTACACCGCCGCCTATTCATTGCCGGATACCTAGCACTACTAGGTATCCTGCCGGCACAGGCGTTGGAGTTGCAGAAATTCACCGACGTGCGCATGGTCGAGAATCCATCAAATGACGGCGACAGCTTTGTCGTTCAGGCCGGCGACAAGCCAATGCATCTCCGCCTCTACTTCGTGGACTGCCCGGAATCAGTCGCGACGACGGATGCCGATGCGAAACGCGTTCGCGAGCAAGCTCGGTACTTCGGGATTACCGATGCGAAGAAGATCTTTGAATTTGGCCGCGAGGCGAAGAAGTTCACCGATGAAGCTCTCTGCAAACCGTTCACGATTTACACGGCGTTTGCCAGTGCGTTGGGGCGATCACCCGGTGGCCGCATCTACGCGTTTGTGATTACTCACGACGGGAAAGACCTGGCGCAACTGCTCATCGAACACGGCTACGCCCGCGCTTATGGCTCGAAGCGTTCTGGACCGGACAATCGCCACACCGAGGAAATCCAAAAGGAGCTGCAACGCCTCGAAATCGCGGCGATGCGCTCGCGGACCGGAACTTGGGCGGCGACGGATGCGAAACAGATTGACCGGTTACGCGCCGAGCAGCGGGAGGAAGATTCGGAGTTGAAAGACCTGCTGAAGGCTTCCGCCGGCAAAGACAAGGATCTCGCGCCGGGAAGTGTCGATCTCAACACGGCTTCCACCGGCGAACTCCAGGCGGTGAGCGGCATCGGACCGCTCTTGGCCGCCAAGATCATTGCCGGTCGGCCTTACAAAAACGTGGATGACTTGCTGCGCGTCTCCGGGATGGGGCCGCGCTTGTTGGAGCGCGTCCGCCCATTCGTGGTGGTACGCGAACCATCGAAATGACGACGGCCAGTTATTGGATCGAGAAGCTGCGACTCGTGAAACATCCCGAAGGTGGCTATTACCGGGAGACGTACCGAGCGTTACTCGATGTATCGACGGCAATCTACTTTCTCCTGCCGGCGGGCGAGGTGTCGCTGTTGCATCGGATCAAGTCGGACGAGGTCTGGCATTTCTACGCTGGTAGTCCGCTCACGATTCAGGTTTTGGGCGAGGCGGCCATCGAATTGAGTGCCGCGATGCCGCAGGCGGTGGTGCCGGGCGGTCGTTGGTTTGGGGCGACGGTGGCTGGGGAGTTCGCGTTGGCCGGTTGTACGGTCGCACCGGGGTTTGATTTTCAGGACTTTGAAATGGGTGACCGGACAACGTTGCTCCGGCAATTCCCGCAACACCGGCAACTAATTGAGCGGTTGACGAAATGAGCATGACGGGAATCCTCACGCTGCTGTACCGGGCCAATGGCGATTATGTGTCGCTCAAGATTCCCGCGGCCGAGTTGTCGGAGCTGACGCAGCTCGGGTATGTGATCGAACGCAAGCCGCAGCTAGGTTACCGGCTCGTGGAGTCGCCGGATAAATTGATTGCAGATGATTTGCGGGCGCGCATCGATGTTCAAGTCATCGGCAAAAGTATTTTGGTTTTCGAGGAGACGGCGTCGACCAACGATGTTACGGCGCGGTTAGTGGGCGGGCATCGGGACGAGGGGTTGGTGATTTTCGCGGAGTCGCAAACCAAAGGCCGGGGCCGGCATGGTCGCGTTTGGGCTTCACCGCGCGGGAAGGGGTTGTGGTTTTCGGTCTTATTGCGGCCGCCGTTTCCGTTGTCGCGCGTGACGGTGGCGGCCAGCGTGGCGGTCGCTCGGGTGGCCGGTAAGGAGGCGCGCATCAAGTGGCCGAATGATGTGACGGTGGAGGGCCGGAAGCTGGCCGGCATTTTGACCGAAGTCCGGGATGGCGCGGCGGTTTTGGGTATCGGTGTGAATGTGAATTGCAGCGGGAAAGACTTGCCGGCGGAGTTGCTCGCGACTTCGATCAAAACGGAGGATCGGCCGGGGTTGGCGGCGCGCTTGTTGAATGAGTTGGATGCGCTTTACCACCAGGCGGCGGACGATTTCCCGGCGATCAGTGCGGAATGGGCGCGGCTTTGTACGACGCTGGGGAAACAGATCGCGGTGCGGATGGGTGACCGGCGAATCGAAGGACACGCGCAGGCGCTGGATGAAGATGGAGCGTTGTTGATTCGACGGGACAGCGGACGGATTGAGCGGGTGCTGGGTGCGGATTTGACTTTGGAGAAAATATGAAACGCGCGTTGCTCATTGATGTCGGCAATACTAATACCGACTTTGCGGTGACGGACAGCCAACGCATCGTGACGGTGCCGACGGCGAAGCTGACCGGCATTCCGCGTGGTC
Source organism: Verrucomicrobiota bacterium (assembly GCA_037127585.1). Classification (GTDB taxonomy): domain Bacteria; phylum Verrucomicrobiota; class Verrucomicrobiia; order Palsa-1439; family Palsa-1439; genus CAINDI01. Next base: position 9,376 of record JBAXYB010000042.1, read on the forward strand.
TTGGAAAATATGATGCAGCGGTGCTCTCATCCGTGGTGCCGGCGATGACGAAGCGGCTGCTGCGCTGCCTGCGGGTGAAAACGATTCTCGTCAATTCCGAGGCGAATCTTGGTGTCGGCATCCGCTATCCGAACAAGAAGCAGATCGGCGCGGACCGGTTGGCCAATGCGGTGGGCGTGGTGAATCTCTACGGCGCGCCGGCCATTGTCGTCGATTTCGGAACGGCTGTGACCTTCGATGTTGTGAACGCTCGTCGGGAATATACCGGTGGCGTCATCGCCCCGGGGTTGGCGGCGATGACGGATTATTTGCACGAACATACCGCGTTGTTGCCACACATCGATTTGCGCGAGCCGAAACAGGTGGTGGGGAAGAGCACGGTCGATGCGATGATGGTTGGGGCGGTGGTCGGGTACCGGGGGTTGGTGAAGGAAATTCTCACGGTGATGCGGCGCGCTCCCGGCATGCGCAACGCCGTGGTGGTGGCGACCGGGGGCTACGGCGATTTGATTGCTCGAAAGGTGCCGGCGATTCGGTACGTGAATCCGAGGTTGACCCTCGAAGGGCTGCGGTTTATCTACTTGCGCAGCGAGAAATCATGAATCGAATTGATCAGAAATTTCAGACGTTGCGGGCGGCCGGGCAAAAGGGGTTTGTGGCTTACATTGCTGCCGGCGATCCGAATTTGAAACAGACAGCGGCGTTGGCTATGGAATTCGAGCGCATCGGTGTGGACGTGCTCGAACTCGGTGTGCCGTTCAGCGATCCGTTGGCCGATGGCGTAGTCAATCAGTTGGCAGCCGAACGCGCGTTGCGGAGCGGGACGACATTACAGGGCGTGTTCGATCTCGTGGGCGACCTACGCCGGCGCGACTGTCAGATTCCCATCGTGTTCTACATCTATTTCAACCTCGTGCACCGGTACGGCGTGAAAGAATTTGCGAAGGCCGCCGCCGGCGCGGGTGTGGATGGAGTGTTGGTCCTGGACTTGCCGCCGGAAGAGAGTGCCACCTACGAGAAAACGCTGAAGGCGGCCGGTATCCATCCGATCATTCTCATCGCGCCGACAACACCGACGGAGCGCGTCCGCGAGTTGGTGAAGCATGCCGGCGGGTTCATTTACTACGTGTCGCGCGAAGGCGTGACCGGCATGCAGACGAAAATGGCCGGCTCTATTCATGACCGCGTGGAGGTCATTCGCTCTTTCTCGGACATGCCGGTGGCGATTGGGTTTGGGATTTCAAATCCCGAGCAAGCTCAGGCCGTCGCGAAAAACGGCGATGCGTGTGTCGTGGGGAGCGCGATCGTGAATCAAATTGCAAAGCACGGTAACGATCCGCGGAAGGTCGCGCGGTTTGTGGCGCCGATGGTGAAGGCGGTGCATTCGAAATGAACTGGGCTGTGATCATGGCCGGCGGCGTCGGTGAACGGTTCTGGCCGATGAGCCGACGGAAACGTCCGAAGCAGCTTTTGCCGATCGTCGGCAAGACCACGATGATTCAGCAAACCGTCGCGCGCCTGCAAGGCGTGGTGCCGCCAGCGCGGATCGTGGTGGTGACGACGGCGGATCAGGTCGCGCTCGTTAGGAAACAATTGCCGCGCGTGAAACACGTCATCGCCGAGCCGGTCGGACGCAATACCGCGCCGTGCGTCGGTCTTGCCGCCGCGATCATTGGTAAGCACGATCCGCAAGCCGTCATGGTTGTCGTGCCGGCGGACTCGTACATCCCGGACGTCGCGCAATACAAACGGGTGGTCAAAGATTCGCTGAAGTTTGCCGCGCGCGAAAACGTGCTCATCACGATTGGCATCAAACCGACTTCGCCGCATACCGGCTATGGGTATGTGCAACTCGGCGAGCGGATCAATGCGCGGATCTCGAAGGCGAAACGGTTTGTCGAGAAGCCGGACCGGGCGACGGCAGAACAGTTTCTCGCGAGTGGCGATTATCTTTGGAACGCCGGCATGTTTGTCTGGTCGGTGGGCGCGATCAATGAAGCGCTTGGCAAGTTTCAACCGGACTTGGCGGCGGGTTGCCGGGCGATTCAGGCGGCGATTGGCACGAAGACTTTTGCGCGGGTGTTGAAACGTGAGTTTACGAAGATGACCAAGATTTCCGTCGATTACGCGATCATGGAGAAAGCCGGTAACGTTGTTGTGGCGAACGGCGATTTCGCGTGGGACGACGTCGGTGATTGGGCGGCGATCGAGCGGCACCACGCGAAGGACGAGGCCGGTAATGTGGCGCGCGGCCGGTTTGTTGGGGTTGACGCGAAGAATTGCATCATCGTTGGCGATGATGAGCACACTGTTACCGCAGTGGGCGTGAGTGATTTGATCATTGTGCGGACCAGTGACGCGACATTGGTTTGCCGGAAGACTGATAGCCAGCGGGTGCGCGAGATTGTCAAACAGTTGGCGGCGCAGGCGAAGTACCGAAAGCTGTTGTGACATGCGCGTCTTGGCCGTTGATCAAGGTGAGAAGCGGATTGGGTTGGCGATCAGCGATGAGACCGGGACGATTGCTCAATCCATTGGCTACGTGACGAGCATCGCCAATTTGCTGAAGGTGGCGACCGAGCGCGGGGTGGGAAAGATCTTGGTGGGACTCCCGCGCCGGTTGGATGGTTCGGCGAGTCAGCAGACGGAACGCGTCGAAGCTTTCATCGTGACGTTGAAGGAAGCGACGGCGTTGCCGGTGGTGAAGTGGGACGAGCGGTTAACAACGGCGCAGGCGACGCGCGTGTTGCTCGAAGGCAACGTCCGGCGCAAGGACCGCAAAGAAAAGATCGATCAGCTCGCCGCGCAACTGATGCTCCAAAGTTACCTCGATGCGCAGAACTTATAAGCTCTCGATTGCGTACGATGGCACCGCTTACGGTGGCTGGCAGCGGCAACCGAATCAGGCGTCGGTGCAAGAGTTGATCGAAGGCGCGCTTGCCAAATTGGTGGGGACACCGGTCACACTCCAGGGTTCGGGACGGACGGATGCCGGCGTGCATGCACGGGCGCAGGTCGCGAGCGTTGCCCTCACGACTCACCATTCACCACTCATCATCCATCGCGCTCTCAACGCGAACTTGCCGGAAGATATTCGGGTGACGGGCGTGCGGCGAGCGGCAGAAAAGTTTCATGCAAGGTTCTCGGCGACGGGGAAGGAGTATCGGTATCAGATTGATGCCGGGCCAGTGGCGGATCCGTTCCTGCGCCGGTATGCGTGGCATCATCACCGGCCACTCGATGTCGGCGCGATGCGGCGCGCGGCGAAAATGATCGTGGGCCGGCACGACTTCAGTGCGTTGTCGGCGAACCCGATGCGCGTGATTGATACGCCGGTGCGCCGGGTGACGAAGTTGACAATCACACGCCGGGGGAACTTGCTGACGATTGTGGTGTGCGCCGACGGATTTCTCTACAAGATGGTGCGCAGTATTACCGGGGCGTTGGTGAAGGTGGGCGAGGGACGGATGACGGTGGCGGAACTGCAGGCGGTGATGGCCGGGAAGAAACGGTCGGCGTTGGTGGAGACAGCACCGGCGCATGGACTATTTCTCTGGCGCGTGTTTTACTGAGGTCGATGGCTTGGATTGAGATTATTGGTTACGTCGGCTCAGCCCTGATCGCGGTGTCGATGATGACGGGGAATATCTGGCGGCTGCGCTGGATTAATCTCGTCGGGGCTGTGATCTTCACGACGTACGGGGTCTTTTTGCGTTCGTATCCGGTGGCGTTGCTGAACGGGTTTATCGTCGCAATCAATGTCTACCACCTGATTCAGATGACCCGGCATCGCGACTATTTCACGATGGCGGAATTACACCGGCAATCGGTCTTTCGTGACAAGTTTTTGGCGTTTTACCGGGCGGACATCGACCGCTACTATCCGGGTTTCGCCTGGGATAAGCTCGCGAATCCGCAGTCGGTATTTGTGTTGCGCAATCTCATGCCGGTGAAGCTGCTGGCTTACGAAGTCCAGCCGGATGGCACGGTGGTGATTCAGTTGGATTACGTGATTCCGAGTTACCGGGATTTGAAGAATGCCGGGTTTGTCTTCTCCCAGTTGCGGGACACGTGGGCGGGGCAGGGCGGGCAAACGTTGGTCACGCGCAGCGTTGTGAACACACACCAGCGGTATCTGCAGTCGGTTGGTTTTCAGCCCGTCCGGAACGACCCCACGCTGTTTCGGCGGCCGGTCAGTTCAACGTCTTGATAAACGATTCCGCCTGCGCGATGGCGGCGTTCATGTCGGCAATCAGCCGGGACACATCGCCTTCGATTTTCACGCTCTCGCCTTTCAACGCACCGATGGCTTGCGCGTTGAGATTATGCTTCAAGTACAGCACGTTGTCGTGAAACTTGGTCAGAATCGGATTCATGCTCAACTCCGCGCGTTTCATCGACGCGTGTAATTGATCGTACTTCGCGCGCGACTCGTCGAGTTTGCGGCGGCTGTCGGTGCGCATGGCGGGGTCGGAGATTTCCCGGAGTTCGGTATCCCATTCCTTGAATAAATCGCCGGCCACGGTCTCAACATCTTTAATGCGACTGTGGACCTTACCGGCGCGGCTGTCGCAGTCCTCGTACTCGGACTTGAAGCGATTGTAGGCCGCTTCGAGCTGTCCGCCATCGAAGCCGTACATTTCTTTCATCCGTTCGAGCGCGGTTTTGAATTGCTGCGAAGCTTCTTTCTGTTCGTCGCGCGCGTCAATCACGCGGTGCCGGAGGATGTCGCGTTTCTCGCGCCCGAGTTTTTCCCAGGCAGCGTAATACGTCGACCGGCAGGCCACGAGTGAAAGGAGAATCAGGACGAGATAGCGTGTTTTCATAGGGTGCGATGGGGTTTGGCGCCGGCATTTTCGAGCATCAAGTGGAACGTCGTCCCGGCATGATAGGCAAACCGGTGGGCGAGGATCGACTCGATGCGTTCGGCCAGTGCGCCGGGTAATTCGGCGACTTCATCGTGCCGGATGCGAACGGTTGGATTGAGTCCGTGTTTAGCCGGCATGAGGTCGATGAGTACATCTTGCCGAGCGAGTTCCGTATCACCGGCCTCTTGGTCGGCTCGGTACCGGCGCACATCGAAATTCAACGGCGCGTCGGCCGGATAGTTGGCGAAGGTCAAGGCACGTTGCCGGGTGCAATGCCGGGCATCATCGAATTGGACGATGCAATTCAACGGGGCCGGCAAGTAGAGATCAACGGCGATGCCGTCAAAGCTCTTGTCCCGTTCGCCGGTAACGCTGAAGCGATGGTGCATCAGCGCGGCGACGGCAGTGAGGATGGCATCACGCGAGACAGTCATCAATTTGTCCGAGGAGTTCGGTGACGGTGGCCGGGGTTTCGTCACCCATGTGGCCGATGCGGAAGCTCTTGCCTTTGATTTGGCCGTAGCCGCCGTCGATGAGGACTTTGTATTTGTCTTTGAGCGCTTTTTGGAGTTTGGCGACGTCGATGTTCTTGTTGTTCTTTACGCAACTCAGGGTGACGGATTCGTAGCCGGCCTTCGGGAACATCTCGAAGCCGCGGGACTTGACCCAATTGCGGGTGAGGGTCGCCATCTGGAGATGCCGGGCGAGGCGGTTCTCGAACCCTTCTTTTTCTATCTGGTCGAGTTTGAACTTGAGGCCGTAAATGTGCGGGATGGTCGGCGTAGACGGCGTCATGTTTTTGTCGTGGTTCGCTTTGAATTCGAGGAAGTCGAAGTAGTAACCACGAGCGGGAACGCTGGCGGCGCGTTTCAATGCGCGGTCGCTCACGGCGAAGATGGCCAGGCCGGGCGGCAGCGCCCAGGCTTTCTGGGTGCCGGCGAGCAGGACGTCGATGCCGAGGGCGTCGGTCTCAATCTTCACGCCGGTCATGCTGCTGACGGAATCGACGATGAACATCACGTCGGGATAATTTTTCATGACGGCGGCGATGTCGGCGAGCGGGTTCATGACGCCGGTGGAAGTCTCGTTGTGAATCAGGGTGAGCGCGTCGAACTGGCCGGTCTTCAACTTCGCGTCGATCATCTCCGGCAGGATGGGTTGACCCCAGTCGACTTTGATTTGGTCGGCGGCTTTGCCGCAGCGTTGGCTGACGTCGAACCATTTATCGGAGAACGCGCCGCAGCAGCAGGTGAGGACCTTTTTGTTGACGAGGTTGCGGACGGCGGCTTCCATGACGCCCCACGCGGATGAGGTGGAGAAGAAGATTGGGTTTTGCGTGAACAACAGCTTTCGCAATTGCGGCTGCATGCCGGCGTAGAGATCTTGAAAGCCGCTGCCACGATGGCCGATCATCGGTTGGCTCATGGCGCAGAAAGTTTCCGGGCTGACTTCAACGGGGCCGGGGATAAAGAGTTTGGTGTGGGTTCGATTCATAGTGATTTCCTTCGTGGGTTGGTAGTGTGCTAATTTGAAGCCGGAGAGTCAATACTTCCAGCGCAGGAAAAAAGAGTGTTGCAAACCGACGGCGGAAGCCTTAAAGGAAAACCCCTAGATGTTGCTCGAAGCCACAATTGATGGTGTACTTAACGCCGTGCGCATAACTTTCTAATGTCGCACGCTGCGTAACCGGAGGTCTTGCCTATTCAACAGTTCATTCGTGTCAACCACAAGATTCGCGCCCGCGAAGTGCGCGTTATGGATTCCGAGGGCAAACAGCTTGGGGTCATGCCGACCAGTCAGGCATTGGGTTTAGCGCAGCAACAGGGGCTGGATTTGGTGGAAATCGCGCCGAATGCGGCGCCGCCGGTCTGCAAGGTCGTGGAGTACGGCAAGTATAAGTACGAGCAGGAAAAGAAGGAACGGGAGTCGCGCAAGCATCATCACGGCGGCAAGCTGAAGGAAATCAAGCTGCGCCTGAATATTGATGATCACGATTTTCAGACGAAACTCAATCACATGAAAGGGTTTCTCGCCTCGGCCATGAAAGTGAAAGTGTCGCTGTTCATGCGGGGTCGTGAGAATGCTCATCCGGAGCTGGCGCTGGCGTTGATGCAGCGAACAATTAAAGTGTTGGAAGGCTACGGCCGGGCGGAAGTGCCGCCGAAACAAATGGGTAAGAGCATCACCATGATGTTGTCCGCTGAGCGCGGTGCCGCCGCCAAGTATAAACTAGAACATGGGGACAACGAACCCTCGACCGAGGATGAGACCGAGACGGAGACCGTTGAAGAGTCGCCCGTGACGAAATAAATTTTAGGAAGGAAATAAAACATGCCACGCTGGAAGTCACCGAAAACAAAAAAGGCCGCCGCCAAACGGTTCAAAATCACCGCGACCGGCAAAGTCATGCGCTACGGCGCCGGTAAACGCCATTTGAACGGCCACAAATCGTCGAAACACAAACGCCGCCTCGGTCAGGCCAAAGCGGTTCACAAATCGATGGAACACCACGTTCTCGACGTCATGCCCTTTAGCCACCGCGGCTAGATTCAATTTCAAATCATCAATTCATAGGAGACTCCCATGCCACGCGCAACAAACGCACCCAGTAGTATCGCCCGTCGTAAACGAATGATTCTTGCCGCGAAAGGTTATCGCGGCTGGCGCAGCACCAAGTTCCGGTACGCCAAGAACGCCGTCTGGCACGGCCTCACCTACAGCTTCGCGCACCGCAAAGACAAGAAGGCCGACTACCGCGCCCTCTGGACCGTGCGCATCAATGCCGCGTGTCGCGCCCAAGGCGTGACCTACAGTCGGTTCATCGCCGCGTTGAAGAAAACCAAGATCGACCTCGACCGCAAGATCTTGGCCGAACTCGCGACGAACGATCCGAAAGCGTTCACCGCCGTCTTGGCGGCCACGAAGTAACGCTACAACGCGTCCCACAAATTTGCAGGGCCGAGCACCTTCACGGTGACTCGGCCCTCAATTTCTTTGCGCACCGGCTCCGAGACAATCAACGTCTCCAACTGCAGCGTATTCTTGATCCGCACAATCCGCCGGCCGGTCACCGCTGCATCGTCCGACTCCACAATTTGTGGGATCACCCCGCGCAACGTGAACCCGCTCGTCTCAACATTCGTCTGCGTGATTTCCCAATTCGTCTTGCTCACCAAGCGGCGCGTCGTCAGATCCGCCAACCCGATTCCATACGCGCTCTCACCGGCGACATCGCGCACAAAAATCCGGTGAATTCGGGGGCTGACCGGCTCCGGTTCCCCGGCAATCCGCAACCGCCCAATCACATTCGTATCCATCCCGGTCCCGCTGATCGCCTTGCCGATTTCGTCCACGATAAGCAAATCAACATCATCCACCGGCAACAGCGGCATATTCGCCCGCGCCAACTCCAGCAACGCCGGCTCCTCCTCCGGTATCCGCGCGGCCGGTATGACACGCACGGCCAGCGTTTCGTCGCGCGCATTTTCCAGGATGGCGATGCCGAACAAAATCTTACCGGTGGCCAAGACTTGCCGGGCCACTGCCGGCATCTCCTCGCGTAAGCCCGGTATGCCCAGCCGGTGAATCGCCGCCGCGCCGGCCTGTTTGCCGAGCCCAACGGCGATCATCTTCATCAACCCGCTTTCATACCGGCCGTGAAACGAGGTGTGCGGTTTGATTCGATTGATCACAATCACGCCCGCCGCCTCGGACGCGGCTTTGTCCATGAATGCCCCCGGCCCGATTTCAACGACATCCATCGCGGAGACGATGGGCAAGCCGGTAATGCCCAGACCTTCCAGCAGTTTGCGTTGGCCATCCGCCGTCGCCCCGGCATGACTGCCCATGGCCGGCACGATGAACGGCTCGGCGCCCTGTGCGCGCACCCACGCGACCACTGTGTTGACGATGATCGGCAAGTTGGCGATCCCGCGGCTGCCGACGGCGATGGCAATGCGTTTCCCGCCTTGAATCGAGAGGGCCGTCAAGGCTGCGCGCACCGCGCCCGCAACATTGTCGAGTGTCGACGCGGGGAAGTGTTGGCGGACGCGGTAATAGTTCATCCGAGGGGAACGAGTTGGCGTTGGCGTTGCGTGAATCGGCAAACCTGTGTGTAGCCGCAGGCTTTAGCCAGCGCCACCGCCTTATCAAAGTCCGCGCCGGTATCCTGCGGGATGTGGGCGTCGCTGCCGAGCGTAATGGGGATGTCGAGTTGCCGGGCGAAGCGTAGAAAGTCTTCGGTCGGATAAATTTCTCGGCAAGGCTTGCGCAGTCCGGCGGTGCTGACTTCAATCGCGCAGGACACATCCTTCAACACCGCCCGGAAGTCGAACGATTTTGGACGGAAGTTGAATTTCTTGGGCAGATCGGGGTGGGCGAGGGAGTCGAAGAGGCCAGAGCGCGCCGCTTGCCCCCACAGATCGAAGTACTGCCGCCAGCGTTCGTCAACATTGGTGTTCGCCCAATCTTCTGTGCAGCGGTCGACCGGGAAGTCGCCGATGAAGTGGACGCTACCGAGAAAATAATCCCACGGGTGCCGCGCGGCCAATTCGCGAACCCACTCTTCACAGTCGGGCAGGTAATCAACTTCTAGCCCAAGTTTGATCGTGAGCTGCGGAAATTGGCGTTGGGCTTCCCGGACCATCTCCACATACGCCGGTAAGTCCGCCGGTTTCATGTTGCACTCGGCCAGAAAGGTGGGCGTCGGGCAGTGATCGGAGACGCCAATTTCGTCGAGGCCGCGTTCCAGCGCCACCCGCGCGTACTCGACCGGCTCGCCGATGCCGTCGGTCAACCGCGTGTGCATGTGGTAGTCGATCAACATGCCGACAGTGTAGTGAAAGCGCCCGGTGCTTGCAACGAGTTCGGGAATGGTGCTACCTGTAGCCCGAGGGTGCGCACGTGAAAACACATAATCTTCGAACTGCCGTCAGTCTGGGGTGGATCAACGCCGAGCAGATCAACGTGGTGATGGAGGCGTTGGGCAAGGACCCGCGGCTCGATGTCGCCGACTTTATGTTCAAGCAGGGCTGGCTCGACGTCCAGCATGTGCACTGGTTGGAGAAAGAGGCGACCGCGCACATTGTGCAGACGGCAGCGAGTATGGCCTAGCTGAACGACGAGCAGGTTGCCGCCGCCCTCGCCGCACATCAAGCCGACCCGGCGCTGTCGATCTCCGATTTTCTCGAACAACAAGGTTGGCTTAGTCTCGAACAAGTCGCCAGGCTGCACAACGAAGCCGCTGGACAAGGACCGGCTGAGACGGCCGCGAAAACGCCGGTGGCAACGCCGGCGGTGGAAGTGACCGGTAAGGCCGTCGCGTTGCCGGCGGATGCTAACTTCTAGCCGGTGCTCCACGCCGACGGCGCGTTCGAGCAGTTGAACGATTATCTTCGGCTCGGCCAGCAATATGGCGCGCCGGATATTCACATCGGCGTGGGCGCCCCGCCGATCATGCGCCGGCATGGATGCCTCCAAATCATGTGGCCGAATGCGCCGCTGTTGACGCCGCCGCAGACGCAGCGCTTGTTGTTGGCGTTTCTCGATCCGACGCAAACGAAACGGCTCAAGGAGATCGGTGATTTAGATTTCTGTTACGACGCGCCCGGCTTGGGGAGGTTTCGTACCAGTGTCGTCCGGCAACGAGTCGGCGTCGACGGCGTGTTTCGGGTGATCAATACGACCGTCCGGACGATGGACGAACTCGGCTTGCCAGAGAATCTCAAGAAGCTCACCAGTTACACAATGGCCTGATTCTCGTGACCGGCTCCGTCGGCTCCGGTAAGTCGACGACGTTGGCGGCGTTTGTGGAAGAGATAAACCGGGCCCGGCGCGACCATATCATCACGTTGGAAGACCCGATCGAATATGTTTTCAAGCCGGCGGGCTGTCACATCACGCAGCGTGAAGTGCATACGCATACAAAGTCGTTTGCAACCGCGTTGCGCGCCGCGCTCCGGGAAGATCCCGACGTGATCATGGTCGGCGAAATGCGCGATTTGGAGACGATGGCGCTGGCGTTGACGGCGGCGGAGACCGGCGTGCTCGTCTTCGGCACGCTGCACACGAATAGCGCGCGCAAGACCGTAGACCGCATCATCGATGTGTTCCCGGCTGATCAACAGCCGCTTGTGCGCACGATGTTGGCCGCGTCATTACGCGGCGTGGTCGCCCAATTGTTGCTGAAGAAAGCTGACGGCAAAGGCCGCGTCGCCGTGAACGAGATTCTCATCGCCAACACCGCCGTGAGCGCCATCATCCGGGAAGGACGCACCGAGAAACTGCTCGACGTGCTCGCCAGCGGCCGGTCCGAAGGCATGCAAGCGATGGATGATGCGATCATGAAGAATCTCCAAGAAGGCGTCGTCTCGCCGGTTGAAGCCTATATGAAAGCCATTGAAAAAGTCCGCTTCGAGAAATTCCTGCCGGATCGTTCGCATATCGCGACGTAGGCTTGTCGGCGCTGCCGGTTTCTACTAGATTTACCCGCGATGAAAAAAGCTGTTCTGCCGTTGGTGCTGATTTTAGCCGGCATGGTGTTACTGGCCGGGATCGCTTACTGGGGTGAAAGCCGCGGTTGGGACAATTTCTTTCCGCCCGACGAACATCACGGACACCACCATTGAAACCAACCACTCTCATCGCTCCATCCATTCTCGCGGCGGATTTTGGTCGGTTCGCGGAAGAAGCCAAACGGGCCGAGCTGGCCGGCGGGGACTGGTTACATTGCGACGTGATGGACGGACATTTTGTCCCGAACATATCGTTCGGTCCCGATGTCATCGCGGCGTTGCGGCGAGCTACGAATGTGCCGCTCGACGTGCATTTGATGATCGAGCGGCCCGACCTCTACGTCGAACGGTTTATCGAAGCCGGTGCCGACTATGTGATTGTCCATGTTGAAGCCAAGCATGACGTGGCGCAGACGCTGGCGTTGATTCGCCGTCGCGGCAAGAAAGCCGGTCTCTCGCTGAATCCGCCGACGCCAGTCGAGAAGGTGTTGCCGTTCCTCGATCAGATCGATGAATTGCTGGTGATGACGGTCAATCCCGGTTTCGGTGGGCAAGCTTTCATCCCGGAGGCGCTGGAGAAGATTCGCGTGGTGCGCCAGCGTGCGCCGCAGTTGGCAATCAGCGTGGACGGTGGCATCAACCCGGTCACTGCCCGGCAATGTGCCGATGCCGGTGCGAATATCTTCGTGGCCGGCAATTCTTTGTTCCGACACAAAACACTCGATTTGCCGGCGGCGGTGAAGGAGTTGCAAGCAGCAATCTCGTAGGAGCGAATTGCATTCGCGACCGGTCGCGATTAAAAATCGCTCCTACGATAGATTTATGAAAACTAAGATTAAATTCGGGACCGACGGCTGGCGTGGGGTCATTGCCGACGACTTTACTTTTGAAAACGTCCGGCGCGTCGCGCAGGCGACTGCGGACTACTGGAACTCACAATCGCTGCCGAAGAAAGCCATTGTCGGCTACGACAACCGGTTTCTCTCGGAAGTTTATGCCCGGTTGGTCTGCGAAGTTTTCGCCGGCAATGGCATCGTAGCACTCCTCCCACCGGAGGCCGTTCCGACGCCGGCCGTCAGTTACGCCGTACGCGACCGGCAACTGTGCGGGGCCGTGATGATTACCGCCAGCCACAATCCGCCACAGTTCAATGGCTATAAACTCAAAGCCGACTTCGCTGGTCCAGCCACGCCCGAAACCTGTGCCGCGATTGAAGCATTGATTGATAAGTCGCCGGTCAAGACCGGTACCGCCTTTCAAACCTACGATCCGCGTCCGGCCCATCTAGCCGTGGTGAAGAAGATGGTGGATTTGCGTGCCATCAAACGCGCGAAGTTACGCGTAGTTATCGACTCGATGCATGGGTGTGGCGGGCATGTGTTGGAGAAATTGGTTGGCGGAACGACAATTCGGGCGGACCGGAATCCATTATTCGGCGGTGTGAACCCGGAGCCGATCGGCAAGAATCTCGCGGCGTTGAGTGACGCGGTGAAGAAAGCCCGGGCCCACGTCGGCCTTGCGACCGATGGGGATGCCGACCGGTTGGGCATCGTCGACGAGAAAGGCCGGTACGTTTCGATCCAGCTCGTGTTCGCGATGCTGTTGCTCCATTTATTGCGCAACCGGCAAGAACGTGGCGGCGTCGTGGTGAAGTCCGGTAATACGACGGTACTGATTGACCGGATCTGTGCGGCGCATGGATTGAAGTGCGTCGAAGTGCCGGTTGGTTTCAAGTGGATTTGCCAGCAGATGCGCGAGAAGGACGTGATCATCGGCGGCGAAGAGAGTGGGGGACTCGGGTTTCGCGGTCACATCCCAGAACGCGACGGGATGGTGGCGAATTTGATGTTGCTGGAATTGTTGGCGGCGACCGGCAAATCAATCACCCAGATCACCACGGACCTTCAGAAGGAATTCGGGGCGAGTGCGTATGACCGGATCGATATGGGTTTCCCGTTGGAGAAACGGCACCTATTGATCGAGCACCTCGCCAAGAACCCGCCGGCCGCGTTGCTGGGATCGGCTTTGAAGGAAGTGAAGACTTACGATGGCGTAAAGTATATTGCGAACGATGATTCGTGGTTGATGTTCAGAACATCCGGTACGGAGCCGATCATTCGTATCTATAGCGAAGCGGGGACTGCCACGAAGGTCAGGAAGTTGCTTGAGTTGGGTCGAAAAAAAGCTTTGGCGTTGAAGTAATACATATTGGGGGTTGACGCGGGTGGTAAAGCGGTCTACTTATGCGCGGAGTTGCCACGATGCGATATCTACTATCCCTTTTAGTTTTTCTTTCACTAAACCCTATTTCTCGAGCCGCCGTTTCCACGATCGGCGGGGTGACCAATATCACCATCACGGTTGATGGCAATCTCACCAACGTCAATTTCTGGGTCAATAACGGCGCCAATAGTGGCGTCGCGCAGGTGACGGCGTTTGCGCCGGATGTGATCCGCGTCCGGTATTACTTCACGGCGTTGTGGACCAAGGAAGAGCCGATGATCGCCAAGCCAACGAACCAATGGGCGACCGTGACCGGCACTGCCTACAACAACCTGGCCAACACGTATGAGATCACGACGCCCCAACTCAAAGTCGTCGTCACCAAAACACCGAACTTCAAAATTGATTTCCAGGATCTGAGTGGCTACACGCTGTCGCAGGACGACAAGATTCAGTTCGATCCCGCTTACAGTTACACCGGCCAAAGCGGCTGGCAATCGAATGGCTACAAACTCAAGTCCACAAAAGTGATGCCGGCGGGGCAGGCTTACTTTGGCTTGGGTGAGAATGGCGGACCGCTGAATCGGCGCGGCCGGGAACTGGAATGCTGGAACAGTGGGACCTACAAATGGGGCGAGTTTCAAAATCCCACGTATCTGAATATTCCGTTTTTCTACGGTGTGCAGCCGGCCAGCGGAAACATCCCGGCCTTTGTGTACGGTATGTTTTTCAACAATCCCTGCCGGCCACTCTTTTCATTTGGCCAAAGCAAATCGGGCGCGGACCGGTTTTCCTTCGAGGCCGGCGACGGCCAGATGGATTATTTCTTCTTCGGTGGCGGGGCCAATCACACGATGGCCGGCGTCATTGACCGGTTTTCCGAGTTGACCGGTCGGCCGACGTTCTTGCCGAAATGGGCGTTTGGTCATCAGCTCAGCCGGTTTAGCTACGACAGCCAGTCGTGGGTCGAGTACATCGCCAATCAGGCGACGGTGGAAGATATTCCGTTGGATGCCGTCCATATGGACATCGACTACATGCAGTACGGCTTTCTGGGCGACGGCAATATCCGGCAACTCACGGTTCGCCCCAGCACCTTTGCGAATCCCGCCGGCATGTTGAGTTACTGCAATGCGCGCGGCGTCAAAGTCATCCCGCTGATTGAACCGTGGTTGGAGCCGGGCGACACCACCTTGTACAACGACGCGAACGCGAACTTCCACTTCATCAAGGAAAACAATA
>JBAXYB010000043.1:0-23439 GCA_037127585.1 Verrucomicrobiota bacterium
GAATGTTAAGACGTGACCCCATAAACCACTCGCCGGCGGGACGTGGTGTCACTGCTGCAGAATGTGGAGTCTTCAACCCATGATGAGGAGAGTTATCCAATGAATATAAACCGGACTTTCTTAGTATTGGTGGTTGGGATGCGCGTTTATGTTTCAGCCTGCGGTGATGTGATTGCTGAGTGTACGAAGGAATCTCTCAAAGAAAGATGGCGACCGCTATCCGTTGTGCATCCTGCGGATCCGATGCAAGCTCGCGTCCTCAGCGCACGAGAAATGATCGCGGCGATTGACTCAAGTTGCGTTCCGACGTTAGTGCAGTTGCTTGATTCCTCAGAAGAGCCGGCGGGTGTGAAATGTGGTGCCGCGTATACTCTCGGAATAATCGGGATAATCAACGACGTCAGCACAGCCGTTCCGTCCCTCATCAAATTGATTCAGTCCTATGAAGGGAAGGATCTAGGTCCGACTGAGATCAGCTTGGTCTATTATGCGCACATCGCACTTGGAGAAATCGGAACCAGAGAGGCGCGTGAGTTCCTGTTTGCGCGAGCCAAGAGTGACTACTGGAAAACACACGCGGGGTATGTGAGTAGGACGCTTGGACCCGAGAAGTTGCCCGGATCTATCTACTCGCGTGGTACCGCCATTCAAGCTATCCCATTTCTTGTGGCTGTTGATTCCGAGACGTTCTTGAAGGAATTACTCAATGAACCCGACTTCCGCAACCAGACCGATTTTCATGGTGCTGATGCGCGCGAGGGAGATTTAGGCCGCTCGGTGAATTTGGCACTCAAGGCCATTGAAAGGGAACGTCAGTTCGTGAATTACCTTCAGACCGGTAATCCGGTGCCAGATGTAATACTCCCGGTTCAAGTTCATAAGCGAGTTGCACCCATAGCTCCGCCAGTACCCAAAGTGCAGCCGGGTGGAAGCATAACTCCCCAGTAATCACCACCCGGCCAAACAATATAGTACAGAGAATATAGATGCTGAAAAATGCCGTGAATCGGAATCGGGAGGAAGCAAACTGATGATCGACACAAAGACAATCACTCTCACCATCGATGGCAAACAATGCACCGGCACGGCCGGGCAGACCATTCTCGACATCGCCACCGCGAATAAAATCTTCATCCCGACGTTGTGTTACATGAAACACCTGTCGCCGTGGGGAGGCTGTCGGATGTGCATCGTCGAGATTGCCGGCGTGAACCGCCCGATGCCGTCGTGCACCACGCCGGCCACGGACGGCAGCACCGTGACGACGACGAACAACCGGCTCGATGGATTGCGCAAGGCGACGCTGGAGTTGTTGTTCAGCGAGCGCAACCACATCTGCCCGATCTGCCCGATGAACAAGGGCGATTGCGAGTTGCAGAACCAGGCGTACCGGAGCGGGCTGGATCACATTGAGTTGCCGTACCTTTACCCGGCGTTGCCGATGGATTTGTCCGGCAAGTTTTTCGGGTTGGATCACAACCGCTGCATCCTCTGCACCCGCTGCGTGCGCGCGTGCGAAGACATGGAAGGCGTCCACACGCTCGACGTAGCGTATCGCGGCCAGAAGAACATGGTGATCGTGGATCTGAACGCGACGTTCGGCGCTTCAACCACCTGCACGAGTTGCGGCGCGTGCGTCGCGTCGTGCCCGACCGGCGCGTTGTTCGACAAGGCGCAGGCGTTCCGCGGCAAACTGAATTCCTGTGACACCGTGAAGACCACTTGTACCGAGTGTCCGGTCGGTTGCGGGCTGCTGGTGTTCACCAAAGAAGACCGGATCGTCGAAGTCTTCGGCGACATGCAATCCCCGGTCAGCCACGGTCATCTCTGCAAGAAAGGCCGGTATGAGACGTGGGCTGAACCCCGGGAACGCCTCACGCAGCCAATGATCAAAGGTAAGCCGGCGAGCTGGGACGACGCGCTGAAATTCGTTCGCGACGCCTACGCGAAAACGCCGTTATGGGAGACCGGCCTTCTGGTCACGCCCCGCGTTACCACGGACTCTGCGCGGGCGTTGGTGAAATTGTCCGACCAGTTTGATCGGATGGCGGTGCGCGTCGAGCCCAACGAAGCAGCGTTCTGCGTCCAGCCCGAACGGGCGGAGGGCAGCCTGAAGCAAATGGAACAGGCGGATGCGTTCATCCTGCTCGGGGTGGATTTGCCCCGCCGGCAGGGCGTGCTCGCTGCGAAAGTGCGCACGACCGTGCGGCGGCGCGGCGCGAAGTTGTTGATCTTCGGTTGTCCGCCGAGCGACTTGGACCATTACGCAGAAGTGACCGGGGCGGCGGTGAGTTTGGAGCGCGCATTCTGGGAGAAAGTCACGGACTTGTTGCGCACGGTGCGTCACCCGGTCTTGCTCTACGGGCCGGGAGCGATGTCGCCCATCGGGACGACGGTGTTGGAAAAGCTCATCAAGGCGTTTGAGTTAAACAACGTCGGCCAGCCACCGGTGCTAGTGCCGGTGCCGACCAGCCCGAACAGTTTCGGTGCGGTCGCGGCCGGCTTGGAACCGGTCGAGAACGTGGTCGACTGGATCGAATCCAAGCCGTTTACGTTTCTGCATATCTTGGCCGGCGATGAGCCTGACGGCGGGGCAAAATGGCTGCGCGAGCGGCAGCTGAAAGCGTTGCTACAACAGATCGACTGCGTCGTCGTGCAGGCGACTTACCGGTCGCGGTTGACGGATTTGGCGACGGTGGCGTTGCCGGCGTTGGCGTGGAGCGAGAAGACCGGCACGGTGACGAATTTCGAGGGCAGCGAATTGCCGGTGCGGCCGGTGTTGCCGGCGCGCGGGCGGACGGTGATCCAAGTCATGGAGGAATTGCTGGCATGAGCGAGATAAAGAAAGTCAGAGTCGGCACAATCTGGTTGAGTGGCTGCTCGGGTTGTCACATGTCATTTCTCGATCTCGACGAGCGGCTGGTGGAGTTGGCCAAACACGTGGACATCCTGTTCAGCCCGATCGTGGATGTGAAATTCAAAGACATGCCGGAAGTGGATCTCGGCCTGGTCGAAGGCTGCGTCAATAACACCGACCAGGAGCATGAGCTGAAACAATTGCGGTCGAAGTGCAAGGTCCTGATCGCGCTCGGCGACTGCGCGGTGTCGGGGAATGTGCCGGCGTTGCGGAATCAATTTAAGTTGCAGGATTGTCTGACGCGCGGGTTTGTGGAGACCGAGAGCACGCAGATGGGGGAAGTGCCCGATCACCCGGCCGTGCCGAAGTTGTTCGCCAAGGCGCGGCCCATCCAGGAAGTGGTGAAGGTGGACGCGTACGTGCAAGGTTGCCCGCCGGATGCGGACACGATCTGGTATGCGCTGACCGAGCTGCTGGCCGGGCGGATGCCGAAGTGGGACGAGAGGACTTTGAAATATGACTGATACCAAGACGATTCTCATCAACCCGGTGACGCGCATCGAAGGGCACGCGAAGATTTCCATTCACCTCGACGATGCCGGCGAGGTCAACGACGCGCAATTTCATGTCGTGGAGTTTCGCGGCTTCGAGAAGTTCTGCGAAGGCCGGTATTTCGCCGAGATGTGCCAGATCACGCCGCGGACGTGCGGGATTTGTCCGGTCAGCCATTTGTTGGCGAGCGCGAAGGCGTGCGACGCGATCCTCGGGGTGATGATTCCGCGGACGGCACACATGCTTCGAGAGTTGATGCACATGGGGCAGATCATCCAGTCGCACGCGTTGAGTTTCTTTCATCTGAGTGCGCCGGACATGTTGCTGGGTTGGGACAGCGATCCGCTGCAGCGCAATATCATAGGCTTGATCGCGCAGCAGCCGGCCACCGCGATCAAAGGCGTCCGGCTGCGCAAGTTCGGCCAGGAAATCATCAAGGCGACCGGCGGCCGCAAGATTCATGCGGACTTCCCGATTCCCGGCGGCGTCAACAAGGTGCTCACGACCGCGGAACGCGATGGACTGTTGAAGGACTTGCCGGAGGCGTACGAGCACGCGAAATTCGCGCTCGATCTGCTCAAGGGTTATCACGCAAAGAATTTCGAGGAGGTCGAGAGCTTCGCCAATTTCGATACGCACTACATGGGTCTCGTCCAGCCGGACGGTTCGCTGGAACTCTACGATGGCGATCTGCGGTTGTGTGATCCGCAGGGCAACATTGTCGAGGACCACATGCCGTGCGCCAAGTATCTCGATTACATCGGCGAATGCAGCGAGGATTTCTCGTACATGAAATTCCCGTTCTTCAAACGCTTCGGTTATCCGCAAGGCATCTACCGGGTCGGCCCGCTGGCGCGGTTGAACGTCTGCACGCAGATTTCGACGCCGCGCGCGAACGCCGAACTGAAAGTCTGGCGCGCGCAACGCCGGGCGCAGTCGAGTACGTTTTACTATCATTGGGCGCGGCTCATCGAGATCATGTACGCGCTCGAACGCGCCGAACAGTTGCTCACCGATCCGGAAATCGGCAGCACCGACATCATGGTCAACGCCGTCCCGGCCAACCACGAAGGCGTCGGCATCATCGAAGCGCCGCGCGGCGTGTTGATTCATCATTACTGGACGGACAAGGGCGGCCGGATCGAGAAGGTCAATCTCATCGTCGCCACCGGCCACAACAACCTCGCGATGAACAAAGCCGTCACGTCCGTCGCAAAGAAATACGTCGAAGCCAACCGGCTCCAGGAAGGCATGCTCAACCGCGTCGAAGCCGCCATCCGCTGCTATGACCCGTGCCTGAGCTGTGCCACCCACGCCATCGGCAAGATGCCGATGGTTGTGGATCTCGTGGACGCGGCCGGCAACATTGTCCACACATTGCGAAAATGAAAACCCTAGTCATCGGCTACGGTAACGACAGTCGCAACGACGACGGCGTCGGCTGGTTTGTGGTCGAGCAGTTGCAGAAGCTCGGCTTGCCGGATGTCGATTTCGAAACCGCGCACCAACTCGAAGTGGATTTTGCCGAGACCGTCCTCGACTACGAGCTGGTCGTCTTCGTGGACGCCGCGATCCCGGAATCGCCGCAAGCGTGGTGGACCGCCGAGGTGGATGCCGGCTTTCAGAGCCACGCCGTCGCGCATTTCCTGACCGCTGCCGACGTGCTCGGTCTGAGTCGGACGCTATACGGCCGCGCCCCGCGCGGCGCGCTTTTCAGCATCCGCGGTCACGATTTCAATTTCGGCATGACGCTCACGCCGGTCACGGAGCAGTGCGCGCACGAGGTCGTAAATCAAATTGCCGCGCTGCTCACAACTCCGGAAGTGGCGCATGCATGAAATGTCCATCATCGAGGCGTTGCTCGAGCAAGTCCGGCAGGAAACATTGCCGGGGACTTGCGTGCGCACCGTGCGGATGCGGGTCGGGCAATTGCGGCAGGCCGTGCCGGAGATGTTGACGTTTTGCTATTCCGCCTCCGTCAGTGACGGTTCGCTTCTCGAAATCGAAGAAGTGCCGGCCGAGGCTCGGTGCCGGCAATGCAGTCTCACGTTTGCCGTCGACGATAACTGGTTTGAATGTCCGCGCTGCCAGTCCACCGGTGCCGACATGCTCAAGGGCGACGAACTCCAACTCCTCAGTCTCGAACTCACGAAGGCCGCTTAAGCTATGGGCCAAATCACTCCGACTGTCAGTCACAGTTTCACGATGCGCGTCAGTTTGCCCAATAAGCCCGGCATGCTCGCGAAAGTACTCAAAGCCATCGCCGATTTGAAAGGCGATCCCGGCGCGATTGACGTGGTGAGCGCCACGCGCGAGGTCAAGGTGCGCGACATCACCGTGGCCGCGCACGACGACGAGCACGCGCAGTCCATGATCGAGGCCGTGAAGCGCATTAAGGGCATTGAGCTTCTCCAAGTGTCGGACCGGGTGTTCCTGATGCATCTCGGCGGGAAGATTCACATCCAGAACAAAGTGCCATTGACCACGCGCGACGCGCTCTCGATGGCGTACACGCCGGGCGTGGCGCGCGTTTGCCAGGCGATTGCGGCGGACAAGAGCAAAGTTAACACGCTCACGATCAAACACAATTCCGTCGCGGTGATCAGCGACGGCTCGGCGGTGCTCGGCCTCGGCAATATCGGTCCGGAAGCCGCGATGCCGGTGATGGAGGGCAAGGCGATGTTGTTCAAGGAATTCGCCGACATCGACGCCTATCCGATCTGCCTCCAGACGCAAGACCCTGACGAGATCGTGTTGGCCGTGCGGTGGATTGCGACCGGCTTCGGCGGCATCAACCTCGAAGACATCAGCGCCCCGCGTTGTTTCGACATCGAACAACGCCTCAAACGCGAACTCGACATCCCGGTATTCCACGACGACCAGCACGGCACGGCCATCGTCGTCCTCGCGGCGACGTTGAACGCGTTGAAGATCGTGAAGAAGAAGTTGCCGCAGATCAAAATCGTCATTGCCGGTGCCGGTGCGGCCGGTGTGGCGTGTACGAAGATCCTGACCGCAGCCGGCGCGCGCAATATCATCGTCTGCGACCGGAAAGGCGCGATTTGCCGGAAACGCCTGCCGAAACTCGACCCGAGCAAAGCCTGGCTCGCCGAGAACACCAATCCCGGCAACATCGCCGGCAGCATCAACGAAACATTGCACGGCGCGAATCTGTTCATCGGTGTCAGCGGCCCCGGCATCGTTTCAGCGCGCGACATCAAACGCATGGCGAAGGACGCCATCGTCTTTGCGCTCGCGAATCCCACGCCCGAGATCATGCCGGAGGAGGCCGAGCCGTACGCGCGCATCATCGCGACGGGACGGAGTGATTACGCCAACCAGATCAACAACGTCCTCGCTTTCCCCGGCATCTTCCGCGGAGCTCTCGACGCCCGTGCCCGCGACATCAACGAAGCGATGAAAGTCGCTGCCGCCCGCGCCATCGCGGAATCAATTTCGCCGGACGAATTGAGTGAGGAATACATCGTGCCGAGCATCTTCAACAAGCAAGTCACGCGTCGGGTTGCGCGCGCCGTCGAAGCCGCCGCTCACGCCAGCGGCGTTGCTCGTCGGAAGCACGGTTGACAACTTGTCCGCGAGGCGCTCGTTGTCTGACAGGCTGTCGGGAATTGTCTCGCGATCTTCAAATCTCTGATCTCGTTGAATTATCTATTCCGCAACAGTTTGTGACCCTGTTGTCAGTCGTGGCATCGGCAGTGCTAAATCGTAGGATGTGAATGTCACGGTCTTGAAAAATGTTCTCGAAGCGAACGATGCCATCGCCGCTCGGCTTCGGGAACGACTCACCTCGCAGAAAATCACCACGATCAATTTGATCAGCGGGCCCGGCGCCGGCAAGACGGCGTTGTTGGAGCAGACGATTCCGCAACTCAAAACGCATTGCCGGATCGGCGTCCTCGAAGGCGACATCGCCACCACGCGCGACGCCGACCGGATCGCGAAGCTCGACGTACCAGTCGTGCAACTTCTCACCGGCGGCGCATGTCACCTCGAAGCGCCGCTCGTGCAACGCGGGCTCGACGCGCTTGATCTTACCGCGCTTGACCTAATCTTCATCGAAAATGTCGGCAACATCGCCTGCCCGGCGGAATTCGATCTCGGCGAAACGTGCAAGGTGGGTGTTCTCAGCGTGACCGAAGGTCACGACAAACCCGGCAAGTATCCGCTGTTGTTCCACGAGATCAGCGCGCTCGTCCTCAACAAAATCGATCTCCTGCCGTACACCGATTTCGATTACGACCAATTCGTCGCCGACTTCCGCAAGCTCAACGCGACCGCGCCGATCTTTCAGGTTTCCTGCAAAGCCGGGCAAGGCATCGCGCAATGGGCGCACTGGCTGGAACACGTCGCGGCCGGCGAACTCCACATCGCACCGCACCACCACGATGATCTGGCCGGCGTGATTACGCCGCACGCGCATCCACACAAAACCGATTTTACCCATGTGAGCCGGGGATGAAAACCCGTGTGCTAGCCCGAATCCTCGGTCGCGTTCAAGGCGTCGGTTTCCGACCGACGGTCTACCGGTACTCGACTCAGCTCGGGCTGGCCGGTTACGTCTGCAACAGTCCGGCGGGCGTCACGCTCGAAGTGGAAGGTGAAGACCTCAACGTCGGCATATTCTTCAATCGCCTTGCCGGCACGCCACCACCGCAGTCGGTCATCGAGAACATCGAGAAACGAGTGCTCGGTGCAAAAGGCTACGAACGCTTCGAGGTGATCGAGTCCGAGCCCGATGGCGACGTGGCGGTGCACATCACGCCCGACCTCGCGCTCTGTGACGATTGCGCGCGCGAACTCCTCGACCCGCACGACCGCCGGTATGGGTATTCGTTCACGAATTGCACCAACTGCGGCCCGCGTTTCACGATCATCCGCGATTTGCCGTACGACCGCGCGAAAACGTCGATGGCCGAGTTCAAGATGTGCGCGCCGTGCGAACACGAGTATCACAACCCGAGCGACCGGCGGTTTCACGCGCAGCCCGATGCCTGCCCGAAATGCGGTCCACAACTGAAGTTGCTTGTGGCCGGCGGCATTGACGAGTCGCGCGACCCGCTAAAGAAAGCCCAGGAACTTCTCCGCCGTGGAAAGATCGTCGCCATTAAAAGCCTCGGCGGCTATCACCTCGCGTGCGATGCGTTGAGCAACGACAGCGTCACGCGACTGCGGAAACGGAAACATCGCGCCGGCAAGCCGCTGGCCGTGATGTTCCGCGACATCGCAACGCTCAAGCAGTATTGCGTGGTGAGCGAAGCCGAGGAAGCGGAGTTGCATTCGTCGGCGCATCCGATCGTCATCGTCCGTTCCGGTGTGGGAGCGGCGTCCCCGCCGCGATCTTGCCGAACCGGTCGCGGCGGGGAAGCCGCTCCCACATCTCGTGGTGAAACCGGCAGGCTAGCTCGCGCCATCGCGCCGGACACAGCGACCATTGGCGCGTTCCTGCCCTACACGCCGCTCCATCTGCTCTTGCTCCAAGAATTTGATGCGCTGGTCATGACGTCCGGCAATTTTACTGACGAGCCGATCGTCAGCGACGAAGTGGAGTTACCGCGTTTGCTGGGGTCAATCGCCGACGCAGCGCTGATCCATAACCGGCCGATCGTCCACAAGTGCGACGATTCGGTCGTGCGCGTGGTCAATGGCCAGCGGCAATTCTTCCGGCGCGCGCGCGGTTTTGCGCCAAATGCGATTCGGTTTGCGAAAGATTCACCGGAGATTATCGCCGTGGGCGGAGAGCTGAAGAGCGCATTCTGTCTCGCGCGGGACGGCAACGCGTTTCTCTCGCAGCACATTGGGGATCTAAAGGATTTCAAGACGTACAACTATTTCGCGAGTGAAATCGCCGAGTGGCGGCGATTGATGCACGTCGAACCGACTGTGGTCGCTCACGACTTGCATCCGAGATATCTCTCGACCCGGTTCGCCAAAGAATTCGTCGCGTCGACCAAGATCGGCGTGCAGCATCATCACGCACACATTGTCAGCGTGATGGCGGAACATGATCTGCATGACTTCGTGATTGGCGTCGCACTCGACGGGACCGGCTACGGAACGGATGGGACGATTTGGGGCGGGGAAGTGCTGGTGGCTGACCGAGCAGACTTCGAACGCGTTGCGCATTTCAAACAATACGCGCTGCCCGGCGGCGACAAGTCCGTGGAAGAACCGTGGCGCATGGCGGCGAGTGTTATGGAGGCTGAAGGGCTTGGCAAACCAACCAAGCGGACGCAGCCGCTTCTCAAGATGATCGAGGCCGGGTTCAACTCGCCGCTGACGTCCAGCGCTGGGCGGTTGTTCGATGCCGTGGCGGCAATTCTCGGGTTATGCGATGAGACGGAGTACGAAGCGCAAGCCGCCATCCGTCTGGAAGCTGTCGCCGACGTGACGATCGAGGCGAAGTATCCGTTCGAGATCGCCTTCCATCAACAGCCGTGGGTGATGAACTTCGGGCCGATGTTGTGGCAAATCTTTGCCGACAAACGCGCGGGAGTGCCGGTCAGCGAAATCGCGGCGAAATTCCATAACACCATCGCCGCGTCGGTTGTGCAGACGTGCCGGTTTATCCGTGGTCAACGCAACCTCAATACCGTCGCGCCCTCTGGCGGGGTCTTCCAGAACGAACTCCTCCTGCGGCGGCTGGTCGAGAGTTTGCAGCGAAACTGTTTCAAGGTTTACACCAACAATCGCGTACCACCGAACGACGGCGGACTGGCGTTGGGCCAGGTCGCAATTGCGGCTGCCCGTCTGTCACGGTGTGGGAGCGGCGTCCCCGCCGCGACCGGCTTGAAGGGCCTCACCAACAATCGCGGCGGGGACGCCGCTCCCACAAACGAGGGACTATGTGCTTAGCCGTACCGGCTCGCATCGTGGAGTTGCGTGAAACAACCGCGACGATTTCCGTCGCTGGCGCGTTGCGCGACGTGGACGTGTCGCTGATCGATGAACCGCGGCTCGGGGATTACGTGTTGGTGCATGCCGGGTTTGCGATTCACAAGTGGGAACAGAGCGAAGTGGACGAATTGGAAGAGATTCGCGGGGTGTCGGCATGATGAAGCTGCCACTAGCCGAGATCGCTGCGCTGGCGCAACAGGTCGCGCGACCGATGCAGTTCATGGAGGTTTGCGGGACGCACACGATGGCGGCATACCGGTCGGGGTTGCATCAGCTCTTGCCGGCGAATGTCCGGCTCATTTCTGGGCCGGGCTGCCCGGTCTGTGTGACCGATCAGAGTTACATCGACGCCGCGATTGATCTGGCCGGTCATCCTGATGTGATCGTGGCGACGTTCGGCGATCTGGTGCGCGTGCCCGGCAGCGATTCGTCGCTGGAACAGGAACGAGCGGCGGGTGCGCAGGTTCGTATTGTGTATTCGCCGAGCGATGCGCTGGTGTTGGCGCGGGAATGTCCGTCGAAGAAAGTTGTGTTTCTCGGGATCGGTTTTGAGACGACTGCGCCGACGGTGGCGTGGGCGATCCGGCAGGCGGCGGAGGAGAATCTGAAAAACTTCTTCGTGTTGTGCGCTCACAAAACGATGCCGCAAGCGATGGACGCGTTGCTGCGCGGTCATGAGGTCAAGATTGATGGTTTCCTTTGTCCCGGTCACGTCAGCGTGATTACCGGGGCGCAGCTCTACCGGTTTATCTGCGAGCAATACAAAATTCCGTGCGTCGTGACCGGCTTTGAGCCGTGGGATATTTTGTCGGGCATCAAAATGTTGTTGCAGCAGCATGTCGACGGCCGGGCCGAGGTTGAGAACGAATACAGCCGGTCAGTCTCCGAAGCCGGTAATCTGGCGGCGCAGGAGTTGTTGGCGCGCGTGTTCGAGCCGTGCGACGTGAGCTGGCGTGGGTTGGGGACGATTGCCGGCAGTGGGTTGCGGATCCGGCAAGAGTTCGCGCGGTTCGACGCGACGGTGGCGCTCGATGTGGTTTTCCCGCGGACGCGAGTGCACCCGGGGTGTTTGTGCGGCGCGGTGTTGCGCGGGGTGGCGACGCCGTTGGATTGCCGGTTGTTTGGGCGGAAGTGTTCGCCGCTGCATCCGGTCGGGCCGTGCATGGTGTCGAGCGAGGGTGCGTGTGCGGCGTCTTACAAATATGAAAAGAGGGCCGCGGCGTGAACCGGATCCTCTTGGCACACGGCGGCGGCGGGTCGCTGACTCAGGAATTGGTTCAACAGATGTTTGTGCCGGCTTTTAAGATGCGGTCGCTCGATGACGCGGCGGTTTTGGGGGTAGACCGAGTGCGGCTGGCGTTTACGACGGATAGCTACGTCGTGAAGCCGTACGTGTTTCCGGGCGGCGATATTGGCCGGCTCGCGGTTTGCGGCACGGTCAATGATCTCGCTGTGCAAGGCGCGCAGCCGTTGTGGATGAGCTTGAGTTTCATTTTGGAAGAAGGTCTGCCACTGGCGGATTTGGAAACCATCGTTGCGTCCATCAAGACCGCGGCCACTGAGGCCGGCGTGGAGATCGTGACCGGCGACACGAAGGTCGTCGAACGCGGCAAGTGCGAAGGTTTGTATATCAACACCGCCGGCATCGGGCGCGTGGCGGGCCGCCGGTCGGTGAGTCATGCCGGGGCGCGGGCTGGGGATGTGGTGTTGCTCAACGGACCGCTGGCCGAACACGGCGTGGCGGTGATGAGCCGGCGCGAGGGCATTGTGTTTCAGACGAGCGTGGTGAGTGACTGCGCGCCGGTCTGGCCGTTGGTGAAGGCGATTTTGGATTCCAATGCGGAGATCCACACGCTGCGCGATCCGACGCGGGGCGGGGTGGCCGGGGCGCTCAACGATATTGCGGTGGCGTCGGGCGTTGGGATTCGGCTTGAGGAGAAAGCGCTGCCGATCGGCCGGGAAGTTCGCGGTGCGTGTGATCTGCTCGGGCTCGACCCGTTGACGATTGCAAATGAAGGGAAGCTGTTGGTGATTTGCCGGGGCAGCGACGCCGACCGCGTGTTGGCGACGATGAAACGGCAGCCACTCGGCCGGCGGTCGGTCGTGATTGGCGAAGTGATTGAGAAACCCAAAGGAATGGTGTTGTTGCACACCACCATCGGCGGCGAACGCATCGTGGATATGCCCACGGGCGAGGATCTGCCACGGATTTGCTAAAGGAATTATGAGCACGACAAAACGGAAGTTTGTAACGATGGATGGCAACGAGGCGGTCGCCCATGTGGCGTTCCGCACCAACGAGGTGATCGCGATTTATCCGATCACGCCGTCGTCGCCGATGGGCGAGTGGGCCGACGAATGGGCCGCGAAAACGCTCCCGAACATTTGGGGCACAGTGCCGTCGGTGATCGAGTTGCAGAGCGAAGCGGGCGCGGCCGGGACGGTGCACGGCGCGCTGCAGACCGGGTCGCTGACAACGACGTTCACGGCGTCGCAGGGGTTGCTGTTGATGATCCCGAATATGTTCAAGATTGCCGGCGAACTGACGCCGGTCGTCTTCCACATCGCGGCCCGCGCGGTCGCGACGCATGCGCTCTCCATCTTCGGCGATCATTCGGACGTGATGTCCGTACGCTCGACCGGCTGGGCGATGCTGTGCTCGAACTCAGTGCAGGAAGCGATGGATCTCGCGTTGATCTCGCAGACTGCGACGCTCGAATCACGCGTGCCGTTCCTGCATTTCTTCGACGGCTTCCGGACATCGCACGAAGTCGCGAAAGTCGAACTGCTCACGGAAGACGATATGCGCGCGATGATCGACGACGATCTCGTGCTCGCACATCGTAGTCGCGGCCTGACGCCTGACCGGCCCGTGTTGCGTGGCACGGCGCAGAACCCGGACGTGTTCTTCCAAGCGCGAGAAGGCTGCAATCCATTTTACGCCGCGTGCCCGGACATCGTGCAGAACGCGATGGACAAGTTCGCCGGGCTGACCGGCCGGCAATACAAGCTCTTCGAGTATTACGGCGCACCGGATGCCGAGCGCGTGATTGTGATTATGGGCTCGGGCTGCGAAGCCGCGCTGGAGACGGTGGATTTCTTGAAGGGCAAGATCGGCGTGCTGAAAGTGCGATTGTACCGGCCGTTTGATTCCGCGCGGTTTGTCGCGGCGTTACCGGCCTCGGTGAAATCGCTAGTCGTGCTTGACCGGACGAAAGAGCCGGGCGCGACCGGCGAGCCGTTGTATCAAGACATCGTGACGGCGCTTACCGAGCAAGGCCGGAAGATACCGGTGCTCGGCGGCCGGTATGGGTTGTCGTCGAAGGAATTCACGCCGGCCATGGTCAAGGCCGTCTTTGAAACCAACAAGAATCATTTCACAGTCGGCATCAACGATGACGTGAGCCACACGAGCATCGCGTTCGATCCGCAGTTCTCGACCGAATCGGACAAGGTCGTGCGTGCGGTGTTCTACGGTCTCGGCGCGGACGGCACGGTCGGGGCGAACAAGAACTCGATCAAGATCATCGGCGAAGAGACGAACAATTTTGCCCAAGGCTATTTCGTCTACGACTCGAAGAAGTCCGGCTCAATGACGGTCTCGCATCTGCGGTTCGGGCCGGAGCCGATTCGTTCGACGTATCTGGTCACGAAAGCGAATTTCGTGGCGTGTCATCAGCCGATCTTCCTGGAGCGGTACGACATGTTGAAGGACTCTGTGCCGGGCGGCACGTTCCTCTTGAATACTCCGTTTGGCGCGGACGTGATCTGGGGCAAGCTGCCGCGCCCGATTCAGCAATGCATCGTTGAGAAGAAATTGAAGTTTTACGTAATCGACGCGGTGAAGGTCGCGCACAACAGCGGCATGGGCGGGCGCATCAACACGGTGATGCAGGTTTGTTTCTTCGCGATCTCCGGCGTGTTGCCGAAGGATGAAGCGATCAACGCGATCAAGTATTCGATCAAGAAGACCTACGGCAAGAAGGGGGACGAGATCGTCAACATGAACCTCAAGGCCGTGGACTCGACGTTGGAGCACATGCACCAAGTGGTCGTGCCGGCTTTCGCGAGCAGCGATCTGGCGTTTGCGCCGCCGGTCTCCAAAGACGCGCCGGCATTTGTCCGCGACGTTCTCGGCGAAATCATTGCCGGGCGCGGCGATCTGTTGCCGACGAGTGCGCTGCCGGTTGATGGCACGTTCCCGCTCGGGACGGCCCGGTATGAGAAGCGGAACATCGCGCTAGAAATCCCGGTCTGGGACGCGAACGTCTGCATTCAATGCGGGAAGTGCGCGATGGTTTGTCCGCATGCCGTGATTCGCGCGAAAGTTTATGAGCCGTTGACGACGATGCCGGCCACTTTCAAGTCCACCGCCGCGCGCGATAAGGATTGGAAGGAGACCGGGTTGCAGTTCACGATTCAGGTCGCGCCGGAAGATTGTACGGGCTGCGCGCTGTGCGTGGACGTCTGCCCGGCGAAGAACAAGAGTGAGCCGCGACTCAAGGCGATCAACATGGCGGATCAACCGCCGATTCGCGAACAGGAAGTCGCCAACTGGGATTTCTTCCTGAAGATACCGGAGCTCGACCGGCGGAAGATCAAAGTCGGCAGCATTCCGCATCAGCAGTTGCAGCAGCCGTTGTTTGAGTTCAGCGGCGCGTGCGCGGGTTGCGGCGAGACGCCGTATGTGAAGTTGATGAGCCAGTTGTTCGGTGACCGGCTGATCGTGGCGAATGCGACCGGCTGTTCGTCGATCTACGGCGGTAACTTGCCGACGACGCCGTGGACGGTGAACGCGGATGGCCGCGGGCCGGCCTGGTGCAATTCGCTGTTCGAGGATAACGCGGAGTTTGGGCTGGGCTTCCGCGTGTCGCTCGACAAACAACAGGAGTTTGCCGGTGAGCTGCTCAAGAAACACGCGAGCATCGTGGGCGATGACTTGGTCACCGCCATTCTGACTTCGCCGCAGTCTTCCGAAGCCGACATCTATGACCAACGCCAGCGCGTTGCCGCCGCGAAGGAGAAACTGAAAGGCGTCAGCACGCCAGCCGCGAAGTCGTTGGCGGGCGTGATCGATATGTTGGTGAAGAAGAGCGTGTGGATCATGGGTGGCGATGGTTGGGCGTACGACATCGGGTTCGGCGGACTGGATCACGTGATGGCGAGTGGCCGGAACGTGAACATCCTCGTGCTGGATACCGAGGTTTACTCGAATACCGGCGGGCAGATGTCGAAATCTACGCCGCGGGGCGCGGTGGCGAAGTTTGCGGCGAACGGCAAGACGCTTGGGAAAAAAGATCTCGGTCGGATCGCGATGACCTACGGGCATGTTTACGTGGCGAGCGTGGCGATGGGCGCGCGCGACGAGCACACACTGCGGACTTTCCTCGAAGCGGAAAGCTACGACGGACCGTCGTTGATCGTGGCCTACAGCCATTGCATCGCGCACGGCATCAACATGACCACGGCGATGCAGAACCAAAAAGCAGCAGTCAATTCCGCCCAGTGGCTGCTCTACCGGTATGACCCACGCCGCATCGCGATTGGCGAGAATCCGCTGCAACTGGATTCGCGCGCGCCGAAGCAGAAGGTCGAGGAGTTTATGATGATGGAGAACCGGTTCAAGATGTTGACCAAGAGCGATCCCGAGCGGGCGAAGGTGTTGTTCAAACAAGCGCAGTCGGACGCGGACAAACGCTTCAAACGTTTTGAGTATCTGGCGACGTGGAAACCCAGCGGCGAAGCCGCACCGAAGGAGGCATGATTATGGACCTACGAACTACATACATGGGCTTGTCGTTGAAGAATCCGCTGGTGGTATCAGCGTGTCAGCCGCTCTCGGACGAGATTGGCAAGATTCGCAAGATGGAGGATGCCGGCGCATCGGCGGTGGTATTGTACTCGTTGTTCGAGGAACAACTCCGGCTGGAGACGTACGAGCTGGACCATCATCTCAGCACCGGCACGAATTCGTTTTCGGAGGCGGCCTCGTATTTCCCCGAGCCGGCGGAATTCCAACTCGGCCCGCAAGAATATCTCGAACACATTCGCAAGGCCAAAGAAGCGGTGAAGATTCCGATCATCGCCAGTCTCAACGGCAGCACACTCGGCGGTTGGACGGATTTTGCAAAACAGATTCAGCAGGCCGGCGCCGATGCGCTGGAGTTGAACATCTATTACATTCCAACCGACCTGGCGATCAGCGGCGCGGCGGTGGAGAAGACCTACATTGACATTCTTAAAGCCGTGAAGGGAGCGGTGAGCATCCCGGTCGCGGTCAAACTCAGTCCGTTCTTCAGCAACATGGCCAACATGGCCAAGCAACTCGATGATGCCGGCGCGGATGGATTGGTGTTCTTCAACCGGTTCTACCAGCCAGACCTCGACCTTGAAGCGCTCGAAGTCCAGCCGAGCGTGTTGCTCAGCACGGCCCAAGCGATCCGGTTGCCGCTGCGATGGATTGCGATGCTGCATGGCCGGCTCCGGGCCGATCTCGCCGCGACGAGTGGCGTTCACACCTCACGCGACGTGCTCAAGATGTTGATGGTGGGCGCGAACGTCACGGAGTTGTGTTCGGTCCTGATCGCGCGCGGCATCGATCACATTCAAGTCATCGAAGCCGGGCTGCGCGATTGGATGGGCGAACATTGGTACGACTCAGTCACGCAGTTGCAAGGCAGTATGAGTCAGTTGAAATGTCCTGATCCAAGCGCGTTCGAACGCGCCCAATACATGCGGGCGTTGGCCAATTACAAGCCCGCTTCCGGGAGGTGAGAAACATGGAATATACTCGCGAAGAAGCCATCCAACGGATTCGTGAGTTTCTGGTCGCCAACCAGCGCTCCGAGGAGACGACGTGTCAGGCGGCGGCGCGAGCCGGCATCTTTTGCCATGGTTACGATCAATGGAGTGTCGCGCAGTTGCGGGACCGGTATCCGTGGCTGGCGAAAAAGATGCCGGAGGACACGCCGCGCGAGGAATTCCTAAAGCTGATCGTGGCTTGGGACGGCGCCCGGCAACTCGCCACGCACTCAGCCACAACGTGCGACGCCAAGTCCGTTGATCGCGAGGGATGTCTCGGCTTTGATCGTTTCAGCAGCGCGCAGTTGAAGCGGCTATGTCCACAGCTCTTCAACGCCGACGACGAAATCAGCCCGTGGTAAGCGGGCGCATCTCGACAGCGAAGCGGAATTCGGCCGGCTTGAGTTGATAACGCTCGATTGGACCGGGGCCGCAACTGCCGCTGCCGATGCCGTTGTGCCCATGGTCGAGCGACACGGTGATGAAATCGTGCTTCACGAGGTCAGTCGTGTGGCGGGCGGCTTCGAGGTCCAGCGTGGTGTACCGGTGCGCGCTGAAATTTGGCAACCCGGCACAGCTTATCCCCCGGCCGCTCAGATCTGCCAATCGTACCCAACTCACATCGGTCCGGTTGCCGTTTTCCTGCGGGAAAATGTAGTTGGTGAAAAGTTCGTCCACCGTCGCCCGCCAGAGGCCGAAGCGCTGGGCTTGTTTCGTGTCCCGGTACGCTTCGCCGGGGCCGCGGCCAAACCACTGGACTTGATCGAACGCGACCGGCATAGTGAATTGCAGACCGAGCCGCGGCAAAGTTGCCGGCAGTGGACCGTGCGGGATGCCGTGGACTTCAAGGTGAATCTGGCCGGCACCGGTGATGGTGTAGATGGACTCGCATGCGAATCCCATCTCGGTGACCGGCGGCGCAACGCGAGTCTTTGCGATGATGCGCACGGTGCCGGCGTCGAGCTGCTCGGCGGTCACGGAATCGGTGCGGTGCTGGAGTAAATCGAGTTTGGCATCGCGCCACTGCTTGGCGTATTGCTGGCCGCCCCAACTGGCACGGTCGTTGTCGGTCGTCGCGCGCCAGAGATTGAGGCGCGGGCCGGTCTGCAACAAGGCGACGCCTTCGTGTTGCCAGCCGGTCAGCACGGCGCGGATTTTGTCGAAGGTGATGGCGAAGTTTTGGCCGGTGATATCGAGGGCGTTGCCGGAGACAGTGAGGGTGAGGGCGGGGCCGGTCGCGACAGGGATGTCGCTCCTACGGGAAGGGAGTTCAAATTGCGCCCAGGCGACTTCGTGGCCACGCGTTGCCCACGGCGTGTCGCTGGCGAGGGTGAAGTTCAGGTTGAGGTAACCGCCGCTCGCTGTTTTCTCGAAAGGAATGCTGATGAGCTTACTCTTGCGGGCCGGGATGGCCGGGAGCTTGGTCGTGCCGGATTTCGTGATCGTGCCGGCGACGGTGACGTTCCAACTTAAGTGCAGATTGTCGAGGTTGCTGAAGTCGTACCGGTTCGTGAGGCGGTATTGGTCGCCGACTTTTTCGACTTTTACCGGCTCGATGATCTTTTTGTATTCAGTGAGACCGGGGGACGGTTGACGATCCGGGAAGACGAGGCCGTCGCAGACGAAGTTGCCGTCGTTGGGGACGTCGCCGAAGTCGCCGCCGTAAGCGAAGTATTCGCGGCCGTCAGCGGTGTGTTGCCGGAGGCCGTGGTCGCACCATTCCCAGATGCAGCCGCCCATGAGCCGGTCGTATTTGCAGATGGCTTCTTCCCAATATTCGAGAAGGCCGCCGGGGCCGTTGCCCATGGCGTGGGCGTATTCGCAGAGGATGAATGGTTTGCCGGTCTGCTTACCGAACTCGATGACTTTGTCGAGGTGCGTGTACATCTGGCTGAAGACGTCGGCAGTTTTTAGCTCTTGGTCGCCTTCGTAGTGAATGGGGCGGGATGCGTCGAGCGCTCGGGCGCGGGCGGCCATCGCGAGATGGTTGCAGCCGAAGTGGGCTTCGTTGCCGAGCGACCACAGGATGATGCAGGCGTGATTCCGGTCGCGGTGGATCATGCGTTCCATGCGGTCGACGCACGCGGCTTCCCAACGCGGGTCTTCGGTCGGATTGCCGGCCCAGTCTTTGAGGTGGCAGAAACCGTGCGTTTCGAGGTCGCACTCGTCGATGACGTAGAGGCCGTAGTAATCGCAGAGATCGTAGAAGCGCGGGTCGTTGGGGTAATGCGAGGTGCGGACGGCGTTGATGTTGTGCTGTTTCATCAACACCAAATCTTTGATCATCGCTTCGACCGGGACGGCACGGCCGAGGTCGGGATGCGACTCGTGCCGGTTGACGCCTTTGATTTTGATGGCGACGCCGTTGACGAGGAACCGGTCGCCATGGATTTCGATGGTGCGGAAGCCGACGCGTTGGGGAATGACTTCGACGACCTTGCCGGCGGCGTCTTTTAGCGTGACGAGCAACGTGTAGAGGTATGGATCTTCCGCCGACCAGAGCCGGGGCGGCTGCGGTTTCACGACGCGGCCGGTATGATCGAGGAGTTTGGTGGTGACTTTGTAGCCGGTGGTGTTGCCGGCGAGGGTGGTGGTTATCTTCAGCTTGCCGGTGGCGGGGGCGTGGACGTGGATGTCGGCGATGTGCGTGGCCGGGTGCGCGAGCAGATAGACGTCGCGGAAGATGCCGGAGAGCCACCACATGTCCTGGTCTTCTAGGTACGTGCCGTCGGACCACTGCATGACGCGGACGGCGATCGTGTTCTGGCCGGGGCGGACATGGTCGGTGATGTCGAACTCGTGGGGGAGCCGGCTGCCTTTGCTGAAACCGATTTCCTGGCCGTTGATCCAAACGTAGAACGCGGAGTCAACGCCCTCGAAGTTCAGCCGGATCTGCATCCCATCCCAATCGTCGCCAATAAAGAAATCGCGGACGTAGGTGCCAGTCGGGTTCTCGGTCGGCACGCGCGGCGGATCGACGGGGAAGGGGTACTGGACGTTGGTGTAATGCGGTTTGCCGAAACCATGCATCTGCCAATTCGACGGCACCGGGATGGTGGTGTTGCAATCAAACGAGGCTTCGGCCGGCGTGGGCGCGTAGTGAAACTTCCAGTTGCCGTTGAGCAGCTTGAACCACGGCGAGGCGGTGCGGTCGAAGTTTCGCGCGGAAGCTTCATCAGGATATGGAAAGAAATATGCGTGGCCCCGTGACCGGCCGCGGCCAATGAAGGCAGGATTTTCCCAATCGTTCATAATTAATCCAGTTTGAGAGTGAGGATTTGATGTGGCTGGTAGTTCACCGTCAGTTGCTTGCCGGCAAGTTTTGCCGGCTCGGCTTCGTCTTCGAGAATGTTGCAGTGGACGGCGCGCTTGAATGATCGCGCTAATTGGATGTGGGCGGTGCCGCGTGCGCCGTGGCATTCGTAGAAACGCAACACAACCGCGTCGGAATCTTCGGCGCGCTTGATTGTGTCGAGCACGAGATTCGGATCATCCACGCTGGCGAACGACTCGGTCATTGCGCCGGTTCGGAATGGATTATTGAACCGGTACGCCTCGGCGACGATACCGGCGTCGCGCCAGTTACCGGCGTGGGGGACGATGGCGAACGCGAATTCATGCCGGCCCATGTCGGCTTTGGGGTCGGGCGATTTCGGGGCGCGGAGCAGGCTGAGGCGCATCGTGTTGCCGTAGGTGCTGCCGCCGTATTTGCAGTCGTTGAGAATCGCGACGCCGAAACCGTGCTCGCTCATGTCGAACCACCGGTGCATCGGGACTTCATAGCGAGCGAGGTCGTAGGAAGTATTGTAGTGCGTGGGACGTTCGACGTGGCCAAATTGCATTTCGTAGGTCGCGTTCATGGAGTGGACGTTGACGGGGAAGGCGACCTTGAGCATCCGGTGCGATTCGTTCCAGTCGGCCCGGCAGTGGAACTCGAGGCGGCGTGCGCCGGCATCGAGGCGAATGGTTTGGGTGAGCGTGCTCGCCTTGCCGATGGCGAATTCGAATTTCAGTTCCGTGCGGAGCGCATCGCGGCGGACGACTTCCCAGCGCGTGGCCGACGCGCAGGGTTGCCGGGTTTCGAGGTGGAACGGGTCGACATCCCATGCGTCGTAATTCGTCGGCAGGTCTTCGTAGAGTTCGAAGACGTTCGCTTCGCCGGCCAGGGCTTCGCGACCGTTCACGATGAGGCTGGTGAGTCGACCGCCGGGATTGAAAGTGGCGCGGAGTTGTTGGTTCTCCAACGTCAGGCCGTCGAGTTTTACGGTGTCGGTGGTCGAAGCAATCTTGCCGGGGCCGTAGGGCGGGGCTTCGATGAAAGTCAATTTACCGGCTTGCTCGACGACTTCGGCGCGGGCGAAGCCGGTAGTGTTGATTGGCGTCATCCCGGCTGGGAGAAGTTTTTCGCCGCGAGCGAAGAGGTCGGCGAATTGCCGGGCGGAATCGACGTAGACTTCATTGATGCTGCTGCCGGGGAGGATGTCGTGGAATTGATTGAGGAGCAGTAACCGCCAGAGGTCGCTGAGGTCGTCGTGCCGATTCGTGGACACGGCGAAGAATTCGAGGTCGTGGAGGAGTTGTTCGGCGCGGCGGTTGTTGCGTTTGACAGAGGCTTGCGAGGTGTAGGTGCCGCGGTGGTTTTCGAAATAGAGTTCGCCAACCATGACCGGCAAGTTGGTGCAGTCGCGTTCGAGGCGGTCGAAGAATTCGTCGCTGGTGCGTTGGGTCGTGGGTGGGAGACCGCGTAAATCCGCGGCGCGGCGGATGGTTTCCAACATCGGTTTGGTTGGGCCACCGCCGCCGTCGCCGAAGCCGTAGAGGTAGAAACATTCGTGGGAGCGGTCGTGATCTTTGAAGTTTTTGACGTTGGCGCGAAGTTCGGGGATGGAGCAGTCGCCATTGTAGGTGTCGGCGGGCGGGAAGTGGGTGAGGACTTCGCTGCCGTCGATGCCGCGCCAGGCGAAGGTGTGATGGTGCGGTTTGTTGAAGCGATTCCAGGAAAGTTTTTGGGTGAGGAAGCGCGACATGCCGGCGAGGCGGATGATTTGCGGGAGTTGGCCGTTGTAGCCGAAGACGTCGGGATTCCAGAATTCCCGGCAGCGGCGACCGAATTCTTTTTCGAAGAAGCGTTGGCCGAAGAGGAATTGCCGGCAAAGGGATTCGCCGGAGGGGATGTTGCAGTCCGGTTCGATCCACGTGCCGCCGACCGGGATGAATTGGCCGCCGGCCACGCGGTGTTTGATGAGTTCGTACAAGGCGGGATTGCGGTGCTGAATCGCGGCGTACTGGTACGCTTGCGAGCAGGAGAACCGGTACTCGGGATAGTCGCGCATGTAGGCGACGGCGGAACTGAAGGTGCGTTCGCATTTCCGGTGCGTCTCCGCCAGCGGCCAAAGCCACGCGGTGTCGATGTGCGCGTGGCCGATGACAGAGACCGCCAGCGACCGGTCGGCATTCTTGTGCCGGTAGAGTTCTTTGAGAATCGCGGCGGCCACCGGCCAGGTGGCGCACTCGTCGAGGTCGAGGACGTTGACGAAACGATTCAGTTCGGCGAGCAACAAGCCTTGCCACGAACGTTCGCTGGCCGCGTTTTCCTTGGCCAGTTCCGTTTCGAGTTGGGCGAGCACGAAAGCGTCCCAGTACAACTCCCACGCCGGGGGATCGAACTTCGCGATTTCGCAACGCCGCAGCACAAACGGGCTGACCGGCTCTTCGCCGACGAGATAGCCTTGGCCGTTGGCGGCGCCGAACTTTTTGTTGCAGGCCAGTTCGATTTGAAATGAAACGGTCTCACCGCCAGCGCAACGATCCAACAGGATCGCATCGGGCCGGTCGCCTTGGGTCATATTTAAGCCTTGAACGCTGACGCCATCGCGCCACAACGTTGCCTCGCTCTGCGAGTCCCACAGTAAATCCACGCGCGCGCCCGCCCACTCGGCCGGCACGCCAGCGTGGCCGCGAAACCAATACGTGGCCCAGAGCGGCCGGAATTGGTCGCCGACTTTCGCCGGGTGGAAGCCGGTCAGTTTTTGCGCTTGTTCGAATGTGATGCGGTCGGTTGGCCCGGTCACGACAAGTTCGGCGAGCGGCTGGCGGTCGGAGTAAATCTTTTCGCTGAGGCGCTGAATGAGTTGGTAAATTCGGTCGCGGGTGTAATCAGGATGGCGAAGCATAATGGTGGGTCAGTGTGCGGATTTGAAACGTGGGAGTCAAAATAAATTCCCAAACTCACCGGAGCGAGGTGGCGATGCACGCGCCGAACGAAAATTTTCCGGCCCGGCAACATGCCAAGTTGGCTTCCTCTTTTGGAAAAA
>JBAXYB010000044.1:0-23178 GCA_037127585.1 Verrucomicrobiota bacterium
CGCTTCAAAGACACCCCCAACTACCGGACCCTCGGCGCCCGCGTCATCGGCCGCGACGCCTCCAATTGGTGGAAGAGCATCCAGATCGACCGCGGCACTAACGACGGCCTCCGCGAAAATCTCGCCGTCATCAGCGCCGACGGCATCATCGGCAAAACCATCCACGTCACCCGCGGCGAAGCGCGCGTCCTCCTCCTGACCGACCCCAACTGCAAAGCCAGCGCCCTCCTCCAGGAATCCCGCGAACCCGGCGTCTGCGCCGGTACCGACTCCATCGAACCCACTTTCGTCATGACCTACGTCAACCGCGGCGCCGTCATTCGCCCCGGCGAACGCGTCATCAGCTCCGGCCTCGGCGGCGTCTTCCCCAAAGGCTTCCCCATCGGCACCGTCGTCAAAGTCCAACTCAACAAACAGACCGGCATGTACCAAGACCTCACCATCAACCCCGCGGCTGATTTCCGCCGGTTAGAGGAAGTGCTGGTGATTCTCGAATGAGCTTCGCCCTCGTAAGCATCGCCTTGCTCCTGCTGGCCGCGCTCCAAGCGCGCCTGCCGGCCATTCCCGGACTGGGCATCCATCTCGAATTCCTGCCGGCATTGGTCGCTTACGGCGCGCTCACATTCGGACGCGCTGGCCTGATCTGCCTGGCCCTCGCCGCCGGTTTCACTCAAGACGCACTCTCCGCCGGCCCCTTCGGCGTGACCGCGCTAATTTACGCCGTGACCGCGCTATTCATCCACGCCCTACGCGCCGCGCTCGACCGCGAATTGCCGCTCCTGCAAATCGGCGCCGGCGTCATCGTTACCGGCGCGGCTTCGATTGCGGCGTGTATGTTTGCCGGCTTCTATGCCGGCGCGATTCTGAAACTGGTGCTCCTCATCTGCCTCGCCGCCCTCATCACGCCGGTCCTCTTCTTTGCCTTGGATGCCGGCCGCTACCAGCTGAGGTCGCGATGATTATCAGCACGCCATTCCGCGACGCGAACTCCCGGCTCACCGCGCTGGCCTTCATCATGGTTGCCGGCTTCGCCATTCTCTTGATCGCGCTCTTCCGCGTGCAAGTCGTCAACTCCGACCGGTACGGCGACCGGGAAGAAGCCCAATCCCTTCGTCGCATCCGGCTCCCATCCGCCCGCGGCGAAATCGTCGACCGCGCCGGTCGTGTGCTCGCCAACAACCGGCCCAGCTACGACATCGCCATCTCCCTCGACCAACTCGGTCGCATCTCAAAACGCCAGGATGCCGTCCGCATTGCCGCGACCAACATTGTCTCCATCAGCCGCGTCCTCAACCTACCGGTCTCCGTCACCGAAACCGACGTGAAGAATCACTACGAGCGCCGCCGCCCCATCCCGATGCCGCTCTGGAAAGATCTCCGCACCGAAGTCGTCGCCGCTTTCGTCGAACGGGCCGGCACGCTGCCCGGCACCGACCTCATCGTCACCCCCGTCCGCCAATACCCGCAAGGTGCACTCGCTGCCCACCTCCTCGGCTTCTGCGGCAAGACCGAACAAAACGACGACGAAGAAGTCGAAAATTTCTACTACTACCAAGCCGACACCATTGGCAAACAAGGCGTCGAACGCGCCTTCGATGCCGACCTACGCGGCGCGCCCGGTGGTCGCACCATTCGCGTCAGCCCCAGCGGCATGCGCGTCGCCAACCTCGGCGACAAATCAGCAGAGCGCGGCAACCGGCTTGTCCTCACTATTGACGCCCGCATTCAAGCCATCGTCGAGACCGCCCTCGCCCACGCCAAACTGCCGCCCGGCAAAGAACTCCGCGGCTGCGCCGTCGTGCTCGATCCGCGCACCGGCGAAATCCTCGCGCTGGCCAGCGTGCCGGCGTTCGACCCCAACCTCTTCAATCCCGGCACGCCCGCAGTCGCCGTCAACGCCGTGCTACAAAACCCGGCCCGGCCGATGATGAATCGCGTAATCGGCGCCCGGTACGCCCCCGGTTCGACCTTCAAGCCGGTCACCCTCCTCGCCGGCCTCGAAGCCGGTACGATTCACACCGGCGACAGCGTCGAATGCACCGGTGGTCAGCAGATTGGCAACCGGCGTTTCGGTTGCTGGAAAACAACTGGCCACGGCCACGTCGACGCATTCGCGGCCATGCTGCAATCGTGCGATGTATGGTTTTACCAGGAAGGCCTGCGGACCGGCGTTGACCGGATTGCGCGGATGGCTGCGGAGTTTGGACTCGGACAGCCGACCGGTTTGGATTACGCCCACGATGTGACCGGGCTGGTGCCGACGCCGGATTGGAAACGCGCCAATCAGGGCGAACGTTGGTGGGACGGCGACACGGCGCAATTTGGGATCGGCCAGAGTTTCCTGCTCGCGTCGCCGTTGCAAATGGCCAACGTGGCGGCCACGCTCGGCAATGGCGGCCGGCGGCTGCGTCCCTTCGTCGTCAAACGCATCGAGACGCCCGAGGGCCAGGTGTTGCAGCAGACGCCGGTGCAGGTCGTGAATCGGCTCAGTGCGAAACCGCAGAACATTGAGATTGTCCGGCAATCGATGCTCGGCGCGATTCAAGCGCCGCAAGGGACCGGCAAACACGCCCAAGTGGCCGGCCTGACCGTCGCCGGCAAGACCGGTACGGCCGAGTTTGATTTGCGCGAAGACGGCCGGTCCCGCCGGATCAACCGCGCGTGGTTCATCGGGTTCGCGCCATACGATCAGCCGTCGGTGGCCTTGGCGATTCTTTTGGAAGATGGCGAGAGCGGCGGGCATTATGCCGCGCCGGTCGCGGGTGAGATTTTGGCGGGGATTTTCCAACGCCAACCGGCATCAGCCGGTGGAGGTGCGTATGCCGACTAACCAGATTCTCGCGCAGTTGAAGCGGATGGACTGGGTGCTGACGGTGGCGATGCTGCTCTTGATGGCCGGGGGTGTCGCGTTCATTTACAGCGCGTCATATCGCGGCCCTGGTCAGCCGATGTTGAACTATTACAAGATGCAGTTGGTTTGGTTTGGGATTGGTCTGGCCTTGTACATCGCGGCGACGGTGGTGGATTACCGGATCATTTGTCATTGGTCGGCGGTGTGGTACATCGCGGCGGTGGGCGCGCTGTTGGTGGTGTTAGTCGCCGGGGCGAAAGTGTCCGGGGCGCGGCGTTGGCTGGGCTGGCATGGGTTCGGGATTCAGCCGACGGAGGTGGCGAAGTTAGCGGTGTTGATAACGGTGGCGTATTATCTTTTTCAGCGGACGCCCGAGCTGCGGCGGCGGTGGAGCACGGTGTGGGGGACGCTGGGAATCTTGGCGGTGCCGCAGTTACTGGTGTTCGCTCAACCTGATTTGGGGTCGGCGGCAATTTTGACGTTGCTGA
Organism: Verrucomicrobiota bacterium; assembly: GCA_037127585.1. Taxonomy (GTDB): domain Bacteria; phylum Verrucomicrobiota; class Verrucomicrobiia; order Palsa-1439; family Palsa-1439; genus CAINDI01. Next base: position 3,340 of record JBAXYB010000044.1, read on the forward strand.
CATTTGGGTTAATGTTTGTGGCTGGAGTTCGCGTGAAACATTTGTTGATCTTGGGATTACTGGGGGTGCTGGCGGCGCCGGTCTTATGGATGTCGATGCGGGATTATCAGAAGTCGCGGCTGACGGTGTTCTTGGACCCAGATCGTGATCCATTGGGCGCGGGGTGGAACTTGAATCAGTCGTTGATCGCCGTCGGGTCGGGCGGATTGACCGGGAAAGGGTATTTGCAGGGCACACAGAATTTGTTGGGATATTTGCCGCGGACCGTCGCACCGAATGATTTTCTGTTCAGTGTGATTGCGGAAGAGAAGGGTTTTACCGGCAGCGTGTGCGTGCTGGGGTTGTTTGCAGTGATCTTGTTTAGTGGCTTGCGGATCGCGGCGCACGCGCGCGACCGTCTGGGAATGCTGCTGGCGACGGGGGTCGTCGTCCTGCTGTTTTTCCATGTGTTCATCAACATTGGCATGACCATCGGCTTATTGCCGGTCAAAGGTCTGCCGCTACCATTACTGAGCTACGGGGGGTCGTTCGTCTTAGCCACGATGACGGCACTCGGGCTGTTGCAGAATGTGTGGATTCACAGAAGGGTCTAATAATTATGGAAATGCTCAAACAAATCATCCGCAAAGGCGAGGAACTCCTCGCCCGCCGGAGCAAGAAGTTCAACAAAGAAATCATCGTCAATGCCGAGGCGCTGGAAAACCGCGTCGCCATCATGGAAAGCGGGCTGCTCGAAGAGTTCACCATCGAGCGCACGAGTGAGAAACAGATCGTCGCCAGCATCTTCAAGGGCAAAATCAAAAATCTCGAACCCGGCCTGAAAGCCGCGTTCGTCGACATCGGCTTCGAGAAAAACGCGTTCCTGCACTACTGGGACATCATCCCCGAGTCGCTCGACCAACGCGTCGATCTCATCGAAACGCCGAAGAGCCAGCCGGCGAAGCCCCAAAAGAAAATCAGCCAGAACGACATCCCGCGCCTCTACCCGCCCGGCACGGAAGTCATCGTCCAAGTCGTCAAAGGTCCGATCGGCACCAAAGGCCCGCGCATCTCGACCAACATCAGCATCCCCGGCCGCTTCCTCGTCCTGATGCCCAATAACCCGCAACGCGGCATCTCGCGCAAAATCGAGAACGACAAAGAACGCCGTCGCATCAAAGACATCGTCGCCAACCTCAGCATCCCCGAAGGCATGGGCGTCATCGTCCGCACCGTCGGCGAAAACCAAAAGAAACGCTACTTCATCCGCGACCTTGAAATCCTCTTGCGCACTTGGAAACAGGTCGAAGAAAAAATTAAGACCCTCCCAGCCCCCGCGTGCGTCTTCCAAGAGCCCGACCTCATCGAACGCACCGTCCGCGACTTCCTCACCGAAGAAGTCGACCGCATCCTCGTCGACAACGAACCGGCCTTCGAACGCATCCGCGACATGATCGGCCAAATCAGCCGCCTCAGCCGCGGCCGGGTCAAGTACTACACCGAGCCCACCCCGATCTTCTCGCGGTTCAACGTCGAGAAACAAATCGAAAACGCCTTCCGCCGGCAAGTCTGGCTCAAGAGCGGCGGCTACATCTGCATCGACGAAACCGAAGCTCTCATCGCCATCGACGTCAACACCGGCCGCCACAAATCCCAAAAAGATTTGGAAACCACCATCGTCCAAACCAACCTCGAAGCCGCCGAAGAAATCTGCCGCCAAATGCGCCTGAGAAATATCGGCGGCCTCCTCGTCATCGACTTCATCGACATGCGCAGCCGGGGCGACCAACAAAAAGTCCTCAACAAAGTCCGCGACGGCGTCAAACGCGACAAAGCCAAGACCCGCATCCTCCCCATCTCGCAGCTTGGCCTCCTCGAAATGACCCGGCAACGCCACAGCGAAAGCATGAACAACGCGGTCTACGAGGACTGCACCTATTGCAAAGGCAAAGGCATGGTCAAGAGTGCCCTCTCCATGTCCGTGGAAATTCAACGCAAGATCAGCGAAATCCTCCGTCGCCTCCGCGAACAAGGCCGGACCGACCAACCGCACATCCGCATCTACGTCCACCCCGAAGTCCTCAACCGCCTTCGCACTGAAGACGAAGCGTTGCTCATCGACCTGGAAAAGAAACTCTCCGGCAAGATCAGCTTCCGGGCCGACCCCACCTTCCACTTCGAACAATTCAAAGTCACCGATGCGATTACCGGCCAAGACCTCGTCTAACGCATTAACCAAACCATTCCGGCAATTGTAGGGCGGGATGCCTGTCGTACAGGTATCCCGCCGTCGGTGCGTCTACGAGCGAGGTTTGAAAGTCGCAACCGAACCGCCATTGTAGCCGCGAGCCTGCTCGCGGCTCCACGGAATGCGTCGATCCACAGCGAACCGCGAGCAGGCTCGCGGCTACAAAAACAACTTTCAAAACACGCTCTACTCACGGTACAACACCCCACAACGCCATGAACCAAATCAAGCTCACCAAATTGCTCAACGACGTGCGCGCCGGCAAACAGCCGGTCAGCGCCGCCGTCCGGCAACTCAAATCGTTGGCGATCCACGACCTCGACTTCGCGCGCGTCGACGGCCACCGGTCCCTGCGCAAAGGCTTCCCCGAAGTCATCTACTGCGAAGGTAAAACGCCAGTTCAGGTCGCCAAAATTGCCGGCGCCATCCTGAAACACAACGACAACCTCCTCGGCACCCGCGCCAGCCAAGAGACTTACCGGGCCGTCAAGCGCGTCTTCCCGAAGGCGAAGTATCACGAAGCCGCCCGCTGCATCACCGTCGAGCGCAAGCCGGCATCACCGCGTCCCGGCATCATCGCCGTCCTCTGCGCTGGCACTACCGACATCCCGGTTGCCGAAGAAGCCGTCGTCACCGCCGAGATCATGGGCAACCGGGTCAAACGCTACTACGACGTCGGCGTCGCCGGTCTCCATCGCCTGATGGCCGTGAACCACGAACTCCTCGACGCCAACGTCCTCATCGTCGTCGCCGGTATGGAAGGCGCGCTCCCGAGTGTCGTCGGCGGCCTAGTTGACAAGCCCGTCATCGCTGTGCCGACTTCAGTAGGCTACGGCGCCAGCTTCGGCGGTATCGCCGCGCTCCTCGCGATGCTGAACTCCTGCGCCAGCGGCGTGACCGTGGTCAACATCAACAACGGCTTCGGCGCCGGCTACGCCGCCAGTCTCATGAACCAGTTGACCCAATGAATCTCACAGAGTTCATCGAGCAATTTCAGGATTACCTAGCTCCGAAGCTCTCAGTTTACGAGCAGGCGCTCTACCACTACATTTTTCGCCAAAGTCGTTTGTTAGGGAAAGATGAGTTTGTCGTTGCCTTCAGATCAGCACGGGTGCGCGCGGCGTGTGGGATTGGCAAGGGCAAACCTATGTCAGAGAAAACAGCGACTAACAATTTGCTGTCATTGAAATCGAAGGGGTGCATTGAGATTATCTCCACCGAACACGCCGGTCGCCGTATTCGTTTGAGACTGCCCGGCGAAATTCCTGGCCTCATACCTGATCCATCGATTGAATCTCCTGCCCCCGACATCGAAAAGATGGATTTCTTTTTTGTGCCTGAAAACCGCCTACTGATACTGGAACGTGACGGACATCGTTGCTTCTACTGTTCGTGCAAGTTGACTAAGGAGAACCATGTCATCGAGCATGTAGTTTCTCGACCCGATGGAGACAATAGTTATCGTAACGTGGTCGCGGCGTGCTTAAGTTGTAACAACAAGAAGAACAATTCGGACGTCGCGGATTTTCTCCGCACTCTCTACCGCGAGTCTTTCCTCAACGCCGCTGAGTTGCAGGATCGCTTAGTGAAGTTAACTCGGCTCAAGAATGGAGAACTAAAACCCAAGCTAGCTGAGGGTGACGCGCCGGAGGTTTGACGCTCGGGAAGGTTTCGACTAAGTTCCCGCCATGACCAAGGTCGAAGAGATTCGGCAAACGATTGAGAAGCTGACCCCGCGCGAGCGTGCGGAGTTGAATGCCTTGCTCCAAAATTGGACGGAAGACGACTGGGATCGCCAGATGGCGACGGACTCAACTCCGGGTGGCAAACTCGATAAGCTCCGGCAGCAGGCCGAAGCAGTAACCTTGCAGGTCAGCGATGCGGCAGCCAACTTCCTTGCCAACGAAGCCCGCACTGAATTGGAGTCTGGCGTTGCCCAAGTTCACGAGTCACCCACCGCGTTTGCCGCCTCGATTACCAAGCCCCTTCGATGGCCTGTAGCCGAAGCGTAAGCTTCGGAAGCCGGCAACGTCCCGACCGAAGCTCATGCTTCGGCTACAGATTTGAGATCAGATTCACACCGTTTCATTTTCTAGCGTGGATGGACACAAGCGCGACGCACCTGTTAGTATTCGTCCGAAATGAAACTCTCACTCGATAGACTCGACGAGCAAATCGCCGGGTTCATGCGCCGCTGGGGAACGCCGGCATTGCGGTTTTCCCTTGCGGTGATCTTTGTGTGGTTCGGACTCCTGAAACCACTGGGGATTTCGCCGGCAGCCGAGATGGTCAAGGCGACGGTGCGGTGGATGCCGTTTTACTCACCGGACACGTGGCTCGCGATCATCGGTTGGTGGGAAGTCGTCATCGGCGTAACGTTTCTGTTTCAGCCGACAACCCGAATCGCCATCGCGTTGATGGCCATGCAAATGGTCGGGACTTTTTTGCCATTGCTCATCCTGCCGGAGGTGACGTTTCAGGCAGGCCGGTACCCATACGCACCGACCATGGAAGGCCAATACATCATCAAGAATCTGCTCATCATTTCCGCGGCGCTAGTGGTCGGCGGCACCGTGCGTTCTGCGAAGAGAAACAAGATTGCCGCCACGTGAGCGACTCTGTTAGCATTTGGTTCGCGTGAAACTTCTGTATCTCGACTGCTTTGCCGGCATCAGCGGCGACATGTTTCTCGGGGCGCTGCTGGACTTGGGCGTGTCGGAAGAACTGCTCCGCTCGGAACTCGCCAAGCTGAAGTTACCGGGCTATTCGATCTCGACGCGGCGCGTGGTGAAGCAGAATATTTCGGCGACGAAGTTTGATGTGATTGAAGACCAACGCGCGCCTCACAGAGGCGCGGCTACAACGCAACGCGGCTATACGCAGATTGCCGGGTTAGTTACCGGCAGCGGGTTGTCGGAGAATGTGAAGCGGCGGGCGTTAAGTGTTTTCAAACGGATCGGCGAGGCGGAAGCGAAGATTCATGGCGTGCCATTGGAGACAATTCACTTTCACGAAGTCGGTGCGGTGGATTCGATTGTGGACATTGTCGGTGCGTGCATCGCCATTGAGATGTTAGGCGTAGATGAGATTCAGGCGTCGCCGGTGCCGTTAGGCTCAGGTTTTGTCGAGACAGCCCACGGACGATTCCCGGTACCCGCGCCGGCCACACTCGAATTGCTCAAGGGAATTCCCACGCAATCGTCCAGCATCGCGATGGAGTTAGTGACGCCAACTGGCGCAGCGTTGCTGGCGGAGTTTTGTACGACATTTGGACCAATGCCGGCCTTGGCGGTCGAGAAGATCGGCTATGGTGCCGGCAGTCGCGACTTGGAGAAGACGCCGAATGTGTTGCGGGCGATTGTGGGCGAGAGTACGAGTACGATTAAGAGTGAGAGCGAGGAACAGGATGTGATCGCAGTCATCGAAACCAATATCGATGACATGAATCCCGAGTTGTTCGGCGATGTCATGGACCGGGTGTTGGCGGCCGGGGCGTTGGATGTGTTTTGGACACCGGTGCAGATGAAGAAGAACCGGCCCGGCACGCTCGTCACGGTGTTGTGCGAACGCGCGGCGACGGACCGGCTGGCGGAGTTGTTGTTGAGTCAGACGACCAGTTTCGGGGTGCGAATTCACGAAGCCCAGCGCCGGAAGCTGTCCCGTGAAATTGTCACGGTCGTCACGAAGCATGGTGTAATTGAAGTGAAAGTTGGCCGGCTGGCTGGTAAGGTTGTGCAGCGTTCACCCGAGTTCGAATCGTGCAAACGCGCGGCGACGCTGGCTGGTGTGGCCGTTCGCGAAGTGTATAACGAAGCCGCAAGCGCGGCAGGAGACATTCAATGATTGATAAAGAATTACTCGAAATCTTGTGTTGCCCGGCCTGCAAAGGCGATCTGAAAGAGACCGCCGACAAGCTGATCTGTCAGAATCCGCAATGTGGACTCCGGTATCCCGTGCGCGACGGCATCCCGGTGATGCTCATCGACGAAGCCGAGAAGCCGACTGCCAAATGATCGAGCCGACGCTCTCGGTTATCGTTCCGTCGTGGAATGAGGAGAAGTGTGTCGGTCGAGCAGTTGACTCACTGAAGCGCGCCGCGGCTGTTTATCAACGCGAGCGCGACTGCACGGCCCAGATCATCGTCGTCGATAATAACAGCCAAGACCGCACGGGGGCCGTCGCTCGCGAACACGGAGCGCAAGTCGTCTTCGAGCCAGTCAACAACATCGGTAAAGCGCGGAATGCCGGCGTGAAAGCGGCGCGCGGCAAGTACATCGCCTTCTGCGATGCCGATAATGAAGTCACGGAGAATCTCCTCGTCCTGATTCATGATCACCTTGAAAACCCGCGGGTTGCCGGCGGCGGCACGTGGATCGAACCGGCCAACCATAATCTGAAGATCGACTTCTTCTTTTTTCTCTGGGGCATCTATGTCCGCTGCAGCCGAGTCGGGGTCGGCATGATGCATTGCCGGCGGGAGGATTTCTGGTCATTTGGTGGGTTCGATGAAACGATCTTTGCCGCCGAAGATGTCCAGCTCGCTTACGATCTCAAGAAAATCGGCCAGCCGCGCGGCCAGAAGTTTGCGTTGATCAAGAAAGGCTGGGTCATCACGTCGACGCGAAAAATTGAACAGACACCGCTGTTCACGATGATTGGCAAGCTGCTGGGCTTCACCTTTGGCCTCCAAAAGAAAATTCGCAGTAAGAAATACTGCGAACATTGGTACGACAAGGCGGCGCGCTAGACTTTCGGTGGTGTGCCAGCTTCCGGCGGTTTTTTCCGGACCTTGTCCATCAGCTTGGTCGCATGATTTTTCAGTTTGGTCTTCAGCCGGTGCGCCCAGACAAAATCAACCGCCAAAATACTCAACCCGCCGAACACCACCAAAAACCCCGGCCCCGGTACTCCCGGAATCATCAAGATCAACCCGACAAGGATTACCACGCTGCCCGCAGTAACCCGCGCCACTCGTTTCCCGTGTTTGATAAACCATTCCATGTGTCTCGGATGCTTGCCGCCAGTGCCGTCGGCAGCTTAGACTTGGGGCGTTCGTTTGCAACCTCATTATGGCGCTCGCACTAATCTCCATTTGTCTCCTCGGATTCATTCCGTATCTCGTTCTGGTTTGGCGCGCGCCGGAGATGCGTTGGCCGCAGGTGCGCTCGACAATCCTGGTCTTCGCCCTGCTCTTCCGCATCGGGTTGCTCTGCTTGCCGGCGCCGTTGACCACGGACACCGCCCGGTATCTGTGGGACGGCAAGATCCAAGTCTACGGCTTCAATCCCTACGCCCACACGCCCAACGCGCCGGAACTGACCCATCTGCGCGATGCGAATTGGGAGAAACTCGATCATCGCGATGTCGCCAGCGTCTATCCACCGATACTCCTGCTTTTGTTCCGGTTAGTTGCGACGGTGGCCCCTCATCAATGGACCTTCCGGTTACTGTTCACCGTCTTTGACTTGTTAACTTTCCGGCTCATCGTTCGCTTGTTGCGCTCACGCAAACAATCGCCCGCATTCGCGCTGATCTGGGGACTCAATCCGCTCGTGATGTTGGAGTTCGCCGGCAGCGGCCACGAAATGAGTCTGGCGATCATGTTCTTCATTGCCGGCTTCTGGCTGCTGCAGACACGGTTGACGCCAGTCGCCGCCCTCGCCTTCGCCCTGGCGACACTGGCGCATTTAATCGCGTTACCGCTGGCCATCACCGTCCTGGCGACAGCGCGGATCCGGTCCGTGCGGATCTGGCTCTGGTACTTCCTTCCCCTCGCGGCCGGTTACGCGCTGTTTATCGATGCCGGCCACGCGCTGTGGACGAGCCTGCTGAACGTAGCCGGGCTTTGGCAATTCAACGGTTCACTCTATGAAGTGCTCGCCGGCATTCTCGACCGGAATAACTGGCAGGAACGCGCGGGAGTTTGGATCGTCCATGAACACACCAAGATCGTTTGCGCCATCCTGCTGGCCGGCCTCTTCGTGTGGCTGGTGCGCCGTCGCGTGAACCCGGTCCGCGCGGCCTTGACGATGGCCGGTAGCATTCTCTTACTCAGTTCGACAGTGCATCCGTGGTACGTCACGTGGTTGGTGGCGTTGGTGTGCGTGGAATTCAGCCTCGCGTGGTTGGTGTTCAGCGCGACCGTCCTCGTCTCCTACGTGGCGCGCATCACCCAATTGCAAACCGGGATCTGGGTGGACGCAGCATTCACGCGCTGGCTCGAATACACGCCGGTCTTCCTGCTCTTGGCTGTGGAACTTTGGCGAAAGCGGTTTGACACTACTGCCACCGGCCAGTAGCATGCGGGCGCACTGGCGAGTAGTTTTCACGAAACCAAACACTGGAGATCACCTATGGCCCATACATTACCGGCACTACCCTACGCGTTCGACGCGCTCGAACCACACATCGACGCCCGCACGATGGAAATTCACCACGGCAAGCATCACAATGCTTACATCACCAACCTGAACGCCGCGCTCGATAAAGCCCCCGAGCTGCACGCGAAGTCACTCGAAGACCTGCTCCGCGGCATCAACGCCGTTCCCGAAGCCATCCGCGGCGCGGTGAAAAACAACGGCGGCGGTCACCACAACCACAGCCTCTTCTGGACGATCATGAAGAAAGGCGGCGGCGGTGAACCGACCGGCGCACTCGGCGACGGCATCAAAGCGACGTTCGGCGACTTCGCGAAGTTCAAGGAACTCGTCACCAACAACGGCATGACCCGGTTCGGCAGCGGCTGGAGCTGGCTCGTCGTCAGCAAAGGTGCGCTCAAAGCGTACTCGACCGCGAACCAAGACAGCCCGCTCATGGAAGGCGACGTCCCCCTCCTCGGCGTCGACGTCTGGGAGCACGCGTACTACTTGAAGTACCAAAACCTCCGCAAAAACTACCTCGACGCCTGGTGGAATGTCGTCGACTGGAATGCGGTGGCCGCGCGGTTCGCGAGCGCGAAATAGTCCGGCATTGTCAACTCACAGGGGCACGGGTTACCGTGCCCCTGTTTGTTTATGAACGTCGTCCTCGTCGAACCTGAAATCCCGCCGAACACCGGCAACGTCGCCCGCCTCTGTGCCGCGACCAATAGTACGCTTCACCTCATCGGCCCGCTCGGCTTCCAGCTCGACGACCGGCAACTCAAACGCGCCGGCATGGATTACTGGGATCACGTCACCTGGAAGTACTGGAATTCTTGGGAGGAATTTTGCGCAACCCTTCCCCCTCATCTTAATCCCCTCCCCCGAGAACGGGGGAGAGGAGACCGAATCCCCTCTCCCAGCATGCGGGGAGAGGGTCAGGGTGAGGGGCCGCGGCTCTGGCTCGTCGAGAACAAGACCGACTGGCTTTACACCCAAGTCGAATACCGGCCGGACGATTATCTCATCTTCGGCCGCGAAACCACCGGCCTCTCCGACAATTTGCTGGAGCAATACCGGGACTCCATCATCGCCATTCCACAATTCAATCCCAACGCCCGTAGCCTCAACCTTTCCAACTGTGTCGCGATTGTGCTTTATGAGGCGATCCGTCAGTTCCAGAAAGTTTAATTCCGTTTCTCCGGCAATAGCTGCGAAGAAAGCCATCATGGACATCTTGATGCGGATGCGCTACACATTGATGCATGAGGACTACGATTGCCATTCGTGATGATTTACTGGCCGAGGCAAAGCGCCGGGCGCTGGATCGCCAGACGACCTTGGGCGGATTCATCGAGGACGCGCTCCGGGTGGCCCTGTCGCACCCGAAGCCCTCAGCGAAGCGAAAGCCCACCTTGCGACTGCTGACCTTTCGCGGTCATGGAGTGCGTCCCGGGGTTGATCTCGACCACTCCGCCGCACTGCTTGATATCATGGAAGAGTGATGCTTCTCTTCGATGTCAACGTGCTGATCTACGCGCATCGGCAAGATACCGAACGCCACGAGGAGTACCGCGCTTGGCTGGAGCGCACGCTCGATGAGGGGGAGTCCTGTGCTGTTTCGGATCTGATTCTGTCCGCCTGTCTGCGAATCCTCACACATCCCAAGGTTTTTCTTCCGCCTACGCCACTGGCAAAAGCGCTGACCTATGTCCAGCAACTCCGCGAGCATCCGAATGTCACGGTCCTCGCGCCGGGGCGGCGGCACTGGAGCATTTTCACTGAGTTGTGCGCCAAGGCTTCGGTTAGGGGGAATCTTGTCAGCGACGCCTACCATGCGGCTTTGGCTATTGAGTCCGGTTGTGAGTGGATCACCACGGACCGGGATTTCGCTCGATTTCCAGGTCTCCGGCGGCGTCATCCGCTGGAGTGAGGATCATTCAGGCAGATCCGAAACCTGGTTGTCCGGTCTGATTAACTCTTTTGCTGATTGGCTAATTCGATTTCCCCGGCAATAACAGAGCGCGCAAAGCCTCGAAGTCATTGACATCCTGGAACGTCGTTTCCATCTTGCCGGTAATGCGGCGTACGCTCGATGACGCACTGGAGAACGACAGACTTCCATCCAATTTGATTTGTACCGTGTCCACCTTGACCGACGAACTCACGGCGCGGGTATGGTTTGTCGAGACGCGGTTCGGGGGCTGATTCACATTGGTGATTTCGAGAGTCTGGATCTCGCAGCGGGCTGAATACACGTGCAGTTGCCGGCGCAACAGGGAGGCCGGCTGATAGTCCACCACCAGCCGCGGCACCACCGCAGTAATGATGCTACCGCCACGGTGAAGATTGGTGCAGGTTACGTCGCGCACTTCAAACCGCCCGTGAGTCCAACCGAAACTCACCGACTCGACTGGCCTGTCGATCCCGGTAACTCGGCGCAAACAGATCTGGCCCAGCCAGCGCCCGATGGCGTTACGCCCCACCAGCCACCCGCCGGCGATCAGCAGCACAATCGCCGTCAACCGGAGCGCAGTTCTTCTCACTCGTTGCTTTTACTGAATGCCTCCGACACAATCAAGGTCATGCCCAAGCTCGGTTCTCACATGTCAATTGCCGGCGGCGTGGATCGCGCGGTTGACCGCGGCGCATCCATCGGCTGCGCGGCAGTCCAGATTTTCCTGAAGAACAATTTCCAATGGACCGGCCGGCGATACACGGCGGATGAAATCGCCCGATACAAAGCGAACGTCGCTCGCACCGGGATCACCGTCTTCGCGCACAGCGGGTACCTGATCAACCCGTGTTCACCCAACCCCGTCTTCCGGGAACGCTCGATTGCCGCCATCATCGACGAGATCGAACGGGCCACGATACTGGGCGTGCCGTTCATCGTTATGCATCCCGGCGCGCACCTCGGAGCCGGCGAAGAAGCCGGTCTCCGTCTCGTCGCGAAGAGCCTCGACACCGCGTTCCGAGCCACGAAGAAAAGCCCGGTCCGAATCGCGTTGGAGACCACCGCTGGTCAAGGCTCCTGTCTCGGCCATCGCTTCGAACATTTGGCGGAGATCATAGAACGCAGCAAGTTTCCCAATCGTCTGGCCGTCTGCGTGGATACCTGTCACATCTTCGCGGCCGGCTACGACATTCGCACCCCGCGCAGCTACAACGCTGTCGCCAAACAACTCGCCGCCTTGCCGGTAGTCGCGTTTCATCTCAACGACTCCAAGAAGCCGCTCGGCTCGCGCGTGGACCGGCACGATCACATCGGCAAAGGCCACCTCGGGTTGGCCGCGTTCCGGCACGTCCTCCGCGACCGGCGCTGGCGGGATTTGCCGATGTCACTCGAGACTCCGAAGAGCGCGGATTTGCACGAGGATGTCGCGAATCTGGCCACGTTGACAAACTGCCTGATTTAGATAGGCTCAAATCACGATGGTCGCCACTCTCGAACAGCAATCATTAGCCGCGCGGATGCTCGAACTGAAGCGTCTCCGCAACGCCGTCATCCTCGCCCACAATTACCAAACTCCAGACATTCAGGACGTCGCGGACTTCGTCGGCGACTCGCTCGGTCTCGCCTATCACGCCCGCGACACCGAAGCCGATGTCATCCTGTTCTGCGGCGTTCATTTCATGGCCGAGACCGCCAAGATCGTGAACCCGACCAAGACCGTCCTCTTGCCGAGCATGGACGCCGGTTGCTCGCTGGCCGATTCTTGCGATGCGACGGCCCTGGCGCAGTGGCGCGCGAAGAACCCTGATGTCGTCGTCGTCGCCTACATCAACTGCACCGCCGCCGTCAAAGCGCAGACCGACATCATCTGCACCTCCGGCAACGCCGTAAAAGTCGTGAACTCAATTCCGAAAGACAAACGCATCCTCTTCGTACCGGATCAGAACCTCGGTCAATGGGTCATGGGCCAAACCGGCCGCGAACTCATCCTCTGGCCGGGCGCGTGCCACGTTCATGTTCTCTTCACGCACAAAGCTATCTTCCAGCTAAAACAACAGCATTCCGGCGCACTGGTCGTCGCCCACCCCGAATGTGTGGTCGCCGTCCGCATGCTCGCTGACGAAGTTTGCTCGACGGAAAAGATGGTCACCTATTGCCGGACTTCCCCAGCCAGCGAGTTTATCATCGTCACCGAAGCCGGCATGTTGCATCGGCTCCAAAAAGAAATCCCCGGCAAGACCTTCATCCCGGGCCCAACGGACACCTGCAACTGCAACGAATGTCCGTTCATGAAAAAAAATAATCTGGAAAACGCCGTCGCCGCGCTCGAAAACCTCCAACCCGAAATCATACTCGACGAAGACATTCGCCGGCGGGCGCTCGTGCCCATCGAACGCATGTTGGCACTCGGTCGGTAATTTATGAAACACCTCATTGCTTGTCTCCTCCTGTTAGCTGTCACCGTGTCCGCCGACGATACACCCGCCGACGCACTGTGGCAGAAGCTACAATTCCTCGAACGCCAGGGCCCGACCGGCGAAGCCAAGTCTCGCGAGGAACAAATCACCAACACCGTGGCTTTCCTCAACGAGGCGGAAAAACTCTGCGACCAGTTTATCCGCGATTTCCCCACCGACAAGCGCGTCTGGGAAGCGAAGAGCGACCGTCTCGAAATCAGCCTCGCGCGCAGCGGCATCACTGACCAACAACCGGATCTCGCCGCCATCGAAGCTAGCGTTAAAGAAATCCTCGCCGCGGAGGACGCCTCGAAACCCGTCAAATCGCAAGTCAGCCTGCTCGCGCTTCACCTCCATGCCAAGCAGTTGATCGAGTCGCCCCAACCCGCCAAACTCGCCGCGTTCGACCAGGAATACAGCGACTTCACCACAAATTATCCGGCCAACCCAGCCACCCGGCAACTGCCGTTCCTGCGCCTCGATGTCTACGAGAAGAATGATCCCGCGAAAGCAGCCGCCTTGTTGAAGGAGCTGACGAGCGACAAGAACCCGGCCTTCGCGATGGAAGCCAAACGCCGGCTGCAAGCCCAAGAGATCAAATCCAAACCGCTGCAACTTAAGTTCACGACCGTTGACGGCAAGGAATTCGATCTCGCCAACTTGCGCGGCAAGGTGGTTCTCGTCGATTTCTGGGCGACCTGGTGCGGGCCGTGCCGGATGGAAATCCCGAACGTCGTCGCGACCTACAAAAAGCTTCACGAAAAAGGCTTCGAGATCGTCGGCATCTCCCTCGACCAAAAGAAAGAACGCCTGCTCGAGTTTACGAAAGCCAACGACATGCCGTGGCCCCAGTATTTCGACGGCAAAGGTTGGGGCAATGAAATCAGCGGCAACTTCGGCATTACCGGCATCCCGTCGATGTGGCTCGTTGACAAGAAAGGTTTCGTCCGCAACACCGCCGCGCGCGCCAATCTCGAAACAGAAATCACCAAGCTACTAGCCGAGTAGTCACCACCACCGCCCAGCAATCGCCGTCGCGCACTGCAGGCACTTTCCGTCCATCGTCAACCGCGAACCGAGAACCCGGAAACCCGACCGTCTGACGACCGTCTCATCACAACTAGGGCATCGCGTGTTTTCCCAATCCCCGACGCGCCCTGGGAGGTTGCCTGCATAACAATACCGGAGCCCCGCCTAGCGGCCGACTTCACAAGCCTGTACCAACGTCCGCCCCGGCGTGCTGGCGTGATTCGGCATCTTGTAATCGGGATGAAACGCCGTGCAGTGCCACGGAATGTCCGGAGAAATGCCGGCCAGAAACTTCGCCATGTCACGCAACTCCTCCACGCTATCGTTAAATCCCGGTACGATCAGTGTCACGACCTCCACCCAAGATCCTTTCTGCCAAAGTTGGTGGATCGTCCGCAGCACATTCTCCAGTTTGCCGCCCAGTTCCCGGTACGCCTTGTTGCGAAAACTCTTGAGATCCACTTTGTAGAAGTCCACCCACGGGCGCAGGTAGTCGAGCACTTCCTCGGTACCGTTGCCGTTGGAAACGAACGAAGTCTTCAAGCCACACCGACGCGCTTCCCGAAAGACCTCCACCGCCCACTCGCTGGTAATCAATGGTTCGTTGTAAGTGCTCGTCACCGTCCGCGCCCCGCGTGCGACCGCCAGCTGGCAAAACTCCGCCGCGCTCATCGGCGTTGCCGGCGCGATACTGTTCGGATCGCGCAGCGTTTGCGACGTCAACCAGTTCTGACAGTATCCGCAATGTAAATCGCATCCGAGCATCCCAAAGCTCAGCGCCATCGTCCCCGGTATGACATGAAAGAATGGTTTCTTCTCAATCGGATCGCACTGGATCCCGCCGAAGTACCCATGTGGAACGAACAGCGTCCCCTCGCGATTAAACCGGACCCGGCAAATCCCGTCGTGTCCGTCGAGAATCAAACAGCGATGGCCGCACGCGTAACACCGTACTCGCTGGTCCGGCAGTTTCTCATACAGTTCACCGGCCTGCGTCAACCCCGCGAGCGTCTCGGCAAGAGCATTCATGTCGCGCTTGGAATTTACCATCGGCACGCCATGATTACGAGGGAGGGCGAGGCTCCTGCCAAGCCACGTTCGGGGAGTGGCTCGCCGCTACCGCTTCAGGCTCACACCGCGACGAATGAAAGTCGGCACATCGAGATCTTCGCCGTCGTAGAGCGTCGGCTCACTCTTGTCGAACCGGCCGCGACTCACGCCTTCGAGAGGCAAATGTTCTTGTTTCGGGAGCGCGTCCTTCTTGCCATTCAGCTTTTCTTCGACCGGTGCGGGATTACCGGCCCGCTGCGGGCTGGTGGGTTCCGGCAAGCGCCGGCCAACAGGTTGTCGGGGTGCGACCGGCACGGCGGCTCGGCGCGCGACGAGATGAGCCGTGGCGACAACCGTAATCGTCAGCCGGTCACCGTGGGCTTCGTCAATCGCGGCGCCCATGATGACGTGGCCACGAGGTGTGGCGCGGGAAATTGGTTCGACCGCTCGTTGCACATCGGCCAATGTCATATCGGGTCCGCCGAGGACGCTGACGAGAACGGTTTCCGCCTTCCCAAGGATTTCACCGCTATCGAGTAATGGATTGTCCATGACGGCTTTCACCGCCGCCCGTGATTTGTCCGGGCCGGTCGCGGTGCCGAAACTGAAAATCCCGTCGCTGTGTTTCGAGCCGAGTGCATTGCGCAGATCCGCGAAGTCCACGTTGATCAGCCCCTTGCGCGAAAGCAGTTGCCAGAACGCTTGCACGCCGGTGCCGACTAATTCGTTGCCGCGCTGAAAAGCATCTGAGGCAGTCGCGTTCTCGCCGGCCACCTTGAACAATTTATCGTTCGCAATACAGATCACAGCATCCGCCTGCGCTTTCAGAAGCTCCAAACCGGCCTGGGCCTGTTGCCGGCGGCGGTCACCTTCGAAATTAAACGGCAAGAACGCGAAGGCCAACACGAGCGCACCCTGCTCTTTCGCCACCCGCGCGACGACCGGCGCCGCGCCGGTCCCAGTCCCGCCGCCGAGGCCGGCCACGATGAAAATCAGGTCCGTGTTTTGCGCTGCGGCTTCGAGTCGCTCGGTATCCTGCTGCGCCGCGCGTAGCCCGAGTTCGACATCGCCACCCGCTCCTAGGCCGTGCGTGACCGCGGAGCCGATCTGCATTTTTTCCACATCCGCCATGCCGTTCAACGCCTGCAAGTCGGTATTCACGGCCACGACATCAATGCCGGTCAACGCGCCGGCAATCTGACTGACCGCGTTGCCGCCGGCGCCGCCGACGCCGAATAGCTTGAGGCGAATGCGATGGGGCGTGTCCGAGTTTTCAGTGGTGGATTTACGAGTAGCCATGCTCAGGTCTCCTTACATCAAGGTGCGAACTTTTTGAACTAAGTGTTGGAATGTGTGTTTGAACTTCTGGGTCGCGGTTGGCGGCTGGTGCTGGTCGCGTTGCGATCCCAAGCCGTACCGGACCAAACCAATCGCGGTTGAATACTCGGGACTTTCAATGGCGGACGTGGGGCCGTTGATGGTTTGACTGTGCCCAATGTGCACCGGCAGCGCAAAGATCTCACCGGCCATCGTCTCCAACCCCCGCAACCGCGCGCACCCGCCGGTAATGAAGACCCCCGACGCGAGGTAATCGAACAACTTCTGCCGCTCCAACTCTTTCTTCACCAGCGTGAGCGTTTCGGCAACGCGCAAGTTCATGATCCGACAAAGCTGCTGCTTGGAAACCTGTAAATCCGGCAGGCCCACCTCACGTTTGAAGGTGATCGCTTCATCGGCCAGCGGAATATCCAACGAGCCATGCTCGAGTTTCATTTGCTCCGCGCGATTCATCGGCAGCCGCAAACCGATCGCAATGTCGTTCGTGAGATGGTCGCCGCCCACCGCGATCACGCCGCTGTGTTGAATCGTGCCTTCGCGGTACACGATGTAATCCGTCGTTCCACCGCCCATGTCGATGACCACCGCGCCTTGCTTCTGCTGATCCGTCGTCAACACGGCCAGCGCCGAGGCGAAACTGCTGACCGCGATGTTTTGCACATCGAGGGGCACTTGCTTGATGCAGCGGATCGTATTCTGAAACCGCGTCCGCACCCCATGAATCACATGGACATCGGCTTCGAGTTTCGACCCGAGCATCCGCACCGGGTTTTGAATCCCGTCCGCCCCATCGACATAAAACCGTTGCCGGATCGCGTGCACCACCACGTGATCCATCGGAATGTTGACGGCCTTTGCATTGAGCAAGACGTTCCGCACTTCATCATCGCCGATCTCGCGATCATCGTTCGTCACAATGACGCTGCCGCGATTATTGAAACAGCGGATATGGCCACCGGACACACTCGCGAAGACATTGTGAATCTCAACCCCCGCGCTATCTTCCGCCGCCGCCACCGCCGCGGTAATGTTCTGCATCGCCGCGTCCATGTCGACGATCTCGCCCTTCCGCACGCCGGTCGAGGCTACTTGGCCCACGCCGATGACTTGCAAGTTCACCCCGTCCATCGTCTCGCCGACCACGGCGCAGACTTTCGACGTGCCCACTTCCAACCCGACCACAATTCGTTCTTTCGTCTGCATGACCAATCCCCCTAGTTCACAAATTGTACCGGCACACCGCGGTTCACCGTCAGGTCCACCGCGGCCACCATTTTCTGCCGTTGCGCCGCCCACGACAGGATCGCGCTCAACCGGCGCAACTGCGGTTGAAACTCCGCCAAATCAAACTTCACCACCGTCTTCTGCCGCGTCGTCAACGTCAGATGCCGTTGCTTCGACAAATCAATCGACTCGATCTCCAACATCGAACCGGCCGCCGCCTGTTGCACCTTATCGAGCAACTCCAACGCGCGGTACACTTGCTCCGACTGCACCGGCTTGCCGACGCGCAAATCCGCCGCTGTCACGCCAACCAACACCGGCAACGTCCCGGCAGCCTGCGGTTGCACCACCGTGCCGTCACTGAATCGGACCGGCCGCAAGACAACTCCGCCCCGGTCGATAAAATACGCCGCATCGCTCGTCCCGACCGCGCGCAGCCGCGCCACCGCAATCCGTTCGTCCACGTGAATCTGCAATTTCGAGGGCATCATCCGCCGCACCTCGACCCGCCGCACCAACGGCAAATCCTCCAACCGGCGTTGCACCACGGCCAAATCCAGCGACAACAAATTCTGGCCAACCGCCACGCCCGCCGCGCTCATCACCTGTTGCGGCGTCAACACCCCGTCGTCTTGGACGATGATCTGCGTGATCGCGAACCGCTGATTCTCGTACACCATCTTCGCCGAGGTAAATTTGATTAACCGGTAAACCCCAAATCCGGTCAACCCCGCCGTCACCACCACCGCTCCGACCGCCAACAGCCACCGTGCGCGATGCCGGAGCCGTCCCTCCGTCTGGACTTTCACATCCAATAGATATTCGTTCCGCCGCTTCCGCCGATTGCCAAGTCGTACCATTATGCCGCCACCGCCTCCATTCGTCGCGCCTGCGCCAACTCAATCATGCGCAGACAGAGCTTCGTCATATCCATTCCTGCCGCGCGCGCCGCCTTCGGCAACAGACTGTTCGCCGTCATCCCGGGAATCGTGTTCACTTCCAACACAAACAACTCCCCGGTCTCACTCAACATCAAATCCACCCGCGAAAAATCCCGGCACCCCAAACATTCATGCGCCCGCAGCGCCAACTCTTGCGCGCGCGCTGTCGTCGCCGCGTCCAGTTGCGCCGGACAAATCTCCTCCGCCTCGCCGGCGACATACTTCGCCGCAAAATCAAAAAAAGTGTGCTTCGTCCGAATCTCAATCACCGGCAACGCCCGCGACCCGAGAATTCCCACCGTCAACTCCCGCCCCCGAATAAATTGCTCCACCACCACCGCGCCCTCAAACGCCCGCGCCTTTGCAATCGCCGGCAACAAGGCCGCCCGGTCCTTCACGATACTGATGCCCACACTCGACCCTTGCCGGGCTGGCTTCACCACTACCGGCCACTGTAATTCCTCCAACACACTCAAATCGCCATCGACAATCATATGCGCCGGCGTCGAAATCCCGGCCTCCACGAAACATTGCTTCGCCACTTCCTTATCGAACGCCCGCGCGCTTGCCCCGGGATCTGACCCGGTATACGCCAGCCCGGTATTCTCCAAAATCTGTTGCAAATGGCCGTCCTCGCCGAACATCCCGTGCATCGCGATAAACACCACATCCAGTTTCGCCGGTAACTGCACGTCAGTCCCCGTGAGATCCACCGGCAACACCGTCATCCCGGTCGGCTGCAACGCCTTAACCACCATCTGCCCCGACTGGCGCGACACATCAGATTCCGCCGATGGACCGCCCATCAACACCGCCACGCGTAAAGGTTTCATGCCTCTCTCCCTAGAATCATCACTTCCGTTTCCAGTTCGATCCCCCGCTCCTGGCGCGCCCGGCCGCGAATCAACTCGATCAACCCCAACACATCCGCCGCCGTCGCGCCGCCTTCGTTCACAATAAAATTCCCGTGCAGATCCGACACCTTCGCCGCTCCCACGCTGGTCCCCTTCAAGCCGAGTTCCTCAATCAATCGCCCGGCAGCAATCTCGCGCGGGTTCTTGAAAATACACCCGGCGCTTGGCCGGGCTGGCTGGGTCGTCCACCGTTTCTGTTCATACTGGCGGAGTCGTGCGTCAATCTCCACCCGTGGCGTTTTCTCGCCCCGCAAAATGACCGACAACACCACATGATTCGAAAACAACGGACAACTCCGGTAAGTCACCGGCAAGCTCTTCGCGTCCGCGTCATAAATCTCCCC
>JBAXYB010000045.1:0-23051 GCA_037127585.1 Verrucomicrobiota bacterium
TCGCAGAGTAGCCGGCGGAAATACTCGTGCCGGCTATAGCTGAGGAAACTCCGCGAATCCGTCAGCATGCCGACGAACCGGCTGAGCAAACCGAGATTGCTGAGCGCATTGATCTGCCACTCCATGCCCTCTTTCTGGTCGAGAAACCACCAGCCGCTCCCAAACTGAATCTTGCCGGGCACGGTGCCATCCTGGAAATTGCCGATCATCGCCGCGAAGACGTAGTTGTCGGACGGATTGAGGTTATACAAAATCGTCTTGGCGAGCCGGTCGAGATATCGGGACAACGCGGCGGCTTGTGGCCAATCGAATCGAAGCCGGTATCCGGGCCGAGCGTGCGCAGGAGTCGCGTGTTGTTATTGCGAAGCGCACCGACGTGGAATTGCTGCACCCAGCCGCGCGCGTGATACTGCTCGCCGAGCCAGACGAGCAGGAACTTCGAAAGTTGTCGGCGTCCGCCGGTGCGACCTGTTGACCTGCCCGCGCCGCGTCTGCTACGGTAAAATTGTCCGCGTACAGATGATTCAACCCATGGTCGCTAAGCCGGCAACCGTTCGCTGCTTCAACGCGTCGAGAAAGCTCGGCAATGATCCAGCCCCGAGTTTGTCCAACCAGATATTCCAGACGGCCGGATTGTCCAATGCCAACACTTGTCAGGACGCCACGCCGGGTAGACACGCGCCTTGAGTCGGCTCTGCCGGATGGTGCGGTGGTGTTCGAGTGAATCCAGCGGATCGTCGGTTGTGCCCACCACCGCGACCCGGTTCGATTCGAGGATCGTGTGCACCGGCATCTCTGCGAGTTTCTTGTTCGCTGCGTCCCAGATTTCTTTCGCGGTGGATTCGTCGAGCAACTTTGTGTTGCCGAAGAAGCGTTTCAATTCGAGGTGCGTCCAGTGGTAGAGCGGATTGCGCAATGTCGCCGGCACGGTCCGCGCGAATGCTTGGAACTTCTCCCAGTCGGATGCGTCACCGGTGCAATATTTCTCCGCGATACCGTTGGCGCGCATCGCCCGCCACTTGTAATCTCGATCTCGAATGGCCGGTCGCCCATGACCTTGGCGATGTGCTGGCCCATCCGGCCGCAGTGCGCGAGCGCCGCACCGTATTTGATCGCTGTTGCCGCCGGCAGCTTCGGGTACAGCGATTCCAACTCCGGCGTCAGCGTCCCCTTCCCGACGTATTCGCTCGGATCAATGGTGAAAAAACAAAAGCTCGCCGCCGCCGTGCGCTCGACGTGTTCGGGCACTTTCAAATGATCCGCATCCGCGCCCCACTCCCCACTGTAGCGACACGCTGCGAGTGCTGTCTGCGCCGCCTACATGACGTCCTGCGGCGTGCGTTGGGTGCGTTCAATTGCGCGGATGGACTGCTGGGCGAAAATGGGGGCAGATTTGAATTTCTTGAAAGCCGCATAATGCCCCGGCGTCGCGAGCCCGAGCCGGTCACCGAAGCCGAAAGACTTCTTAAGCCCGAGTGGAACAGGATTCATTCCGGCCGGCAGTCTATGAATGCCAACAACATCTGCCAAGTGGAATTCCAGACACTAATCCAACCAAGTGTTGATTTCCGCCCGTTCAACAACTCGATTGGTATTGAAGTGGATGAGTAATCCGCCCCCGCTGAAATCAATAAACCGCCACCCTGGACGCTTTGTTTCGTACTGCCAGTTGTTGTTGGCATCCGTCACGTCGGGCTTGCCGAGCAGCTCCATGACTTGAGCCTCCGTCATACCTCCTGTGACAACCTTCGATACCACACCATCGAGAACGGCATATCGATATTTTTTGTTGGGGGACTTCCATCTGTCGTTGTCAAATCGAGTGGTGCGAGAGTAATGAATCTCGTCTAACTTCCCCAACAAACTATTCCCTCCAATAAACAATGCCATCAACCAAAAAGGAGAGGTCACTGCAACGGGCACAATAAGTCCGATTTTAGTCCTTCGCGTCATCATTCAACCGCGCAGATTAGCGCCCTTCTCGCGGAAAGATGCTGTGTTCAATTTCCGATGTAAAGGCGGAAGTGACCTGGAGGGACGCGCTCCGTCGCGTCCGTTCGCGGGCTGCGGCCACGACGAAGCGTGGCCCTCCAAAACGGGACCTACCGGTCATGGCCGGGCTGGACATCGTTGGCGTTAACCGGCAAGATGCCGGCATGAAGATTGGCATCATTGGTGGCAGCGGACTCTACGCAATGGACAGTTTGGAGCAGAAACGGTGGGTCACGGTCGCGACGCCGTTCGGGAAACCGTCCGACCAGTTTCTCACCGGCAAGATCGGCGGGCAGGACGTGGTGTTTCTGCCGCGCCATGGTCGGGGACACCGGATTCTGCCGAGCGAGTTGAATCATCGCGCGAACGTTTATGGGATGAAGAAGCTTGGGGTATCGCGCATCATCAGCGTCAGTGCGGTCGGATCGCTGAAGGAGGAGTACCGGCCGACGGATATTGTGGTCATCGATCAGTTTTTTGATCGAACGAAACGCAGCGCGGATTTCACGTACTTCGGCAACGGTGTGGTGGGGCATGTGTCGTTTGGGGATCCGGTCTGCGCGCAGTTACGGAAGACGTTGATTAGTTGCGGCCAGACGGCGGGCGCGGTGATTCATGACGGGGGGACGTACGTGAACATGGAAGGTCCGGCGTTTTCGACCCGGGCAGAATCGCACTTTCATCGGAAGATGGGGTTTGACGTGATCGGGATGACGAATCTCGGCGAGGCGCGCTGCGCCCGGGAAGCCGAGGTTTGTTATGCGACGATGGCGATGGTGACGGACTACGATTGTTGGCACGAGTCGGAGGAAGCCGTGTCGGTCGAGATGGTGGTTGCATGTCTGCAGAAGAACGCGCGGATGGCGCAGGAGATTGTGCGGCTGGCGGTGGGCGAGTTGGATGCCGGCGCGGATTGCCCGTGTCAGCATGCGTTGGCGACGGCGATCATGACGCAGTCGAACTCGATCAAGCCGGCACAGAAGAAGAAGTTGAAGCTGCTGATCGGGAAGTATCTGTAACCGAGGCGTGAGCCTCGGCCCCGAAGCTTACGCTTCGGCTCCAGTTTCAGAATGGGGATTCTTGCTTGGCGCGGCGACGAAGGCGCCGGCGGGCGTGTCTCATGTCCATCCCATGGTGCCGTGAGTGTTTACAGAGGCGGCGCGCTTCGAGATTGAGAAAGCAGGTTCGGAGTAGTAAGTCCCAAAGAATCAAACCCATTGTCACGATTGCGGCCGCTTTCCAGCCTTTCGTATTCAAGACAAAAAACGTCGTCGCCACCAAGCTAAGCACCGCGACGAAGTCGAGGGAACGAATGATAAAGAAATGCCGGAGGTAGCCCGGCCGCCGTTCTTCCGGTCGATACCAGACGGAACGCGCCAGGAACTTCAGAATGAGATAGCTGATACAAAAGGTCAGCGCGGAACCATTGATATATCTGAACACGTGGCCTCAACTAATCCGGTGCTACCCTAGAAAAGTCAAGCATCGCGCCGCTCCCGAATGTCCGACTCCTTCGAATGATCCCGCTGGACAAGAATATTCGCCACGGTGATGAGTCCGCCGCCGATCCAGAGATTGGCAGTGAGCGTCTCGTTCGCGTAGGTAACCCCCCCCAGCCTCGCCAGCAATGCCGGCAGCCCTAACGCAAACAGACTCGCAAACACCGGCTCCGCACAATAAATCAAACTCGCGTGCGTCGGCGAAATGGCCGGTTGCCATAAGTTCATCATCGTGAACGAAAACAACGCCGGCACCAGCACCAGAACCACCGTGATGATCCAGACACTCGCCGATCCGTATGCGGCCCACGTCAGACCAGCGGCGGGCTGCGTCCACCAAGCGACCGGCACGCCGACCAGCGCAATGACTGCAAACATGATGACTGAGCCGGTCAGTTTATCGACGCGGGCAAACTCCTTCCGGTCGAGCCACAGAATGTCGCCCACGAAAACCGCGGAACACAACACCGTTAGCGTTTCGCCGCGCCCGAGCCGCAGGTCGCGCCAATCCACCCGGCACAGCACCGCCATGCCGGCGACGACGAGCAAGCAACTCACCGCCACGAGCCACGACGGCAGCTTGCGATACCAGAGCGCCAATGCGACCGGGATAATCAAGACGTAGGCTTGCGTGAGAAATGCCGACGTTGACGCGAGCGTGTGTCCCAACCCAACCATCTGGAGCAGCATCCCGATGCCGGCAAAGAAGCCGATCCCCAAACCGAATTTCCACTCCAGCCAGCCCAAGTTTCGCCAGCGACCCCGGCAGCCCAGCGCCAGCAGAACCGCAGCCATGCCGAACCGGAGGCTCAGACCTTGCGCGGTGATGAACCATTCGCTCGCCTCCGGCAAGAGCTGCTGCTGGATCAGCATGAGCGCTTTCGTCAACGGAAAGCTCAAGCCCCACCCCGCCGTCGCCAGAAACAGCATCAGGACCGGTTTGAAGGAGGTTTTGTTGGACACGCCAGCAGTTGTAGCGGCGATCATTCCGGAGGACAAGCATCCTGCTTGCTCTACGCGAGACCCCGTTGCTACAGTCTCGCCCACATGGCCACTGAATCACCGCTCAAGATTCTTTTCATCGCCTCCGAATGCACGCCGTTCGCGAAGACCGGCGGACTCGGGGATGTCGTGGCCGGCCTGGCGAAAGCGTTGCGCGCGGACGGTCACGGTGCGCGCATCTTGATCCCGCTCTACTCGTTCATCGACCGGCATAAGTTCGGCCTCCACCTCGTCGGCACGCACTGCATTCACATGGGCGGCAAGATCGAACACTGGATCGGCCTTTACGAAACCAAACTCGATGGCGACGTACCGGTGTGGTTCGTCGAATACGAAAGCTACTTCGGGCGAATCGGTCTGTACGACGGCCCGCAGGGACATTATCCCGACAACGCCTACCGGTTCGCGCTGCTGTCGAAGGCCGCTCTGCAAATCAGCAAGGATCGCAACTGGATTCCCGATGTGATGCACGTACACGACTGGCCAAGCGCGTTGACGGCGGTGTTTCTCAAAACCTGGGATCGGGTCGCGTCACCGCTCTCCGATACCGCGAGCGTGTTGACCATTCACAACATCGGCTACCAAGGCGTCTACCCGGCCGATGTGTTTCCGTACATCGGCATCGGCGACGATCACTTTCACCCCGAGAGAATGGAAGATCACGGTCGCGTCAATCTCTTGAAAGCCGGCATCAGTTACGCCGACGCCATCACCACGGTTTCCCCGACGCATGCCGGCGAAATTCTCTTACCGGAAGGCGGCATGGGCCTCGCGCCGTTCCTGAACAATCGCCGCGCCGATTTCTTCGGCATCCTCAACGGGATGGACTACGAACACTGGAATCCCGCCACCGACCGGTTAATCCCCGCGCCCTACACCGCCGGCAACCTCGCCGGTAAAGCCGTGTGCAAAGAAACCCTGCAACGCCAAATGCGCCTCGAAGTCCGCCCCGACTTGCCGGTGTTCGGCATCGTGAGCCGGTTTGCCTCGCAGAAAGGTTTCAACCTCCTCCGCGACGCGTTGCCGGCGGCCATCAATCACATGGCACTGCAAGTCGTCGCCCTCGGCAGCGGCGATCCGGACACCGAAAACTTTTTTCGTTGGCTGGAACAAACTCATCCCGGCCGCGCCGCCTGCCACATCGGCTTCAACAACGAACTCAGCCACCGCATCGAAGCCGGCAGCGATTTCTTCCTCATGCCGTCGCTCTACGAGCCCTGCGGCCTGAATCAAATGTATTCGCTCAAGTACGGCACCTTGCCCATCGTCCGCGCGACTGGCGGTCTTGAAGACACGGTGCAGAACTACGACGAGGCGACCGGCGGCGGCACCGGCTACAAGTTTCTCCTGCCCGACGCCACCGCTCTCCGCAACACCATCGGCTGGGCGGTCTCGACATGGTACGACCGGCCGCAGCACATCGCGCAACTGCGCCAGCAAGCGATGGCCCAAGATTTTTCCTGGGACAAATCCGCCGCGCAATACGTCCAAGTCTACGCCCAAGCGATGGCCAACCGCCGCACGGCAGCTGCTAACGCCTGAGCCTTGCCAGTCATACTCGCCGCCGATATAGTCCCCGCGCTTATGGCAGACAATTTTCAACCGCAAATGCGTCGGAAATATCCCTTCGACGAAATCGAACCGAAGTGGCAACGTTTCTGGGCCGACCACAAAACTTTTGCCACATCCGACGCCCCCGACAAACCGAAACTCTACGTCCTCGACATGTTCCCCTACCCGAGCGGCGCGGGGTTGCACGTCGGTCACCCCGAAGGCTACACGGCGACGGACATCTATTGCCGGTTCAAACGCATGCGCGGCTTCAACGTCCTCCACCCGATGGGCTGGGACGCGTTCGGCTTGCCGGCGGAACAGTACGCCATCGACACCGGCACGCATCCATCGATTACGACGCGCAAGAACATCGACACCTTCCGCCGGCAAATCCAGAGCCTTGGCTTCAGTTACGACTGGGACCGGGAAGTCGACACAACTGATCCTGAGTACTTCAAGTGGACGCAATGGATTTTTCTCCAGCTTTTCAAAAAGGGCCTCGCCTACGAAGCCGAGATCCCGGTCTGGTGGTGCGAAGGCTGCAAAGCCGTTTTGGCAAACGAAGAAGTCAACGCCGACGGCACATGCGACCGGAAAGGTCACAAGGGAGTTTACCGGCGTCCGCTCCGGCAATGGATTCTCCGCATCACGAAATACGCCGAACGCCTATTAGCAGACCTCGACAAGGTGAACTGGCCGGAGTCGATCAAGGAACAACAACGCAACTGGATTGGCCGGAGCGAAGGTGCGGAAGTTGATTTCAAGACCGAAGCCGGTGAGACGCTCCGCGTTTTCACGACGCGTCCCGACACGCTCTTCGGCGCGACGTATATGGTGTTGGCGCCCGAGCATCCGCTCGTTGATAAATTCAAAAGCCCGGCCGTCGATGCCTACCGGAATGCGGCCGCGAAGAAGAGCGAACTCGAGCGGACGCAGCTTGAGAAGGAAAAGACCGGCGTCTTTACCGGCGGCTACGCCATCAACCCGGTCAACAACGAGAAGATTCCAATCTGGGTCGCCGATTACGTGATGATGGGCTACGGCACCGGCGCCATCATGGCCGTGCCGGCGCATGACACGCGCGACTTTGAGTTCGCGAAGAAGTTCGGTTTGGAAATTCGCACCGTCGTTCAGCCGCCGGCCGGCATCGATCCCCAGGGCTTTACCGGCGATGGCACTTCGGTGAACTCTGGCATGCTCACTGGTTTGCCGACGCCGGAAGCGAAGCAGAAAATTACCGCGTGGCTCGAAGAGAAGAAACTCGGCAAGGCGACCGTGAATTACAAGTTGCGCGATTGGCTTTTCTCCCGGCAACGCTACTGGGGCGAGCCGATTCCGATTGTGCATTGCGATAAGTGCGGCGTGGTGCCGGTACCTGAGAGTGAATTGCCGCTCCGCTTGCCGGAGATGAAGGATTACTCGCCGTCCGGTAATGCCGAACCGCCGTTGGCAAAGGCGACCGATTGGGTGAACTGCAACTGTCCGCAGTGCGGCGGTCCCGGCAAACGCGAGACGAACACGATGCCGCAGTGGGCTGGGAGCTGTTGGTATTATCTCCGGTACATCGACCCAAAGAATCCCGGTGCGTTCGTCGCCGCGGACAAAGAGAAATACTGGATGTCCGTTGATCTCTACGTCGGCGGCGCGGAGCATGCGGTGTTGCACCTGCTTTACTCGCGTTTCTGGCACAAGGTGTTGTTAGATCTCGGCCACGTCTCAACGCCGGAGCCGTTCACGCGCCTCATCAACCAAGGCATGATTCTCGGCGAGGACAGCCGCAAGATGAGTAAGTCGTGGGGCAACGTGATCAACCCGGACGACGTGGTGCGCGAGTTCGGCGCGGATACGTTGCGCTTGTTCGAGATGTTTATGGGGCCGCTCGAAGCGACGAAGCCGTGGAACACGCAGGGTGCCGAGGGTATCTACCGGTTTCTCGGGAGGGTCTGGCGGTTGTTCTGCGATGAAGACGGCAAGTTGCTCGTGGATGATTCAATCCCGACGCCGGCATTGATGAAGGTTTTGCATCAAACGATTAAGAAAGTCACCGAAGACACGGACGCGCTCGCATTCAACACCGCCATCGCGCAGATGATGATCTTCGTGAACGAGGTGACCGGACAAGAGACCCGGCCGAGGGCGTTGCTCGAACCGTTTGTGCTTTTGCTTTCGCCCTACGCGCCACACATCGCGGAGGAACTCTGGGGAAAAATCGGCCGCAAACCGTCGCTCGCCTACATGCCGTGGCCGAAGCACGTCGAAGCGTTGTTAGTGGAGAGCACGATTACCGTCGTTGTGCAAGTGAACGGCAAAGTGCGCGACCGGCTCGACGTACCGGCGGACATCACGAAGGAAGACTTGGAGAAACTCGCGCTCGCCAACGCGAAGGTTCAAGAGTCCATCGCCGGCAAGCAGATCAAGAAAATCATCGTCGTCCCCGGTAAGTTAGTGAACATCGCGGCGAGCTAAGAAAGTGGTTGTTGTGTCCGATGTCTTGGTACATATTCCCGCGTCGTGAGCCGGTTGGTTACATGTTTAAGTTGACCAAAGAGGAGCAGAAAGTGGTTGCGTTCCTAGTCGGCGTGCTGCTCCTGGGAACAGCCGTGAAACATTGGCGCGCAATTCATCCAGTCGAACTGAGCGAGCGCAAGGCCACGCAGGGACCGCGAGAATAATATGCACAAACAAAACTTCGCCGAAGCCGTCGCCGAGATTATCAAAGTGGACGCTCGCTATGACCGCGACGCCTACCTCTTCGTTCGCGAAGGGCTCGACTACACGCTCAAGCTCCTCAAGAAAGCCGCCCAGACCAATCCCGTTCACCGGCACGTCAGCGGCCAGGAATTACTCGACGGCATGCGCCAGTTCGCTCTCGACCAATTTGGCCCAATGACCAAGACCGTGCTCGATCACTGGGGCATTCGGAAATGCGAAGACTTCGGCGAGATCGTCTTCAACATGGTCGAGAAAGGCATCCTCGGCAAAACCGACCAAGATAGTCGGGCCGACTTCCGCGGCGGGTTCGATTTTAACGAAGCCTTCGTCCGTCCGTTTCAACCGTCGCGCCAGCCGCGCCGGCACGAAGCGCCCGCGCGCCACGTGACACCGGCCGAGCCCACCCGTGACTCCTCGCGGGCCGCCGACTCAAAAAAATTGAGCAGCGGATCGAATTAACTGTCTGATTTCCCATGCGTATCAACCCCGTCGTGTGCGGACTCACCGCATTACTTAGCATTGCTCCCATGACCAACGCTCAATCGCCCACTCGCCCCGCTCAGAGCGGGATAAACAAAACCATTCTCGATAACGGCCTGACCATCCTCGTCCGCGAAGACCACAGCGCGCCCGTCGTCACCGCGCAAGCTTGGTGTCGCGCCGGCAGCATCACCGAAGGCAAGTACATGGGCGCCGGCATCTCGCACGTGCTCGAACACATGCTCTTCAAAGGCACCCCCACCCGCGGCGTGGCCGCCATCCCACAAGAAATCCAGCGCAAGGGCGGGTACATGAACGCCTACACCTCCTTCGAGCAAACCGTTTACTACATCAGCCTGCCCTCCGAAAACTGGCAGACCGCCGCCGACATCCTCGCCGACTGCATGATGAACGCGACGATCCCAGCCGAGGAATTGCTCAAAGAAAAACAAGTCATCCTCCGCGAGATGGCGATGGGCGTGGATGATCCCGGCCGCCGCTCCAACCGGCTCCTCTGGAACGCCGCCTACATCGCGCACCCCTACCGGTTCCCCGTCATCGGCTACCCCGACATCTACAACCGCATCACCCGCGACGACGTCGTCGGCTACTACAAAAAGATGTACGTCCCCAACAACCTCATCTTCGTCCTCGTCGGCGACGTCAAGAATGATGAAGTTGTCGCGCGCCTCAAAGAACTCACCAAAGATTTCAAAATGAACGCCGTCGAACCGGCCACCGTCCCGGTCGAGCCTCCGCAAGTTTCCACGCGCGAACGTTTCGAAGAAGCCCCCGTCCAACTCAGCAGCATCAACCTCGCGTGGCACATCCCGTCCGTCACCCACCCCGACGTTCCTGCGCTCGACGTCCTCGGACTCGTTGCCGGCCAAGGCCGCAGCTCGCGCCTCTACCGGGAAATCCAACAAAAACAAGGCCTCGTCCATTCCATCAGCTCCGGTGCCTACACCCCCGGCAACCCCGGCCTCTTCGTAGTCGCCGCGTCCGCCGACGCCGACAAACGCGACGCCGCTATCGCCGCCATCCGGCAAGAAATCAAAAAACTCTCTCAAGAAACCATCACCGCTGAAGAATGCGCCAAAGCCATCAAGAACTTCGTCAGCGACCACTACGCCAACCTCAAGACCGTCGAAGGCCAAGCCGCCGACATCGCTCACAACGAATTCCTCGTCGGCGACCCCAACTACTCCGAGACCTACCTCGCCGCGCTCCGCAAGGTCACCCCGGCTGACGTCCTCCGTGTCGCCCAAAAATATCTAACCGACAACAACCTCACCATCACCGCCCTCAGCCCAACCGGCACAAACCCAAAGAACGACACCACCACCGCCGGCAAGACCGAGATCGCCATCCAGAAATTCGAACTCCCGAACGGCCTCCGCATCCTCATCCGGGAAGACCACAAACTTCCCTTCGTCGATTTCCAGGCCCTCTGCAAAGGCGGCGTCATTGCCGAGACCGCCGGCAACAACGGCATCACGAAACTAGCCGCCCGGATGTTCGTCAAGGGCACAAAGACTCGCACCGCCGACCAAATCGCCGACACCGTCGATTCCCTCGGTGCCGACCTCAACGGCTTCGCCGGCAACAATAGCTTTGGCGTCTCCGCGCGTGCCATGACCGAAGACTTCGATATGCTTCTCGAACTCTTCACCGACGTCCTCCAAAACCCCACCTTCCCCGCCGACAAACTCGTCCGCGAACGCGACGTCCAACTCGCCGAAATCAAGTCGGAACAGGATCAAGTGATGAAGGCCTGTCAGCAATTGCTCCGGGAGACGATGTTCACCAAGCACCCCTACCGGCTCAATATCCTCGGCTCCCCGGAAACGCTCGGCAAACTCACCAGCAAAGATCTCGCTGATTTCCAACGCCGGTATGTCGTCCCGAACAACATGGTCATCGCCATCTTCGGCGATGTGAACGCAGCCGACGTTCGCAAAAAGATTGAAGCCAAATTCGGCGCTCTCAAACCCGGTAAGCCTGAGTTCAATACCGGCGGTGCGGAGAAACTCGCCGCCACGGCTCGCAAACAGTCCGAGAAAAAGAAAGAGCAAGCGGTCCTGCTCATCGGCTTCAGCAGTGCCGACATCTTCAATAAAGACCGGTACGCACTCGATCTCATCAACGAAGCCTACTCCGGCCTCGGTTCGCGGCTCTTTATCCGACTGCGCGATGAATTGAGCCTCTGCTACTACACCGGCACGTATCAAATGCCCGGACTCGAACCCGGCTTCTTCGCATTCTACGTAGGTACGACCGGCGAGAAAGTCGATCTCTGTGAGAAAGAGATTTACTCCGAGATCGTGAAACTCAAGACAACCGGCTTGACCGACGAAGAACTCGACCGCGCCAAAGCCAGCATCATCGGCCAACGCAAAGTCCACATGCAGGATAACGGCGCGTTGGCGACAACCGTCGGGCTGGACGAATTGTACGGACTCGGCTATGAAAACTTTAAGTCGATCGATGACAAATACCGTGACGTGACGCTCGACGAAATCAAGCGTGTCGCCAACCTCTATTTCGGCGACAAGCCGAGCGGCGTGGCGGTTGTCCGACCGGCAACGAAAGCGAATTGAATTATGGCAGAAATTCAAAAAGACGCAGTTGGTTCGCGCGAAGACACGTTACGTTTCCTCGACATGGTCAGTCTTTTCGGCAGCCAAGCGATGATGGCACTTGGCAAACTCGCCAACCCGATGACCGGTAAGGCCGAGAAGAATCTCGACGCCGCCCGCCTCTTCATCGACATGCTCGAAATGGTCGAGAAGAAAACCCGCGGCAATCTCACCCCCGACGAGACCAAAGTCCTGCAAGCATCCCTCGCCGATTTGCGAATCATGTTCGTCGATGAATCGAAGGCCCCGGCTGAACCAGTCAAAGCCGACGTGTCCGCCGAAGCTTCAGCAAAGGCGGACGACCCCAAGGTTAAGTTTCACAAGAGCTACGGGGAAGCCTGAGCTCCACATCCTTGATGACATCTGGCAAGCCGGCTAGATCGACTTCCGGCGTTCCATCCACCACGCAATCCAGACGCAGGCTTCGTAGAGCGCACACATCGGTAAGGCGAGGAGACACTGGTTAATCATGTCCGGAGTTGGCGTGATGAAGGCGGCGACGATGAAGATGATCACGATGGCATACCGGCGTTTCTGGCGGAGGAACTCGTGCGAGACGATACCGAGCTTGGCAAGCGCGAGGACGACCAGCGGTAACTCGAAGCACAGACCGAATGCCAAGACCATGTGCGTAACGAAGGCAATGTACTTGTCGATCAGCCAGTCGGACCGGATGCCCAGTTGTTTGTTGTAATCGAGAAAGAACTTCAAACCCTGCGGAACAACCCAGAAATACGCTAGCGCAACGCCACCGATAAACAGACCAAAACCAGCCGCGACTACTGGCGTTACCAACTTCTTCTCGCGGGGCGTTAAGGCCGGTAGGACGAACTGTCCGAAGAAGTGAAGTAACAACGGGCAGGCCAGTGCGAGGCCGGAGTATAAGGAGAGCTTGATCGAGAGCATGAAGCCACCGGTCACGTCTTGGGTTCGCAGGAACGGCGTTACATCGCCGGTCACTTTTTGCAGAGGGTAAGTGAAGACCTTCATCATGTATGGCGCGAAGAAAAAACAGATCCCCATCGCGACGGCCAAGGTGGCGGCCATTTTGACGAGCATCCAGCGAAGGTCTTCGAGATGGTCGAGAAAGGACTTGGCCTCACTGCCACCGTCGGATTCCTCGGGGGCGGGAGGCAGGAGCTCAGGCTCGATAGCGTCGGCCATGTTTCAACTCCCGCCGGACGGTCGATCCGATTAGACGGACTTGCCGTTGTCCTGCTTCGGCGCAGGGGGGGCCGGCTTGCTGGCGGTGGGTTCGTCGACGTCGGACTGAATGTCGCGCGCGGCTTTCTTGAATTCCTTCACGCCCTGCCCCATCGACTTCATCATTTCGGGAATGCGTTTCGCCCCGAACAAAATCAGAATAATGAAGAGAATTAATAGAATTTCTGGCCAACCGAGGTCCATATAGTTGTTCCTTTGTTGCGAGCCAGTCTACGCCCCGCTCCGCTGCATGTCAACGCAACCGACTGGACGCTATTGGTTGATGGTAACAAATTCGTCACGGCGATTGCGCGACCACGCGGTGTCGTCGTGCGACATTTCCACGGGCCGATCTTTGCCGTAGCTGACTGTCGAGATGCGAGCTCCGTCAATGCCCAAGCTGATCAACGCTTGCCGGGCTGCCAGGGCGCGCTTTTCGCCGAGGGCGCGATTGTATTCGGCGGTACCGCGTTCATCGGTGTTGCCTTCGACAACCAGTTTCTTGCTGTTGCCTTTAAGAGCGCTGGCGACCGCTTCGAGTTTTGTAAATTCGCTCGGCTTGATCTTGGCGCTGTCGTAATCGAAATACACGGGAGTGAATTCACCGCGGCTACCCTCGTTGGTCAAATCAACACGGTCGCCAACTTTGCTGTCGATCGACGTGCTACCAATCCCTCCGGGTTGACTGCCGGTGGTGACATCTTTCTTATGGAGGATATGTTTATTCCACCATGCGCAGCCGGTCAGCGTGCTGACGGCGATCGCGAGGACGAGTGTTTGAGCTAAAATTTTTCGGTTCATATCAGTCATTCTCCTGGTCGGTTTTGCTTCGTTTTACCTCAGCGCCAAGGTCCCCACGCTGGTTCTGAGGCTTCCCCTTCAATGGCCGGCAACTCTATCTGCTCCTTCGTTCGCACGTCAAGGAGATAGAGCCGCGACCGGTAGTTGCGCGCCTTCGCAAACACGATATGCCGTCCGTCCGGCGCCCAGGACGGATCAGAATTGTCGATCCCATCGGCAACCAGCGGCGTCACCGTCCGGTCACCATCGTAAATCCCAATCTGAAATTTCCCCACTTCCGAGGTGACCGCGATCGCTGGTTTTGCCTCGGCATCCGCCGGTGGCCGGGACCAATCCGGTTCGGTATTGCGCGACGGCGATGCGGTCAACCGCCGCGACTCGCCACCGTTCCGGTCAATCAACCAGATTTGCGGAGTGCCCGAGGCGTTGCTCACGTAGGCGATGCTTTGCCCATCGGGCGACCAAGCCGGCGATGATTCGATGCCATCGGTGTTGGTCAACCGGCGAAAGCCGCCGCCATTCGCGTTCATCGTGTACAACTCGGGGTTACCGTCTTTGCTCAACGTCAAAGCGATTGTGCTGCCATCCGGCGAGTAGGCCGCGCCGCTGTTCACGCCGGGAAAACTGGCGAGAACCCGGCGTTGCTTCGAATCGAGATCCGCCTCCAAGACATCCGGGTAGCCCTTCCAGTAGCTCGTGTACGCAATCTTCTGGCCGTTCGGCGACCACCGTGGGTGCCCGCTGCTCTTGCCATCCCGCGTCAACACTTGGATGTTGAACCCATCATAATCCATCACCGCCAGCTCCTTCACGCGCGGCGTCTTGGCGTAAATGAAAGCAATCTTCGTCTGCGCGATCCCACGTTGACCAGTAATCGTCTGCACAATGTCATCCGCCATTGCGTGCGCCAGCGTGCGGCCGGTGGCTTGGTACGCTTTCGCCAGCACCGCAGTTTTTGTGGCCGACTGCGAGACCGCACAACTAGTGCCGCTGACCAGCGCCAAATATTCCGCTTCGTTGGCGGACTTAATCTCAAACGCGCCCGACAATCGTAAATCATTCTTCAAGACCGCCGCGACCGGCGCGTCACCGACGACGGCAATCGACTTCTTTACGAAGTTTTTTCGGATGTCCACCTGCGCCTGCGCCTGCACAACCGACACGAAACAAAAAAACATGAGCCAAATCTTCATCGCTTATCCTTCCGCTTGGAAATTCACCGTGATCACGGCGTACTCACCGCGCACCAATGCATCTGGCGGCGGGTCCAACCGGGGCACTCGGCGAACGGCCGACAACACCGATTCATCCATCGACTTGTTCCCCGAGCCGAGCCGGACCGAGGCATCTGCAATCGAACCATCCCGCGCCACCCGCAACGCAACGGTGGTCATCAATTTCTTATCCACCGCGGAGTCCGGTTGCTCCCACGCCTGATACAAAGCATCATGAACTTGCCGGAAGTACTGCCAGTTTGGCGTCCCCTGCCCAACCCCACCGGCCACGCCGTCGGGTGAGCCACCGGGCGATCCGATCCGGCTGCCCTTACCTTTACCACCGCCCGCCGGCTTGTTGTCGCCGCCCGCCGTGCCGTCGGCGGATGAGGCCAACGCCGACGCAAATCGCCGCTTGATGTCCGCCGCACTCGAGGAAGTGCCCCCGGTCTGGGCTGCTGAATTGGAAACGGCTGCAGCCGGCTTCTTCGTCGCGACCGGCTTGGCGGCGGTGGCAACGACGGAGGTTTTTTTAGGCGTTGGCTTCTTGGTGGGAATTGCGATTTCGTTCGGATCGGCTTTCGGCACGGGACTGCGTTTGGGCTCCGGTGCAACAGTATCATCGCTGGAAGAATTGGCTGGCGCCGGCAACTGCGCCTTGATTGACTCAGGTTCCGGGGCCTTATACGCGCCCCGCCCAGTCCCCGCACCTTCCGGTAACTCCCCCAAGATGTCAGCCTCCACGAACGCGAGCGGTGTTTCCGTCCGGTTGCCGAAACTCGGTAATTGTTCCAGCAGCACGATCCCGCCGATGATTCCGATGTGTAGGACAACGGCGACAATGAAGTTGCGACGGTACCGTTTTTCCAAGGCGCTCATCGGCGTGCCAATTTGGGGAGCGTCTCCTCTTGGGTCATCAGGGCGATGCGCGTGATTTTCGCGGCGTGCAATTGCTTCAGGACTTCCATCACCACGCCGTAATTGTTCGCGGCGTCGGCTTTTAGGAGAACCGTGATGGGCGTTTTGCTGTTGGCCAACGCCGCGAGATCGGCCTTCAACTGCGGCATCGCCTTGGGCACGTCATTGAGAAAAATCCGCCCGGCTTTGTCCACGGCAATGGTGCGCGTTTGCTCCCGCTTGATGTTGTCGGTCGTCCCTTTCGGCAGATTGATGTTCATGCCGTACTCGACGACCGGGAAGAAGATGATCACCGCAATGAACAGTTGCAGCAGCAAATCCACCAGCGGCATCACGTTGATTTCCGTGACCCCGTGAAGGTGGCCGTACCGGCGTTTGCGTCCAGAGAAGGAACTCATGGGTTAGTTCGTCACGTAGTTGTGTTCCACCGCCGCAATGAATTCGTCCGCGAAATTTTCCATTTCCATGGTCTGCTGCCGGAGCCGCTGGGCGATCCAATTGTATGCAAACAAGGATGGCACGGCGACGAGCAAGCCGACGACCGTCGCCAGCAACGCCGCCGAAATCCCCGGCGCAACCATGCCGAGCCGGACACTCCCCTCGATGCCCATCGACGCAAACACGCTCATGACGCCCCACGCGCTCCCGAGCAACCCCAGAAACGGCCCACCCTGCACAGCCGTCGCCAGCCAACTGATGTGATTTTCGAGTTTGAGTACTTCAGTGTCGATGGCCCGGCCCAGCGCGTTGCGAAGTGTATCGAGATTCACAACGCCGCGTTCAGCCGTTGCAACCTCGGTATCGAGTTCGAGCAATTGCGGTCCGTTGCCAAGTGGCTTGAACCCGCCGGTCACTCGCTGCGGTGACCGACCGGTACCAAACCGGGACGAGACTTCCTCCGCGCCCAACCGGTAAATATTGTAGAGCGGTGAGTCCGCCATCTCATAGTTGTTGATGAAGAGCTGAAGCGGATCCCGTTCGCGGCGGAACATCGTCAGAAAGGCCTTACCGGTCTTGCGGGCCCGCCGGAACTGCTGCCACTTCGTGAGCATCAGTGTCCAGGTCAACGCCGACCCAATCGCCAAAATAATTACAATAACTTTGCCCTGCAAATCGGACCGTTCAAAGGACCAAAGCAGGCTTGTCGCCATTACTACATACATACCACTTCCTCCTTGTAGGCCGTGGGGAACGACCTGCCGCTACTTATACAACTTTCCCCAGCAGGGTCAAAATGTTTTTTGCCTTTCCGCGCGATTTCGCCTACACCAAGCGGCATGGCAACTCCCGATAACGCTGTTACGCCGCGCGCGCAGGACTATCCGCAATGGTATTTGGACGTCATCAAGCGCGGCGATCTGGCCGAAAATTCCGCCGTCCGCGGCTGCATGGTCATCAAACCCCACGGCTACGCCATCTGGGAAAAGATGCAGCGCGAACTCGACGACCGCTTCAAGGCGACCGGCCACGTCAACGCCTATTTCCCGCTCTTCATCCCCCTTTCCTTCCTGACCCGTGAGGAACAACACGCCGCCGGCTTCGCCAAGGAATGCGCCGTCGTCACCCATCACCGGCTCAAGTCGATCGACGGCAAAGTCGTCGTTGACCCGGACTCGAAACTCGAAGAGCCGCTCGTCATCCGCCCCACCAGCGAGACGATCATTTGGGACACCTATAAGAATTGGATCCAGAGCTACCGGGATTTGCCGTTGCTCATCAACCAATGGTGCAACGTCGTCCGCTGGGAAATGCGGACTCGGCTGTTTCTCCGCACCGCAGAATTTCTCTGGCAGGAAGGCCATACCGCCCACGCCACCGAAGCCGAAGCCCTCGAAGAGACCCACCGGATGCTGGGCGTCTACGCCGACTTCGCCGAGAACATCATGGCCGTGCCGGTCATTCGCGGAAAGAAAACGCCGGGCGAACGGTTTGCCGGCGCTCTCGACACGCTCTGCATCGAAGGCATGATGCAAGACGGCAAAGCGCTCCAGATGGGCACAAGCCATTACCTCGGCCAGAACTTCGCCAAGAGCAGCGACGTCACCTTCCTCAACAAAGACGGCAAACGCGAACACGTCTACGCCACCAGTTGGGGCGTCTCCACGCGACTCATCGGCGCGCTCATCATGACGCACTCCGACGACAACGGCCTTGTGCTCCCGCCCAAACTCGCCCCCATCCACGTCGTCATCATCCCCATCTTTAAGAGCGATGCCGAGAAAGCCAAAGTGCTCGAAGAAGCCGGCAAGATTTTCGCCGAACTGAAAGCGCAAGGTCTCACGGTCAAGCTCGACGACCGGGAAGGCATTATGCCAGGCGCGAAGTATTACGAATGGGAAGCCAAAGGCGTCCCGGTCCGAATCGAGATCGGCCCGAAAGATTTAGAGAAAGGCAGCCTCTGCCTCGTCCGCCGGTTCGTCCTCGAAATTCCCGGCGAAACCGAACAAGACCAACGCAAACGCAAAAAGAGTTTCGTCCCCCGCGCCGAAGCGTTGGCCGGCATCAAACCCTTGCTCGACACGATGCAGCGCGAACTTTTCGAGAGGGCCCGGCAATTCCGCGACAAGCGCAGCCGCGTCATCAACACCCTGGAAGAGTTCGAGAAGTTCTTCAAAGACGGCGGCGGCTTTGCGTGGGTCCATTGGGCCGGCACGCACGAACAAGAAGATGAAATGGCGAAACGGTTCGAGACAACGGTGCGCTGCATTCCCCAAGCGGATCAAATACCGGCGGAAGCTCAGGGCCCCGGCCTGTGTATCCTGACCGGTCAACCATCTGCTCAGCGCATCGTCATGGCGCGCGCGTACTAAATTCTCAATCGGCCGACAACTCGACTTCGCAAAGAACCCGGAAACCCCGTTTTTCAAAAAGGTCGGCGGGATTATTTCCGTCGCGGGCGCAGGATTTGATCTGGCGCGTGCGCGTGTCCCAACCGGCACCTTTGTCGACGCGCATCTTGCCGGTTGGCGGGCCGGTTGGATCGGTCTGCGGTTCACTCGGAAACCAGTCGAACCAATCACTGACCCATTCCCACGCGTTGCCGATCATGTCGTACAAACCCCACGGATTGGCCGGGTATACGCCGACCGGCGACGAATACATGTAACCGTCTTCCTGATAACTTTCCTTCGCCTCACGGATGCCGCCGACGTTGCACTTGCGCCGATCCCACGCGTTGTCGCCCCAATATAGTATGGTGGTCGTGCCGGCTTTGCAGGCGTATTCCCATTCGGCTTCCGTTGGCAGCCGGTAGGTGTGGCCGTCTTTTTCCGAGAGCCACCGGCAAAATTTCTGACATTCCTGCCACGTGACGCCGATGGCCGGATGATTCTCGAAACCCTTGCCCTTCTGGAATGATTCCCGGCGGCGCGCAAAGGTCGGGTCGTACTGCTCGAACAACTGAATCGTCGTCTCGTAGGCAGCAAGGTAGTACG
The DNA here is from genome assembly GCA_037127585.1 of Verrucomicrobiota bacterium. GTDB lineage: Bacteria > Verrucomicrobiota > Verrucomicrobiia > Palsa-1439 > Palsa-1439 > CAINDI01. Next base: position 19,449 of record JBAXYB010000045.1, read on the forward strand.
GCTTGGTGAGGGTGACAGGGTGGCCGAACTTCTTCTCGCCGTTCATCCGCAACGCCTGCTCCTTCGTCAGACCTTCCCAGAACGAGCCGGGTTCGATGCGCACAAATTTCATCCCGAGCGGATTGATCTGGTAAGAAATATTAGTCCACTGCAGGCCATCTGGCGTGGCAACCTCGACGCGCTGGGTGGTATTCGACCACGCGACCGGCTTCGGCCAGTGCGCCCGATCCGCCGCCGGTAAGTCTTGGAGACTCGGAACCGGTCGGCGCGGCCAAACGTACCGGTTGGAATAGTTCTGGTAGCCGAAGATGCCGCCAATCACGAGGAGCGCAGCCAGAATCCACCAAGCTGGTCTCATAGCGGCGCGACAAGCTGCGGCGGGTGAACAGCGGGCCGGGGATACGCCACGACCGGCTTCGGACAAATAAACACCATGGCCGGCGGCAGATTGCGGAGAACGAGCCGCGACACCTGCGCCTGCGGGAAATGGTGTTCGAGGACCGACCGGGCCGCATTGGTGAATTGATAGGTCACGAACATACCGCCCGGCCGCAGCAGGGCCGTCGCGGCCTTAAGAACTTGATGGGTGAGCGGCCGTGGCAGCGAGGTTAGCGGTAGGCTGGAGACCACGCAGTCGGCCGAGTGCATTCCTAATTCGCGCAAATGCCGGGGGGCGTCGGTCGCGCAAGTGTTGAGTATGGTGGCGCGCGAGTCGGTAACTTTCAGGCGGAGCTGCGTGGCGAAATGCGTGTCCACTTCAAAGGCGACCAACCGGGCGCGGGGCCGGAGGCGGCGGAGAATTTCGTTGGTGACGGCGCCGGTCCCCGAACCAAACTCAACCACTGTCTGCGCCTGTTCGATACGGGCTGCGTCCACTAACGCAGCCACCAGCCAAGGTGACGATGGAACAATCGCCCCAACCGACCGTGGCGAGCGGAGTGCCCCCCGCAGAAATGTCCACCAAGTAAACTCGGCTGCGACGTTTTTCATCAAGCCGGCATTCTAGCACGGGAGCGGGCTAGGGAAATAGAAAAATGCCGACCAATTTTCTGGCAACTGCGCCGCGTTGACAGTTTCCCACGCCAGCCACTAGGATGACCGCGTGTTATCCTGCAAACGCAACGGTGTCGCCTGGCAACTCGTGCCGGACTTCGAGCTATTGCTGGACCGCATCCTTGCTGACACCGGCCGCCCGGTTAAACAGACGCCGACGAAACTCGTCAGCGAACACCGGCTTGGCGACGCCATCTATTATGTGAAGCATTACCGCAACATCGGCCTGCGTCCTGCCAAATATTTCTTCAAACCCTCCGAAGCCCGCAACGAATGGCGGCTTGCTCAGCAATACGCCACGCTCGGCATCCCGCTCGTCAAACATCTGGCGCTCGGCGAACGCTGGGGCGCGTTCGGTCTTTACGAAAGCATCCTCATCACCGAAGGCTTCGCCGGCCAGCCGCTCAGTCGCTCCGGTCACGACCAGCGCCGGGAAGTTCAAGTCGCGCTCGGCAAACTCCTCCGCCTGATGCACGACAAGGGCGTTCTCCAACCGGATCTCCACCACAACATCCTCGTGCACCCAGTCACCTATGAACTCCGCCGCATCGACGTCGATCGTGGCGAGATTCGACCGGTAACCGAAGTGGAACGGATCGCCAACCTCGCCTGGCTCAACATGAGCGTCCCCCTCAGCGACGAATGCTTCGCCGCGTACGGCACCGACTTCGCCGCGCGCGTCCGCTCCGAATCCGCGGCAACCGCTAAAATCTTCCGCGTCCGGCAAGCCCGGCGCGCGCTCGGCAACAATCTCCGGTTCGAGCGGCAACGGCACGGCACCCTCAATTGGTGGGTGCGTCTTGAATTTCTCAATGAGCCACTGCGCGCACTGCTCACCGATCCCGACGATGCCCTCGCCAGCGGCCAGCGACTATTCAAGACCGGTCCGAACCGGCAATCCACCGTCGGCGCATTTGACGGCTTCGTCCTGAAGCGGTTCAACCAGAAGAACCGGTGGAACTATCTTAAAGACATCTTCCGTCCCTCGCGCGCCTTCCGCGCTTACCGGAACGCGTATCATCTCGAATTGCTCGGCATCGCCACGCCGCGGCCAATCGCCGCCGCCGAATACCGCGTCATGCGCGTGCTCTTGCATAGCTATCTCGTCACCGAGGAGATTACCGGCGCGGTTGATTTACGGCAGGCGGAGAAACTCGATGTCGAAACCGCCCGCCGAGCCGGTAAGCTCATCGGCCAACTGCATGCCGCCGGTTTTGCTCACGGGGACTTGAAGGATGCGAACATCGTGTGGGACAAATCAGGCACCGTGTACATCCTTGATCTCGATTCGCTAACTTATGTCCGAGAAGTTCTCGAAATGCAGGCGGCTGATGACTTAACCCGACTTGCCGTGGATGCCCAGAAGCGCCCTTTAATCCGTAGGCGGCATTGGGTGGAGTTTATTCGGGGATACCGTCTTGGGGCTCAGATGCGACGAATGCCAAGGCTTTAGTCCAAATATCCCAAATTCCGCAGGCGCTCCTCGACCTTCGCCGAATCTGCATCAGAATATTCCGGTTGGGCTGTCGTCGTGGTGGCCGCCGGTTGGGACTCGCGCCGGGGTGGGTGCGCGGCCAGAAACTCATCGGCTAACGCCGCCGTGATCGGCTCCGCATCGATGTCGTCGCCAATTGGCAGCCCAAACAATTGCAACACCGTCGGCGCGACGCTCTCGATGGCTTGCGGGCCAAACTGCGCGCCGCGTTTCACATTCGGTCCGGCCAGCAACACAATCCCCTCCGGCTCGTGTCCGCCATCGCGGATGATGTGTTTGTTCTGGGTAAACCAACCGTCCGCCGACACATCCCGGCGGAAACTCGGCGGCACGTCATAGGGCTTGCTTAAAATCGCCACAAGATCCGGGCCGTCCTCGGCGTGCGGACCTTTGTACAAATCCTCAGCTTCATGAACCTGCGCGAAAATCTCCGCTCCATCCGGCGCGCGGAGTTGCAGGAGCTCCTGCGCGACCTTGTCCCGCAACGCGCGCCACTCAGACTCCGGTACGATTCCCTCAGGACACTTGCCAGCGCGATTGATCCGGATGCCGGTCGCGCGCGACTCCAACGGATCCGCCCACACCTTCGTCCGCGACCAATCCACCAGTCCATACTTCGAATCAATGGGCGCGCCGAGTTTCGTGCGCCACGCGCGGGGCAATGCGCCGACAAGACTGCGTTTTCGCTTTAGATAACCGCGCTCGACGAGCCACCGGTTCGTGTTGAAGAACGTCTGCGGAATCGGCCCGAACCCGTGATCCGAAACCATGATGAACGCGCAATCGTTACCGGCGGCGTCGATGACGCGACCGATGTGCTCATCGAGTTGCCGGAAGAGTTTCTCGACCTCTTCGGAGATCTTGTTGCGTGGCGCGATGGCCGGGTCGGTGTACTTCCAGCCAAAATGCTGAATCCGGTCGAGCACCAGCCAGACGGACATCATGAATTGCCACGACTGCTCGCGCATCAACTTCACCGTCGCGTCGGCATGACATTGCATGACGCGGACGTTCTCGTCGATGAACGCCAGCATCTCACTTTCGGAGTCGCTATC
>JBAXYB010000046.1:0-22629 GCA_037127585.1 Verrucomicrobiota bacterium
ACTCGATCACCGTCTACGCCATCACGCGTGACGCTAACGGCAACTTCGTCGCCAACGTGACTGCCGATTCCTGGTCGTTGACCAGCATCACCGGCGGAGTCGTCAGTGGCGACCTCGTCGGCAGCGGCGCGAACGCGACTTTCACCGGCCACTTGCTGGGCAGCGCGGTCATTCGCGTCGTGTCGGGCGCGTTGACGGCGACTGATTCTGGCACGTTGACCGTCCTCGCCGGCGCGGCGACGCAGACCCGGGTGGAAACGGCGGCCAACGGCAGCGGCGCCGTCGTCTCGGCACAGAACGTCACCGCCGGCAACTCGATCACCGTCTACGCCATCACGCGTGACGCTAACGGCAACTTCGTCGCCAATCCGAGCGCGACCTGGTCGTTGCAGAACAGCACCGGCGGAGTCGTCAGTGGCGACCTCACTGGCAGCGGCGCGAACGTGACCTTCACCGGTCACCTGACCGGCACCACGAAGATTCAAGCCATCGCCAGCACCTTCACCGGTCAGTCTGGAGTGCAAACGGTTGTGGTTGGTGCGGCGTCACAGACCCGCGTTGAAACCGCCGCGGACGGCAGTGGTTCCGTCGTAAGCGCGCAGAACATCACCGCCGGCAACTCGATCACCGTCTACGCCATCAGCCGTGACGTTGGTGGAAACTATCTCGCCAATCCGAGCGCGACCTGGTCGTTGCAGAACAGCACCGGCGGAGTCGTCAGTGGCGACCTCACTGGCAGCGGCGCGAACGTGACCTTCACCGGTCACCTGACCGGCACCACGAAGATTCAAGCCATCGCCAGCACCTTCACCGGTCAGTCTGGAGTGCAAACGGTTGTGGTTGGTGCGGCGTCACAGACCCGCGTTGAAACCGCCGCGGACGGCAGTGGTTCCGTCGTAAGCGCGCAGAACATCACCGCCGGCAACTCGATCACCGTCTACGCCATCAGCCGTGACGTTGGTGGAAACTATCTCGCCAATCCGAGCGCGACTTGGTCCTTGCAGAACAGCACCGGCGGAATTGTCAGTGGCGACCTCGTCGCCAACGGCGCGAACGCGACCTTCACCGGCCAACTGACCGGCACCGCGAAGATTCAAGCCATCGCCAGCACCTTCACCGGCCAGTCCGGTACGCAGACGGTCATCGCCGGCGCCGCCACACAGGTCCGTGTCGAGACTGCGGCGAACGGTAGCGGCGTCATCGTCCCGGCGCAGAACGTCACCGCCGGTAGCTCGGTGACCGTTTACGCCATCACGCGCGACACCTTCGGCAACTTCGTCGCCAATCCCAGCTCGACGTGGTCGTTGATCAGTCTCACCGGCGGTGTTGTCAGCGGCGATCTGGCTGCGAGCGGAGCCAACGCGATGTTCTCCGGTAATTTGGTTGGCAGCGCCACGATCCGCGTGGTTAACGGTTCCTTCAACGGGAATTCGGGCACGCAGACTGTGATCGTTGGGCCGGCCACGAAACTGGCGATTCAAACGCAGCCGTCGTCCACAGCGATTGCCGGACAGACGTTCGCGCAACAGCCGGTCATCCAGATTCAGGACAGCAAAGGTAATGTGCGCACCGCCGATAACTCGACGGTCGTGACCGCCGCGCGCGGCACGGGCACCGGGACGTTGCAAGGCACGTTGACGGCCACGGCAGTCAACGGCGTGGCGACGTTCAGCAATCTTAATCACACGAAGGCAGAAACCATTACGGTCGCCTTCAGCGCGTCCGGCCTGACCGGCGCGACCTCCGGCAACGTCGCAATCAGCGCGGCGCCGGCGACCAAGCTGGTCTTCACCACGGCGGCGCAGTCGCTGACGACCGGGGCCGCTTCCGCAACCATCACCGTGCAGCGTCAGGATCAATACAACAACCCGAACTCGTCGGATGCGACGATCAGCGTTGCGCTGAGTACGACCTCCAGCGGTACCTTCACTCCGGTCAGCCCGGTCGCGATCGCCAATGGCGCAAGCTCGGTCAACTTCACCTACACCGATTCGGTGGTCGGTACACCGACCATCACCGCGAGCGCAGCGCCGTTGACCGCTGCCACGCAAGTTGAAACCGTGAACGCCGCCACCGGCGCATGGATTCGCACGACCCTCTGTCTGGTTGTCCTCCCCGTTGCTGCCAGCGGGAATTGGAGTACTTCCGCCAACTGGGGCGGTGGCCTGATCCCTGACGGTCCGGACACCACCGCCGATTTCAGCACCCTGGATGCGTCGGCCTTGTGCGGTAATCCGACTGTCACGATTGACACGACCTCGCGCACGGTGGGGGCGTTGGAATTCGGCGACACCAGTAACCTCAACACCGGGAATTACACTCTCACTGCCAGCGGCGGGGCCGGGCTGACGTTGCAGACCACCGTCGGCACACCGTCGATCACGCTGGTCACTGGCGGCGGCGGCGGCAACGCGACAATCAGCGCGCCCTTGGCCGGTACGCAGGGTTTCACGCTGAACGGCAACAGCTTCACGCTCACGCTGACCAGTGCCAACAACTACAGCGGCACGACCACGGTTAGCTCGGGCACACTCGCAGTGCAAGCCAACGGTGGCCTTGGCAGCGGCAATGTCAGCGTGGCCAACGGCGCAGCGCTTACGCTCGGCACCGGCAGCAGCAATCCAACGGCAACCTACGTTGCCTCGACGGCCCGCGTGCTCTTGGCTGGCACCGCCACGGTGAACCTCAACTTCACCGGCACGGACACCATCGCCGCCTTGTCGTTCGATGGCGGCTCGACTTTCCAAGCCGTCGGCACGTGGGGTTCGACCAGCTCGACCGCGGCTCACAAGGATTCCCATTTTTCAGGATCGGGCATCCTGCAGATCGTCAGCCCGACCACGACGGCGCTTGTCTCCTCGGTCAATCCGTCCACATATAACCAGTCGGTGACGTTCACAGCGACCGTCAGTCCGGTTCCAGCCGGGACCGGTGTCCCAACCGGCACGGTGACCTTCAAGGACGGTGCCACCACTCTCGGCACCGGCACCCTGAACGGTTCCGGCGTGGCCACGTTTAGCACCAGCGCGCTCACGGCCGGCGGTTCGGCGCATTCGGTGACCGCGGTCTACGCGACTGACGGCAACTTCCTCGCGAGCACCTCGCCGGCCGTGTCGCAAACGGTGAATCGGGCGACACCGACAGTCTCAGTGTGGCCGACCGCGAGCGGGATCACGTATGGCCAAGCGCTCTCCGCTTCGACGCTCTCGGGCGGGTCGGCCTCGGTGCCTGGTACGTTTGCATTCACCGCGCCGTCCACGACGCCGGTCGCCGGCACGTACAGCGCCGCGGTGACATTCACGCCGACCGACACGGCCAATTACACCACGGTGGCCGGCTCCGTGAACGTCGCGGTCGCCAAGGCCACGCCGGTTATCACTTGGAATAATCCGGCAAACATCACCTACGGCACAGCGCTCAGTGCCGGCCAGTTGAATGCGACCACCCCGGTCGCTGGCAGTTTCGCCTACAACCCTGCCAGCGGCACCGTACTTAACGCCGGCAACGGTCAGGCATTAAGCGCGACGTTCACGCCGACCGACACGGTCAACTACAACACCGCCACGGCCACGGTGTCTATCAACGTCACCAAGGCGAGCCTGACCGTCACGGCCAATAACGCGAGCAAGATCTACGGCGCCGCCAACCCGACCTTTAGCGCCAGCTACAGCGGGTTTGTCAATGGCGACACCAGCAGCGTGCTCAGTGGTAGCCCGAGTCTGACGACGACGGCGACGACGAGCAGCCCGGTTGGGAGTTACACGATCACAGCGGCGGTCGGCACCTTGAGCGCGGCCAATTACACGTTCACGTACGTCAACGGCACCCTAACGGTGAACCCGGCGACGTTGAGCATCACTCCGGACGGAAGCAAGAGCAAGACGTACGGCCAAGTGTTCAGTGCGTTCACCGGGACGGTGAGCGGGTTGCAGAACAGTGATGCCGTGTCGGTGACCTACGCCAGCACTGGAGCCGGGGCGACGGCCGGGGTGGGCAGCTACGACATCACCGTGGCCAGCTACAACTTCACGACCGGCTCCGCTGCGAACTACACGATTACCCAGAACACCGCCACCGGCGGATTGACGGTGAATACGGCGAGTCTGACGATCACCGCGAAGGCGGACAGCAAGACGTACGGCCAGACCAAGACGTACGGGACGGGATTGGTAGCGGCAACGTATGCGACGATCAGCGGGTTGCAGAACAGCGATGCGATTGACACGCTGACGATCACGGACACGGACAGCGGCGGGGTGACGACTGCAGCGGCGGGCGGGACGTATCACCTGACACCGAGCGTGGCGCACTTTAGCACGGGTTCATCGGCCAACTACAGCATCACGTACAACACCGGACTGCTGACGGTCGGCCAAGCGGCGCTGACGGTGACGGCGACCGGGCCGAGCAAGGCGTACGGCACGGCGTTGACCGCCGGGTCGAGCACGGTCAACTTCAGCACCGCGGTCTTGCTGAACAGCGATGCGGTCACGAGCGTCACTCTGACACCGAATGCGGCCGGGCTTTCGGCCTCGACTGCCGCGGGCAGCGCTTATGTGGTGACGCCGAGTGCCGCGGTGGGCTCGGGTCTCGCCAACTACTCCATCGTGTACGTTGCCTATAATGGCACCGTCGGCAAAGCGACGCCGACGGTGGTGGTGACGCCGTACACGGTGACGTATGACGGCAACCCGCACACGGCGACAGTCACATCAATCACGGGTGTGAATGGCGAGACAGGAGCGACGGTCGGCACGGTCACGCTGAGCACGACGCACACGGCGGCCGGGACGTATAGCAGCGACAGTTGGAGTTTTACGGGCACGGCCAACTACAACAACATCGGCAGCACGACGATCACCGACACGATCAACAAAGTGACGCCGACGGTGACGGTGACGGTGGGCAGCTACACCTACAACGGTTCGGCGCAGGGGCCAAACAGCTACGCAACGAGTCCTGCCGGTGACACCGGTGCGGCGACGTGGACCTATGTTGGGGTCAGCGGCACGACGTACGGGCCCAGCACGACTCAGCCGACGGCAGCGGGCAGCTATACGGCGACGGTGTCGCTGGCGGCGGACAGTAACAACAATACGGCTTCGTCGAGCACAACGGGTTTTACGATCAACAAGGCAACGGCGACGGTGGTGGTGACGCCGTACACGGTGGCGTATGACGGCAGCGCGCACACGGCGACCTATACAATCAGTGGTGTCAACAGTGAGACGGGGGCGACCGTCGGCACGGTCACGTTGAGCACGACGCACACGGCAGCCGGGACGTATAGCAGCGACAGTTGGAGTTTCACGGGCACGGCCAACTATAACAACATCGCCAGCACGACGATCACGGACACGATCAGCGTGGCTACGCCGACGGTGTCGGTGTGGCCGACCGCGAGCGGGATCACCTACGGGCAAGCGCTTTCGGCTTCGACACTATCCGGCGGATCGGCCTCCGTGGCTGGCAACTTCACCTTCACCACGCCGTCCACGACACCGGGCGCCGGCACGTACAGTGCCGCAGTGACATTCACGCCGAACGACACGGCCAATTACACCACGGTGAGCGGCTCGGTGAACGTCGCGGTCGCTAAAGCGACGCCGGTGATCACCTGGAACAATCCGGCCGACATCACCTACGGCACCGCATTGAGCGGTACACAGTTGAACGCCAGTTCGGGCGGCGTGGCCGGTAACTTCGTGTACACCCCGGCCAGCGGCACCGTCCTCAGCGCCGGCAACGGCCAGACGTTGAGCGCGCAGTTCACGCCATCCGACACGGCCAACTACAACATACCGTCTCCCAAGACGGTCAGCCTCAATGTCGGTAAGGCAACCCCGACGATTACGACGTTGCCGACCGCGAGCGGAATCACGTATGGCCAAGCGCTCTCCGCTTCGACACTCTCGGGCGGGTCTGCCTCGGTGGCCGGTACGTTTGCCTTCACTGCGCCGTCCACTATGCCCAGCGCCGGCACCTACAGCGCCGCGGTAACGTTCACGCCCAACGACACGGCCAATTACACCACGGTCGCCGGCTCCGTGAACGTCGCGGTCGCCAAGGTCACGCCGACCTTGTCCGTCGCCAACTCGCCGGTGACATACAATGGCGCCGCGCGGACAGCGACAATCAACAGTTCCGTTGCCGGTACCGTCAGCAATGTTAAATATGACGGCTCAGCCACGGCGCCGACCGCCGTTGGCACGTACGCCATCACAGCGGATTTTGCCCCGACGGATAGTATCACTTACACCAGCCTCACCGGCGCTGCGGCTGGCACCTTCGTCATCCAAAAGGCCACGCCGACATTGTCCGTTGGCAATTCGCCAGTGACGTTCTCAGGCTCGCCGCAAGCGGCGACCGTCAACGGTTCGGTGGCCGGCACAGCCAGTAACGTGAAGTACAACGGCTCCGCCACGGTGCCCACCGCCGCTGGCACGTACACTATCACGGCGGATTTTGCTCCGACCGATAGCGCCAATTACAACAGTCTGACCGGCGCCGCGGCCGGCAACTTCGTGATCAACTTGACCAGCTTGGTCATCACCGCCAGTGCCCAGAGCAAGACCTACGGCACAGCGATCGCGTTGGGAACGACGGCGTTCACGACCAGCGGGCTACTGCCGGGCGACTCCGTCACCAGCGTGACCTTAAGCAGCAACGGCGGGACCGCCGCCACCGATGCCGCCGCCGGTTACACCATCGCGGCCAGCGCGGCGGTCGGCACAGGCTTGAGTAACTATTTGATCACCTACCAGACCGGCGTTCTTACGGTGAATCCGTTGGTGGTCCAGTTGACGGGTGGCCGGATTTACGACGGCACGGCAACGGCGGCGGCGGGCATCTTTACCATCGGCAACAAGGTCAGCGGCGATACGCTGACGCTGTCCGGCAGCGCGACCGTGGCGAGCAAAAATATCGGCACGCGCAGCATCACCTCGTTCAGCGGGTTGACGTTAGGCGGCGCCTCCGCCGGTAACTACACCTTCACCGGTGCGAATGGTTCTGTGAGCATTGCGACGCGGCTGTTGACGGTGACTGCCACCGGCCAGAACAAGAACTACGACGGCAACACCACCGCCACGGTCACGCTCGCGGATGACCGTGCCAGCGGCGACTCCCTCACCCTGGGCTACACCAGTGCGACGTTTGCCGACAGCGCCATTGGCGGCGGGAAGATAGTCACCGTGACCGGGATCACCGTGACCGGCTCCGATGCCGGCAACTACACCTTCAACGGAACGACCACGACCACTGCGGATATCACAGGCGTACCAGTTGTGACCACGCACCCGGCCAGCCAGTTGGTGCCGGCCGGGACTCCGGTCGCGTTCAACGCGGTAGCTACTTCCGGTGCAACGGTGCAATGGGAAGTTAGTGCCAACGGTGGCACGAGTTACGCCCCAGTCCCGGGTGCCGCTGTCATCCCGCTGACGCTCACGGTGAGCCCGGCCGATAACGGCAAGAAGTTTCGCGCCAAATTCAGCAATGCTTTCGGCACCACGCCGTCAAACCCGGCGGACTTGACGGTGCCTGCTGATAACATCAGCTCGCAAGTCACAGTGACTCGCGGTGCTCTTACATACAACTACACGACCCAGCGATTTGTTCAGATGATAACAGTTAAGAATAACAGTGCCGCATCTATTCAAGGGGTATTCTCGCTGGCATTGGATAGTCTCAGTGGCAATGCCTCGCTGTACAACAAAACGGGAAATACAAGTGCCGCAGCACCGTCAGCCAGCTCGTATATTGACCTTAGTGCCGCAAGCTTGAGTCCAGGTGCGACAACGACCATCTCGCTGCAGTTCGTGAATCCGACCCGAGCCGCGATCACTTACACTCCGCGTGTCTTGGGCGGACCGGGTGCACGATAATTATTAAGAGAGGGCTAAAATCGACCTTGACGGTGGTAATTGGTTGAGTTATATGAACCAACGATTAAATGGCTCCAATGCAACAGATTCGCTAAAACAAAATGAGAAGGCGGTTCAACAAAATTTGGGCAGCAATCGCGCTTATTTTTTCGATCGGTGCTCCGATTGCGCAGTCGACGACAATTAACTACAGCGTCGACCTCAATACCACCGCACTGACTGCGTACACTGCGCCTTTCTACCTCGACTTTCAGTTGCTTGACGGCCCAGGTTCTCTAAACGGCAATACGACTGCGACGATCAACAATTTTACCATTGTTGGCGGTTCATTGGGCGCACTGGAGTTTTCCGACTCTGCTTCTTGGAGTGGCTTACAAGGTGTATTGTCTAACAGTATTGCCTTTAGCGAATTAGTGCTTCAGTTAACCCCAGGTTCCCAATTAAAGTTTGATGTTAGCTTTGTTACGCCTGTAGCTGTCCTTGCCCAGGCACCAACTTTTTCCGCACAGATCCTTTATGGTGGACTCTTTCCGGGCGTGATCGGTGGCGTGCCAACAACTTTCGCTGGTGACGGCGTGTCTTTTTTGATCATCGACAATACGCAGCCATCGCCAGCCAGCCAGTATGAGCTACTGAGCAGCGCCGTTCCCGAACCGTCGATCGCGTTTCTGTTTCTGTCCGGATTAGTGGTGATTATTGCCCGTCGTCGATCCAAAGTCACCGCTCAGGTTTTGGCCTGATCGGCCGGTTAGTCGCTTGCCTGTTTCTACCGTTTTTTGACGCCCAACTGGCTTTGGATTGTCGAACTCAATGCGTGACCGGCAGGTCGCGAAATTCGTCCATGCATCGAATCGACTCCAAGTCACCGTCATTTTGCGCCGTGTTCCAATAAGCGCCGGTCGGATCATTTTTCAGGCAGGTGGCCAGTTCTTTCAATGCCAAGTCGGTGTTATCGAGTAAGGCGTAAGCGCAGGCGAGATTGTATCTGGCTTTCAAGTCGTTCGCGGTCAGGCTCAAGGCTGTCTGCAGATGTTCGATACTCTGGCGGAGCGTCTGACGCTGGCCTTCCAGCTTCCCGATCTCCAGCAATGCTCCACCCCACACGCCATGCACTTGGCCTTGCTTCGTAAAACCGGGCACCTGCGCCGCACTTTCGCAGCGGCGACCAACCTCCCGATACAGCGCCAACTTATCGATCCGATTGGATGTCAGTTGGGCGAGACGGATCAGGCAGAGGCTGACATGGAAGTCAGAATTGGCGTGATCGCCTTTGAAGGCCGGGATTTGACGGGCCTTTTCAAAGTGTTGCCGGGCCTGCTCGAGTAGTCGCCCTGCAGCTTTGGGGGCTGATTCCTGGCGCTCGGCTTCCGCGAGCAATAATCGCCCCCATGTTTGTTGCACAAGCCATGATTGGGGTGCGCATTGCTCTGCCGTGGCAAGTCGCACTTGTGCTTGATGCGCGTAATCTGCCGAATCGAGCCGTTGGGTGACCACCTGCGCCAGATCCACCAGGCAAATTGCCCACACCATCTGCGCTGCGCAGAAGTTGGAGGATGTCGCCGTGATCAACCGACACTGCCCGATGGTTTCCTCATAAAGATCGATCCGCTGGGCAATGCCGGCCGGGCTCTGCGCGCGGGTTAGCAACTTCAGCGCATTCGTTAGGTTCGTCTCGGTCTGAGCCAAGCTGAGGCTCAGGACGCTGCTGCCGAACCAAACAGCCGCGCTCAACCAGTGGTTTCGAAGCGGGTGTATCACGCGCGAACGCTAATCCCGCCATTGGAAAATTCCAATGAGAATTCCGCTGGTTGGCTTGCCCCGGATGCCGCTCTTACTAATTCGTTCTGAATATGTGCTGTAAACAACTGCTGTATTGCCCCTTGTAAATAAACAGAGCACAAGGGTTACCAATGCTGGGCCCGACTTACTTGTAAACCGCTGCCCATAGTGGTGGATAGGTGTTGCTCACGGTGGCGCGCCGGGATTGTAAGTGGGGCGGGAACGAAGGGAAAAAGGGTTTTGGTCAAACGTCGTTTAAGCGGGTCGCCGGGTTTTACTTTAATTGAGATGCTCGTGGTGATTGCCATCATCGCGCTGTTGGCCGGCTTGCTGGTGCCCGCGCTCGCCTCCGCTCTCGAGAAAGGGCGCCGTGCCAAATGCGTCAGCAATCTCCACCAGATCGGCTTGTCGGTGAGCATGTATGCCGACGATAACGGTGGCCTCATGCCGCCGTTCTTCGGAGGCACGATTGTCACCAACGGGGGCGGCAACGGAATCCATTTGAAAATTCATACCTCCAGCCATTGGGCCAAGGACGTCAACATGGGCCCACTCAATAACGTCGCCGTCATGGTTTGCCCGAGTGACCGGGCACCCAAGGCGATTACGACGGTGGACTACAGCGGCAACAACCTCACGGTCTACACCAGCTACGCTTTCAACTACGAACTCTGGCTGACCGGCACCCCGATCCAAAGTGTGCCGCAATCCACGACGCTGCTCGCAATGGACGGTGATGACACCCTCAACCTCCAGACTGGGGTCTGGTATGGCAACATCAATCCCACGAAGAAAAAACAAGACGTGGACAAGTTCAACGCCAGCATTGTCACCCGCCGGCATACGAGCCGATTCAACGCCGTGTTTATTGACGGGCACGTCGAGTGGCAGAAGCAACTCGCCTACGATTCCCTCCTGCCCACCTGGCAGTGACCGGCTTCACCACAGCAGTCGAATCGCCGCCACCAACGTCAAGCCGAGCGCGAGTATTTCAAACCACGTTTGATTGATCCGCTGCACAAACACGCGGCCCAACAACGCCCCGGCAACGACCGCCGGCGCCATCCATAAATTAAACTGCAACGACGCCGGCGTGATCAGCCCGAGGTGATAGCTGAACGGCACCTTGAACAGATTGATGATCAAAAAATACCACGCCCCCGTCCCGAGAAATTCCATCTTCGGCAATCCCAGCGCCAGCCAATACAGCACCATGATCGGCCCGGCCGCATTCGCCATCATCGTCGTGAATCCGGCCAGCACGCCAGTCGCCGCCGCCACCCACCACGCATGCGGCACCGGCGTCTTCCGCCACTTCCGCCAACAGTGCAACCCGGTCATCCCCAGCAAAATTACGCCAATCACATGCCGGACTTGCGCGCCGTCAATCCGCCCCATCGCCCAGTACCCAGCCCCGATCCCCACCGCCACCCACGGAAACAACCGCCCCATGTGTGACCACACCGCATGCCGCCGGTACGCCACCACCGCGACCACATCCGCGCAAATCAACATCGGCAAGATGATGCCGGTGGATTCTTTCGCCGGCAGAATGTTCGCATAAATCGCCACCGTCAAAATCCCCAGCCCGGCAATTCCCGTCTTCGCCACGCCGGCCAGAAACGCGCCGAGGATCACCAACGCCCATTGCCACGGTTGCAGATCGAACATGGCCGCGCAGCCTAGACGCGGATGAAACCGGGCGCAAGTACACTTGCGTTCCCGGGCGTGGCTATGTCACACTCCGTGCGTGCGAGCGTTTGTGTGTTTGCTTTTAGGAATCGTGCCGGTGACCCACGCCGGTGACACGCTCAAATTTCGCAACGGCGACCGGCTCCAAGGCGCGCTCCTCTCCGCCACCGCAACCGGCTTGCGCTGGCAGGCGGACGGCGCGCCGGCACCAATTCTTTTTGAAGCCACCAATCTCGCCGAACTGCAGCTCGCGCCGCGCCCGCCCACCAACGCCCGGCAATTACACGGTTGGCTGGTCGAACTGACCAATGGCGATCAACTGACCGGCGACATCGTCGCGCTCGATGACCAGACGTTGACGCTCACCACGTGGTACGCCGGCCAGTTGCGGCTCCAACGGACAATGATCAAACGCCTGGAATGCCGGGCGTTGGCGCCGGTAGTTATTTACAGCGGCCCGACCGGCCCGAGCGATTGGAAATCGTCCTCCGCCGGTTGGACATACAAACAAGGCAAGCTCTACAGCCGTCGCGGCCAGTCCGGCGTGATCAGCAAGGAAGTTGGCCTGCCGGCCGTGGCGAACATTGAGTTCGACATCGCCTGGCGCGGCCAGCCGTACTGGGCGGTGGGCTTCTACAACGCCGCCGGCCTGAACGGCTACCAGCTTTCCTGCAACGGCAACTACCTCTATTTGAATCGCAACAATCAGCGCAATCTCGAGGGCAATGTCCAGATCGCCGAGCGCGGCCAACGCACCAAAGCGCACGTCACCTTGCGCGTGAACAAACCCAAGAAAACCATCGCGGTCTACTTCGATAACGTCCTAGTCAAACAATGGACCGACACCACGGAGTTTGACGGCAAAGGAACCGCCTTGTCTTTTCAGTCCCAAGGCCAGGCCGATCTCCGGCTGGCCAACATCGTCGTCTCCGAATGGGACGGCAAACTCGACAGCGATCCCGCTCCGACTCGCGCTCCGTCCGAAGATCTCGTCCGCTTAAGCAACGGTGACAAAGTGAGCGGCGCCTTGCGCTCTATGACCGGCAGGGAAGCCGGGTTGACCAACAGTTTCGCCGCCGTGAAAATTCCGCTCACCAAGATCGCCGCCATCGATTTCGCCGGGAGCACCGCCGCCACCGCGCGCCGGCAAGCGACCGATGTCCGCGCCTATTTCCCCGATGGCACCCAATTCACTCTCGCCCTCGAACAGCTCGACGAAAAAGCATTCGCCGGTACGACGGAGAACTGTGGTCGCGTCAACTTGCCAATCGACACGTTTACCCGACTGCGATTTAATGTGTCCGACAAATCCGCCGCCAGCCCCGAAGAAGATGACTGGGGCGCGCCGCTAACAACCCCCAGAAAACACCAATGAAAAAAAACCTCATCCTCGTTCTCGCCCTCGCCGCCGGCAGCCTCGCGCTGGCCGACGTCACCACGATGGAACAAGCCCTCGCCGGGAAAGATTTCCCGCTCACGCTCAAGTACAAAGACCTCGATGCGAATTGGCGGCGCCTCTCCACGAGCGCGACTGTTGATCCCGCGAACATTTATCGGGCGTTGGCCGGTGGCGCGAATGCCGGGCTCTATTACACCAAAGGCCAGACTGTGAACTTGGGCGGCGAGACCTACCTCGTCGCCTACAAATCCCAAATGAAAGCGATGGACATGATGGCCATGCAAGCCGCCATGCGTGGCGGTCAACCGCCCGAACCCGAGAAGCCCACCGCCACCACCGTGCTCGCGCTCGCGTTGTTGAACCTTCGCAGCGCCGGCAGCCTGACCGACATCCGCCCCTTCGATCTCGAATCCGAACTCGGTGGCGGCGATGCCGGCGGCGATGACGACAAAGCCGGTGAGGCATCCCTCAAGAATCTCCGACAGATCGGTGTCGCGTTGATGGCCTACGTCGGCGAACGTCGCGTCCTACCGGCGCTGGCGGATGCGAAATCGGCTAAAGAGGAACTCGTTCTCTACGTCCGCAACAAAGATGTGTTCAATCAACCCGGCAACCAGAAGCCCTACCTCCCGAACGCTTCGCTCTCCGGCAAGAAAGTCACCGACTTCGACAAGTCAGACAAAGTGATCGCGTTCTACGAAACCGCGCCGAGTGGCGACGGCACGCGCGGCTGTCTCTTCCTCGACGGCCACGCCGAACGGGTCACGGAACAGCAATGGAAAAAGCTGAAGGAAATCTCGCAACTTCCGTGAGGGAGGATTGAGTAGGGTTCGCAATCGCGTCCCCGGCTTGTGAATAGACTGAATAAATCGTCCGGCCCGCCGTCTATGGGCTGATTGACGATGCGATTTCTATCTGTTACAAACCCGGCTACCGAGTTTCTGGGACGCAGCAGCGTCTTGGACCTTGAGAAATCCGTGGCAAGCCCTCAATCAATCGACACCCCAGTCCGCGCCGCCAGCTTCCAGCCTGAGTTACCGGCGAATCTGGCCAATGTTTCGCCGGCAGAACGAGTTCTGACTGATGGCAAATTCTTCCGCGTGGGCGCGAAGAAGTTTTTCCCAAAAGGCGTCACCTACGGGCCGTTCAAACCCGATGCCGCCGGTTGTACTTTCCCGACGCCGGAGCGCGTCGAAAAAGATTTCGAACTGATCCGCCAGCTCAACGCCAATGTCGTCCGCACTTACCACGTCCCGCCCCGCTGGTTTCTTGATTTGGCGCATCAGTTCGACCTGAAAGTGCTCGTTGATTACTACTGGCCGAAGCACACCTGTTTCCTCGACGACAACGAGTCCAAGGAATTCGCCCGCAACGCCACCCGGCAGGCCGCCGAGGCGCTCAAGGGCCATCCGGCCGTCTTCGCGATCACGTTGGCCAACGAGATTCCGCCCGACATCGCCCGCTGGTACGGCGCGAAGAAGATCGAAGCCTTCCTCGACGAACTCGCCGGCATCGTCAAGAGCATCGATCCGCAGCGGCTCGTCACCTTCGTCAATTATCCGCCCACGGAATTCCTCCAACCGCAGAGTCTCGATTTCATCAGCTTCAACGTTTACCTCCACGACCCACGGCCATTTTCCAATTACCTCGACCGGCTCCAAAGTCTGGCCGGCGACCGGCCGCTCGTGCTGGCGGAGTTCGGCATGGATTCGCAACGCGAAGGCGAGTCCGCCAAAGCGCAGTTCCTCAGCGGCCACATCGAAGTCGCGTTTCGTGCGGGACTGGCCGGCGTGTTTATTTTTGCGTTCACGGACGACTGGCATACCGGCGGGTCGCAGATTGAGAACTGGTTCTTCGGGCTGACCGACAAAGACCGGAAGCCGCGCGGTGCGTTCCACGCGGTGAGCGAACAGTACAAACGCGCGCCGTATTTCCCGATCCCGGATTATCCGAAGGTCAGCGTAGTCGTGGCCAGCTACAACGGCGGACGCACGTTGCCGGCCTGCTTGAATTCGCTCCGGCATCTGAATTACCCGAATTACGAAGTCATCCTTGTCGACGACGGCTCGACGGATGACACGGCGAAAATTGCGGCGCAGTTCCCGGAGGTGAAGACGATTCACCAGCCGAACATGGGACTTTCCAATGCGCGCAATACCGGGATTCAGGCGGCGACCGGTGAGATTGTGGCGTTTACGGACAGCGATTGCCGGGCGGACGAAGATTGGCTCTACTATTTGATTGGCGATTTGTTGAAGACCGACGCGGCGTCGATCGGCGGTCACAATTTCCCGCCACCCGAAGACAACTGGGTGGCCGGTGCCGTCGCCAGCGCGCCGGGCGGACCGGCGCACGTGATGTTGGACGACCGGAATGCCGAACACATTCCCGGTTGCAACATGGCATTCTGGAAATGGGCGCTCGACGAGATCGAGGGCTTCGACCCGATTTACCGGGCGGCGGGTGATGACGTGGACGTGTGTTGGCGGTTGCTCCAGCGCGGGCGCAAGATCGCGTTCTCCCATGCCGGCTTCGTCTGGCATTACCGGCGGAATACGTTTGGCGCCTATCTGAAACAGCAGCGCGGCTACGGCGTGGCGGAAGCGTTGTTGCGGCACAAGCATCCCGAATATTTCAATAACCTCGGCGGCATGCGATGGCGTGGGCGGATTTACAATCCCACCCGGCGCTCGGGGATTTTTGGCCGGTTTGTGATCTATCACGGCATCTTTGGCAGCGGGCTGTTTCAGACATTGTACACACCGGAGCCGGCGGGTTTGATGACCTTGCTGACCAGTCTCGAATGGCACGTGGCGATCACGCTCGGCGGCGCGTTGTTGGCCTTGTTGTTTCCGCCGTTGTGGACGTGGCCGGTGCTGACTTTTGCCGCGAGCTTGCTGGTGGGCGCATTGGCGGCGGCGCGCGTGGATTTGCCGGTGTGGCAGCGCAAGATTTGGTCGCGGCCGTTGGTGGGATTGATGTATTTGCTCCAGCCGATCGTCCGCGGTTGGCCCCGGTATGCCCACCGGCTGAAACGCGGTGAGACTCCGACGAGCGCCCGCTCGAAAGTTCGCGAAATGTCGCAGGTGTATGACGGCGTCGGCAGTGTGCACACGCTCAATTATTGGAATGAAGCCGGCCTCGAACGCTTTGAGTTTTTGGCGAAGCTGATCGAACAGCTCGATGAGAATCAGTGGCAGGCGAGCACGGACAGCGGTTGGGACGAGTATGACGTGACGATTTTCGGCGACCGGTTTACCAAGGTGGTCGTGAATACCGTGGCCGAGAATCACGGCGGCAACAAACGGTTGCTGCGCGCCCGGCTCAGTGCTCGGTGGACGCTGCTCGGTAAAGTCTTTTTCTGGGCGGTCGTGGCGTTTGTGGCGTTATTTGTGTTCGTCATGCAGCACACAGTGCCCGGTGCGGTCGAGATTCTCAGCGGCAACACCAGCCGGCAAGCGGTCATTATCACCTCATCCACCAACCCGGCGGCGTTGTGGGCGTTGTCGGCGTGGTCATTGGTGATTATCACGATTGGCTACCTGCATTTGCGGGCGCGCCGCACGATCCGGCTGGGCATCGCGCTGCTCGATCTGACGGCGCAAGATCTGAAGTTGACGAAGTTGGACGCGCCGAAGAAATTCGTTAAGCCCGACTAATCTGCTCGTAGAGATTTAGGTAACGCTTCGCCACCACGCTCATGTCGAACCGGCTGGCGACCCGGGCGCGAATCGTTCGGCGATCCAATTGCAGCGCCGCCAATGTCAGCTTACCCAGTTCCGCTTCGTTATGCGTGAGATAGCCGGTCACCCCCGGCTCGACGACTTCCGGTAACGCGCCATTGGCCAACGCGACCACCGGCGTGCCGCACGCCATCGCTTCGATGCTGACCAGCCCGAAGCCTTCCGCCCCGCGAAATGGGAGCAACGCCACGGCCGCGCCGCCCAAGAGTTCGTTTTTTTGCGTGTGGTTGACTACGCCGATGTACCGGATCTGCTCGCCGAGATGCGGTTGGATGGATTTCTCAAACAACTCGTTGTCGACAATCGGGCCGGCCAGCGTCAGCGGCAAGTTGAGTTGCTGGGCGACTTGAACTGCCAGGTCGGGACCCTTCCCCGATTCAATTCGGCCGAGAAATGCCAACCCCGTCCCGCGCGCGTGAAACGTAAACGACTCCACATCGATCCCGTTATGAATCACAGACACGCGCTGGGCGCCGGCATCGCGAATCCGCTGCGCTTGATATTCACTGACCGCATTAATCCAGAGGTTGGGATGTTTTTTCACAAACCACTGAAAGTCACCCCAGACCGGCGTGTGTTGGGTGTGCAGCACGCGACCCGGGAACGAAAACACACCGGGACTCAAATGCGAATGGACAATGTCAAACTCCGCTACGCGTTCGAGTGCGAGCATGAGTTGGTGTTCCTGATAATACGCCGCCTCCCACGCCGTCCCTTCCTTCATCAGCGCGACGAGATTGCGTTCCACCACCGGCACCAGTTCCGCCGGCGTTACCGAATCACCGGCGGCCAGCAGCGTATTCCGGCAACCCAACTTCTCCAGCGCCCCGATCAAGCCGGCCAGCCACGTCTCGCGTCCGCCGGCTGCATCTCGCGAAACCGGAAACCAGAGTGGACCGAGGTGCAGAATCTTCATCCGATTTGTTCTAACATTTTGCCGAGAACTTTTCGCGCATCAAACATTTCCGCCGCGACCGCCCGGGCCCCCGCCGAATGTTTGGCATAGTCGGCATTGATGGCCGCAATCCCGGCCACTGCTTCGGCCATGGTCGCGAACGCGAACAGCCCAGTGCCCGTCGGATAATGCGCGCTCCACCCGGTATCCTGCAAGACGCAGGGCCGTCCGAGCGCGAGATAGCATGCGCTTCGGCAACTGAACCACCCGCTCCGCGCTTTGACGTAGCCTTCCTTCGCGACGCTCCATTCGCCTTTGGAATTCGCGAGATAATCCCGGTACGTCCACGGATCCGGCAACGCTTTGTCCGGCTCGATGAGTTGCCACCCTTTGGAGAGGATCAACTCGGTCGGTCGCTGTTTACCTTGGCCAAGGCCCATCGCGATTTCGAACTTCTGCGCGGTGTGCTGGGGTAGGTCGAGGAACTTCCGGAACTCGAGATCCTTTTGCCCCCATGTCTCACCGGCGTATTCGCTCGGCTTGTATGAAACCCAATTCATCACCGTGGTGAAAACATCCCGGGGTGTTTCGGTGGCGCGCGGAAACCAATCGAGCACGACCGGCTGACGCGTCGGCAACCACCGCAGTCCGCCTTTGGGCACGCGGCAATCCGGTGCGTTGATGTTTTCGGCAAACGTGAAATGAAAATCGTGCGCGCCAATCCGGTCGATCACTTCTTGCATCCCGAGTGCCAGCCCAACTTGGGTGAACAGCGGGTCGGAATCGATAAAGATTTTCTGCGGGATCGCCCGGTATTCATCGCGCAGCCAGCCACAGCCGGACACATTCACAAAAACATCAGCGCCCCGACAAAAATCCGGGCTGGCCCCGTAGTATTTCCCATCGGCGCCGTTGCGGTAAACCCACCGGTCACCAAGCCCCAGCTTCTGCATCACGTCGCCGAGATACTGGACATTGTACGAGCAATCGGCGCTGATGGTGTTGTTGATCGGATCGTAGGGCCAAGTCTCGGTGTCTTCGAGGTAGAACACGTCGTGGCCGAGTTGCCGGAAGCCTTCGACGTATTGGAGATAATCCCACGCGACACCGCCAAACGCGTATTGCCCGACTAAGCCCGTGACGATGATCCGCATGATATTTGTGAATGAAAGTGGCGGAGGGGGTGGGATTCGAACCCACGAATGCCTTGCGACATTACTGGTTTTCGAGACCAGCCCGTTCAACCGCTCTGGCACCCCTCCGTGCGCCGGCGCAGAGATTCATACCCGCCGTCGCGCCAGTGGTCAAGTCAATGGCCGGTGCGACCGGAAGTGGTGGTCAGAATCAAGCCGGGTCGTGCGGGCTCGTTGTGAGCCGCGCGCTCCGAGCAATTAGTATCGCCCCATGGGCGTCAATTGCTTACCCGCGACCAGCAGGGCTTGATGAATGTTCTGCAAGAGGCCTGGCGTAGACCGGTCGTACAGGATCTCCAATCGGAATTGGTGCGGATCAACCCGGACTCGGTGAATCGAAGCCAGTTCCCGAATCATGGCGGCGGCTTCATTTAAATAATCCACCCCTGTATCTTTGTGGAGTGCGAGCGTCAGTAAGCGAATCTCAGTTGTTGTCATAGCAACCTGACAGTGCAATCGGCAGACCACGAACGCGCGTCGGCCAGGTGACATATGTGTAACACTTTGCGGAGATGGGAAATCGCAGAGCCTGCTGCTGATCTCGGGGAAAAAGCATTACCGGAGAGCTGTCCCAACACTTCCAGCGTGGCAAAAATATATCACCCACCATCGGTCTCCGTCGGTCGTCAACATCCCGAAGCTTTTCGGTCAGTAAAAAACCGGTCAGCTTGAAGAAGTCGCGGCCCAGTAGAACGAGCGGCGCGCGCGATCAAGTGGGCAGCCGTCCTGGCCTAGCGGCAGTGTGTGCAAACGATTTGGGGCAGCTTGGCAACCCTTGTTCGTCACACAATCGTAACCTTCTCGCTCTTGTGTTGTCACATGCACTCAGCAGTCTGGCCGCATCAACCAATAAGGAGAAGCGACCTAAGTGAACCGACTCAAAACCATCGCCGTGTTGTCTGCCGCCCTACTGACCAGCAGCGCCGCGTTTGCCCAAAGTTCCGATGCCATTCTGGATTTGCTCATCAAGAAAGGTGTCATCAACCAACGCGAAGCGAACGATGTTCGCGAGCAACTCGACCAGCAAACCCAACAAGCCGTCGAGATGTACAGCAAAGCCAAAGTTAGCAGTTGGCTCGATGCCTTGGTGTTCACGGGCGATCTGCGGCTCCGCTCGGAGTTTTTCAGTTTCGAGGATGACTTGAACAAGGCCGACCGCTTGCGCTGGCGCTATCGGATGCGGTTTGGTGTTGAAGCCCGGTATGCCGAGTGGGCAACGGTCAACCTCCGGCTGGCCAGCGGCGATGGCGATCCGGTCAGCGTCAACCAAACCCTCACCGACACCTTCAAAAAGAAACCGATCAACATCGATGTCGCCTCCGTCACGCTTTCCCCGCCCGGTCAGGACTACATCAAAGTCATCGGTGGCAAGTTTGATATCCCGATCTGGCAGCCGATCATCGCATCGCCCATGGTCTATGACTACGACGTGACGACCGAGGGCGTCGCCGAACAATTCCAGTGGAAACTGGGCAGCGAACAACGCTACCGGCTCTTCGTCAATGCCGGACAGTATTCCATCAAAGAATTCAGCAGCGACTCCGATGATGCGTATATGTTCGACCAACTCGCCGGCATCGAGGCCAAGCTGGGCGGCGACCTCAAAACTCCCCGCGTGAAAGTCACCGCGGCCGGTGGTTACTACTTCACGCAAAACCTGCGCAATGTGAAAGCCGGTGATTCACCCAACCTCGGCAACGCGTTGGTCGGCTCCAGCGCCTCCACCAACTATCCCGGTGACTTTCAAGTCGCCTACGCCCGCGCCGAAATCGCCTGGAACATTGCCGACAAACCGTTCCTCGGCACACCGGCCCTGCTC
Organism: Verrucomicrobiota bacterium; assembly: GCA_037127585.1. Taxonomy (GTDB): domain Bacteria; phylum Verrucomicrobiota; class Verrucomicrobiia; order Palsa-1439; family Palsa-1439; genus CAINDI01. The sequence goes on from JBAXYB010000046.1 coordinate 20,404, forward strand.
CGCGTCGCCGGCGAATTCGACGCCAACCTCGCCAACGCGTACAACGGACTTTCCCGCTCCCCTTCGAGCGTGACCTCCAACGATCTGAACCAGACGACCGGCTATACCGCGCAGATCGCGTTCGGCGACTTCAAGAAGAAGGGCCAATGGGCGCTCGCCTACCAGTATAAATACCAGCAAGCCGACTCCACCTGGGATGCCATCGCGGATTCCGACTGGGGCAACGGCGGCACCGACCGCAAAGGCCACATCGCGAAAGCCATCTACCTCCCGCAAGATTGGTGGCAGCTCACCTTCACCGCGTTCATCACCGAGAAGATCAGCGACCGCCCCAATACCGGCCACAACACCGTCGGTCTTCAAGGCGAAGACGAACTCCGCGTCCAAATGGACACGACGTTCAAATTCTAACCCAAAGGAAAACAACCCCATGAAATACCTCCTCGCATTACTCCTCGTACCCGCCCTCGTGCGGGCCGACAACATCACCGTCAAAGGTTCCGACACCATGGTCATCCTCGGCCAGAAATGGGCCGAGGTTTACATGAAGACTCATGCCGGCACCACGGTTCAAGTCACCGGTGGCGGCTCCGGCACCGGCATCGCCGCGTTGCTCAACGGCACCACCGACATCTGCAACTCCTCGCGCCCGATGAAGCCCGCCGAACAAGCCGACTTCGTCAAAAAGTTCGGCAAACGCCCGCGCGAATACAAGACCTGCATGGACGGCCTCGCCGTCTACGTCAACGCCGGCAACCCGCTCAAGCAAATCAGCCTTCCCCAATTGGAAGGCATCTTCACCGGCAAGATCACCAACTGGAAAGACGTCGGCGGCCCGGACGCGCCGATCTCGCTCTACGGCCGCGAAAACTCCTCCGGCACCTATGAGTTCTTCAAAGAACACGTGCTCAATAAAAAGGACTTCGCCGCCGGCACCAAGACCATGCCCGGCACCGCGGCCGTCATTCAAGGCGTCGCCAAAGACAAACTCGGCATCGGCTACGGCGGCATTGCCTACGGCGAAGGCGTCAAACATCTCCTCGTCAGCAAGACCGACGGTGCCACCGCCCTTGAACCGTCGGAAGAAAACGTGTTATCCGGCAAGTACCCGATCGCGCGGTACCTCTTCAACTATGTTGACCCGGCCAAGGATAAAGGTGCCGTCGCCGACTACATCACGTGGTGCACCAGCGACGAAGGCCAAGCGGTCGTCAAAGACATCGGCTACTATCCGCTGCCGAAAAACATGCGGTAATTCCTCCTCAGCGGGCAGCCCCGCCCGTCCAAAACACCCGGCAATCCTCGATTGCCGGGTGTTTTTCTTTTGCCAAGATGGCGGCCCCAAGTTTGCCCGTACGTCACACGGCCGTCACTCAATCGTCACAATTCCCGCTGATTCTGGCGGCTTGACTGAAACACCGCCAACGGAATCTGTTCCCACCACGCCTCAGCCCCGGCGCGCCCCGCGCCGGCGGTGGACGGAGTGGTTCATCGAACGCGGCATCTTCCTCGTCTCGCTTTCGGCGATTCTGATGGTGTTTCTGATCTTCGCGTTTGTCGGCAAAGAAGCCTTGCCGGTGATTCTCAAGGAAACCAACAACGCCAAAATCCGGGCCGCGAACGAAAGTCCGGCCGCGTTCCTGGGTCTGACCGAGGCCGAATACAAATCCTATGATGCCGAGACGATCAAGACGCTGGTGGAGTTGAAGAAGGAAGAACTTCAACACAACACCAGTCCCGACGCCCGCATCAACACGACCAGTTGGGGTTGGCTCCTCTATCCGCGCCAATGGACCGGCTACGACAAACCCGAATACATCTGGCAGCCCGTCAGTGAAATCCCCAAGTACAACTTCATCCCCCTGTTCATCGGCAGCCTCAAGGCCACGCTCGTGGCCCTGCTCTTCTCGGTCCCGCTCGGCGTCGGTGCCGCGATCTATGTTTCCCAACTCGCCAGCCCGAGAATGCGTGAAATCATCAAGCCCACCATCGAACTCCTCGCCGGCATCCCCTCGGTCGTCCTCGGTTTCTTTGCGCTCATCGTCCTCGCCAGCATCCTCCAAAGCCTTTTCCACTATCATTCCCGCCTCAACGCCTTCGTCGCCGGTATCGCGTTGGGTCTGGCGGTCATCCCGGTCGTGTTCACGATTGCAGAGGACGCGCTGACCAGTGTCCCGCGCGGCTACGGCCAAGCCGCGTTGGCGTTGGGGGCCGCGCCGTGGCAAG
>JBAXYB010000047.1:0-22408 GCA_037127585.1 Verrucomicrobiota bacterium
GTCCCGCGCGGCTACGGCCAAGCCGCGTTGGCGTTGGGGGCCGCGCCGTGGCAAGTCGCCTGGCAGATCGTCTTGCCGGCGGCTTTGCCGGGGGTGTTTGCGGCGTGCGTGCTCGGTTTCGGTCGCGCCATCGGCGAGACGATGATCGTGCTGATGGCTTCCGGCAACGCCTCGATCATGTCGGGTTCCATCTTCGATTCGTGCCGGACCATTACCGCCACGATTGCCGCGGAACTCGCGGAAGTGGTTTTCGGTGGTGATCATTACCGGATCTTGTTCCTGCTCGGCGCACTCTTGTTCGCGGTGACGTTCATCACGAACCTGATCGGCGACGTGGTGGTGCATCGGATGAAACGCCGGTTGGAGGGCCGCGGATGAAGGGGCGGCTCTTCAAGTTGGCGACCGGCGGAGCGACGGCGTTGATCGTGCTGACGATCCTGTTGATTCTCGGCAACATCGTTTGGGAGGGGGCTGGGCAGATTTCGGGGCGGTTTGTGTTTGGCGGGACGAAGGAGGGGATGTTCGAGGCGAAAACGGCCGGCGTGTTTCCGATGATCTTCGGGACGCTCGCGCTGGTGACGTTGATGACGGTGGGAGTCGTGCCGGTTGGGGTGATTACGGCGGTGTATTTGAACGAGTATGCCCGGTCAACGGCGGCCCTCACTCGCGTGATTCGCAGCGCGATCAATAATCTGGCCGGAGTGCCGTCGATTGTCTTTGGCTTGTTTGGGTTGGGTTTTTTCATTCAATTTGTCGGGGGCGGAATCGATTCGATGTTCTATAACGGCGAGCTGCATTACCGGAAGCCGGCGTTGGTGTGGGCGGCGGCGACGATGGCGATCATGACGTTGCCGGTGGTGATTGTGGCGACGGAGGAAGCGCTGCGGGCGGTACCGAATGGGTTGCGCGAGTCGAGTCTGGCGCTGGGTGCGACGAAGTTGGAGACGATTTGGAGGATTGTCTTGCCGGAGGCGTTGCCGGGGGTGTTGACGGGGGCAATTCTCGCGGTTGGCCGCGGGGCCGGTGAGGTGGCGCCGATCATGTTTACCGGGGCGGCGTATTATCTGGCGCATTTGCCGACGCAGTGGACGGATCAATTTATGCACCTGGGGTATCATGTGTTTGTGTTGTCAACGCAGTCACCGGACATCGAGCGGACGAAGCCGATTTTGTATGGCTCGGTGTTGGTGTTGTTGGCGGTGACGTTTCTTTTAAACTTGGCCGGCGTGATTGTTCGCGCCAAGATTCGGTCGCGGATTCGCCATGGATAAACCCATCATTCAAATCAGCGATGTGAACTTCTGGTACGGCGCGAAGCAGGCGTTGTTCGATGTGAACGTCAACATTCTCCCGAACCGGACGACGGCGTTCATCGGGCCGAGCGGTTGCGGTAAGAGCACGCTCTTACGGTGCTTGAATCGGATGAATGATCTGATCGACGGGACGCGCGTGGCCGGGAGCATCACCTTGAAGGGCGAGGATCTTTACGCGCCAGCGGTGGACGTGATCGATTTACGCAAACGCGTCGGCATGGTGTTTCAGAAGTCGAATCCCTTTCCGAAATCGATTTTTGATAACGTCGCGTACGGACTGCGCATTCAGGGCGTGACGGACAAGACCGCGCTGGAAGATCGGGTAATCAGCAGTTTGCGGAAGGCGGCGTTGTGGGACGAGGTGAAGGACCGGTTGCATGAGTCGGCCATGATGTTGTCCGGCGGCCAGCAACAACGACTCTGCATTGCTCGCGCGATTGCCGTCGAACCAGAGGTGGTATTGATGGACGAGCCGTGCAGCGCGCTCGATCCGACGGCGACGGCGAAAATCGAAGAGTTGATTCAGGACCTAGAAAAGTATTACACCATCATCATCGTGACACATAACATGCAGCAAGCCGCGCGATGCAGTGATTTCACGGCGTTCTTTTATCTGGGCAAATTGGTCGAGTTTGACGCGACCAACAAAATCTTCACCAACCCGTCCAACAAGCAGACGGAAGATTACGTTACCGGGAGATTCGGCTAATCATGGAATTGCACTTCGATCAAGAGTTGACGCAGGCCAAAGACTTATTGTTGCGGATGTCTTCACTGGCCGATCAAGCCGTTACCCATGCCTTGCGCGCGATGGTCCAACGCGACAGCGGGCTGGCGCAGCAAGTCCATGATGGCGACAATCAGCTCGACCTCCTGCAAAAAGAAATCGACGAACGCTGCGTCGAGTTGATCGCCCTCCGGCAACCCAAGGCGCGCGACCTGCGGTTTCTGATCGTCATCATGAAAATCTCCGCCGAACTTGAACGCGTCGGCGATCAGGCGGTCAACATCGCCCATCGCACGCTCGACTTGAATCGCGAGCCGCAGCTCAAGCCGTTCATCGACATCCCGCGGATGGCGGACCTTGCCTGCGGCATGATCCGCGAATCGTTGGACGCTTTCGTCTACGGCAAATCGGTCGAAGCCCAGCAAGTCATCCGGCGCGACGATGAAGTCGACCGGATTGAAATCCAACTCCACCGCGAGTTGACCAGTTTCATGCTCGAAGATCCACACACCATCACCCGGGCCATGAATCTCATGACCGTGGCGCACAGTCTCGAACGGATTGGTGACCACGCGGTCAACATCGCCGAAGAAGTCGTTTACCTTTACGAGGGCCGGGACATCCGGCATCTGCCACCCAATGCCTGAACATATTCTCATAGTCGATGACGAACCGGATGTGGTCGATCTGTTGGTTTTCAACCTTCAGAAAGCCGGCTTCAAAACCTCCACTGCCCGCGACGGGCACGTGGCCCTGAAGAAAATCCGCGACGAACTCCCGGCCTTGGTCGTCCTCGACCTCATGCTGCCCGGCATTGACGGCACGGACATCTGCCGGCAACTGCGCGCCGATCCCAAAACCGCGCCCATCCCGATCATCATGCTCACCGCCAAAGCCGAGGAAGTCGACCGCATCGTCGGCCTCGAACTCGGCGCGGACGATTACATCACCAAACCGTTCAGCCCGCGCGAACTCACCTTGCGCATCAAAACCATCCTCCGCCGCGGCGCCGGCAAGACCGCCCCCACCGAATTCCTAAAACACGGCGACCTCGTCGTGGATATCGCCAAGCATGAAGCCGCGTTCAAAGGCAAAGTGCTCGACCTGACCGCCACGGAATTCAAGCTCCTCGCGATGTTGCTCGAACGCCGCGGCCGCGTCCAAACCCGCGACATGCTCCTCCAGGATGTCTGGGGCTACGAAGGCGATGTCGACACCCGCACCGTCGACACCCACGTCCGCCGCCTCCGCGAAAAACTCGGCAAAGCCGGGGATTGGATTGAAACTGTGCGCGGCGTCGGCTACCGTTTCATTGAGTGAACATCTCCCGGCTCCCGCTGCATTGGAAATGGTTTGGCGCAGTTGCGCTGTTGCTCCTCGTCCTCATCATCAGCATCAACATCACCCTCGACGTCTCCCTGCCCCCATTTCTCCGGGAAAGAATCCGTGCCGATCTTGAACGCGACGCCCGGCTCATCGCCGCCCTCAGCCAACGCACGCCCCCCAGCGAACTCAATGCCGCCGTCCACACCTGGGCGCAACAGACCGGCCTGCGCGTCACCATCATCGCCACCGACGGCACCGTCATCGCCGAATCCGACCGACCACTCGCGGAACTCGACAACCACCTCAACCGGGCCGAAGTCCAGAGCGCTCTCCAAAATGGCGTCGGCAGCGCGATCCGGATAAGCGATACCGTTCATCTCAATCTCATTTACGTGGCCGTTGCCGAACCCGGCCAAATCGTCCGCGTCGCCATCCCCTTGCATGAGATCGGCGCCATTACCCGGCACGTCCGCCGGACCGTGGCCGGCGTGAGCCTCATCATCACCAGCATCGTCTTACCGTTCGTCTACTGGATCGCGCGCCGGACCACCGACCCAATTCAATCCATGCGCCGCATGGCCGCGCGCGTCGCCGCCGGTGACTTCGCCGGCCGCGCCCCCGAATACACCGGCGGCGAAATCGGCGAACTCGCCGGCACATTGAACACGATGTCCCAGCAATTGGAAACCCGCGTCGCCGAACTCACCAACGAAAAGACCCACCTCGCCGGCATTCTCGCGAGCATGATCGAAGGCGTCCTCGTCGTCGACGCCGCCGGCAAGATTCGCCTGACCAACACCGCCCTCCGGCACGCCTTCGGGATTACCGATGAAGCCCTCGGCAAAACCGTACTCGAAGTCTTCCGCCATGCCGGCCTGGCCGAACTCCTCGCCACCTCCGGCGCGCGCGAACTCGCGTTCACCCAACCCTCCGAACGCACCTTCACCGTCCAAGCCGGCCAGCTCGCCGGCCAGACCGGCGTCGTCGTCGTCTTCCACGACATCACCCGCTTGAAACAATTGGAAAACGTCCGCAAAGATTTCGTCGCCAACGTCAGCCACGAACTCCGCACCCCACTCTCCATCATCAAAGGCTACGTCGAAACCCTGCTCGATGCCGAACCGCCCGACGCCGCGACCGGCAAACAATTCCTCGAAACCGTCCAGCGCCACTCCCGCCGGCTCGAAGCGCTCATCGACGATCTCCTCAGCATCTCCGCCCTCGAATCCCAGCAAGCCCGGCTGGACTTCGCCCCAGTCGCCCTGCCCGCGGCGATTGCCGGCGTCATCGAAGAACTCAACCAGCGCGCGCACGACAAACAGACCGGCCTGACCCTGGAAATCCCCGCCGACCTCCCGGCGGTGCTAGCCGATGGCCAGCGTCTGCACCAAGTCCTCGTCAACCTCATCGACAACGCCATCAAGTACACCCCGGCCGGCACTCAAGTCCGCGTCTCGGCCACACTGAAGAATGGGCACGTCGAAATCTGCGTCGCCGACAACGGCCCGGGCATCGCGGCTGAACATCTCCCGCGCATCTTCGAACGGTTCTACCGGGTAGACAAAGCCCGCAGCCGGGAACTCGGCGGCACCGGCCTTGGTCTGGCCATCGTCAAACACATCGTCCAAGCCCACAACGGCCGCGTCTGGGTCGAGAGCCAACTCGAAAAAGGTAGTCAGTTCTACTTCACGCTGCCAGTGGCTTGATCCCAGCGACGTGTCATCTTTCTGAGCATCGACTGAAACGCCGGTTGGAAGGACGAAGTTAGCCACGAATCACACGAATGTTCACGAATGCCGGCCATAACCGGGCCGTAATGCCCGCCGGATCTTCGCTGCCAACTTCATCCCTCTGCATTCATCCTTCATCCTTTTCCCCAACTCGTGCTCCCAAATGCGGACAACTGTCCAACTCTGCCGACGGAGTGACCGTTTCACCAGTCGGTCGCGACGCTTGTTGGCGTCAAGCTTGCGCTGCCAGAAAGCCGCGTTCTGCCGTGGTTGGTGGTAGTGCCACCGGCAACCGTGCCAGAAGCAGCCGTCCACGAACACCGCCAAGCGCTGCTTGGGGAAAACGAAGTCCGCCTGGATGTTGGTAGGGAGTGCTGGCCCAGCGCGCCGAGTCGCTGCCGGTATGCACAACTATACTTGTCGCCGCCAGCCAGCAATCCACACTTGCGGAGCAACTTCGCCAGCGCCAACTCTGTCCCCTTGTCGCCACAGCCGCGAATCCGCGCCACCACTTCGGAGTACTTTCGTTTTGTGACAACGACAGGCATCAACCGAGCTGAGTCTTCACTTTTCCCTACCGACTTGTCATACTGCGGAAATGGAAGCTGTCGGCATGACCACCACTCTTGCTACGTCGTTGCGAGCTTGGTATGGCGCACCTATTTCCGACTTTCTGCAATCGCAACCTGACACTGTGTTGGGACGACTCACAGCTAATTGCGACTTCGCTCTAATTCCGACCCAGAGAGATGCATGGATGGCCCAAATCCAGTTTCTGCGATCTCACCTCAGCGGCCTATCTGGCGCGCTATTCTTGGAGTTTAATATTCCACGGATGGGGCGCCGCATTGACGCTGTTCTGCTCATCGGACCGGTTGTGTTTGCAATTGAGTTCAAGGTCGGAGAGAGAACATTCGATCGTGCGGCGGTTGATCAAGTTTGGGATTACGCTCTCGATTTGAAGAACTTTCATGAGGCCAGTCACCACGTTTCAATTGTTCCGATTCTCATCGCAACCGAAGCTGACGAAGCTACATCGCTCACACTCGAAGTTGATGTGGACAAAGTGTATCGCCCGATTTCGGTGAACGCCGGAAGCTTTCGCGAGGTGATTGACTTAGCTCTGCAAAGCATCGCCGGCCCTGTGCTCGACGACCAGCAATGGTCTCGCGCACCCTATCACCCAACGCCGACAATCGTAGAGGCTGCGCGGGCTCTTTACGCTCAACACTCGGTCGAAGCCATCGCCCGCTTTGACGCTGGCGCTCAAAACCTGCAAGTCACTTCGCGTCGCATCGAAGATTTGGTGGATGAAGCACGCGAGAAAAGCCGCAAGCTCATTTGTTTCGTTACCGGTGTACCGGGAGCAGGCAAGACTTTGGTCGGGTTGAACGTGGCGACTCGCCGTCGCGAAGTGGACCAGCCAACGCACGCCGTCTTCCTTTCCGGCAATGGTCCGCTCGTCGCTGTGCTTCGCGAGGCACTTACGCGCGACGAGGTTGCTCGCCGAAAGAAGCAGGGAGAGAAGGTACGCAAGAGTACGGTTGGTGAGAGCGTAAAGGCGTTCATTCAGAACGTTCATCACTTTCGCGACGACGCGTTGATTGAATCCGGCCCACCCATTGAACACGTGGTGATCTTTGACGAAGCCCAACGTGCTTGGAACTTGAAACAGACCGCGAGTTTCATGCATCGGAAGAAGAAGCGCCCCGGTTTCTCGCAGTCCGAACCTGAGTTCCTGATTTCTTACATGGATAGACACAAGGATTGGGCTGTCATCATTTGTCTTGTAGGTGGTGGTCAAGAGATCAATACCGGAGAAGCCGGGATTGATGCGTGGTTGGATGCGGTGAATGCGTCCTTCCCCAAGTGGCACATGTACATTTCTTCGAGATTGACCGACAGCGAATATGCGGCGGGCAGGGCTTTGGATAGCGTTCGCCAACGGCAGGCTGCTCACCTCGACGACTGCTTGCATCTTGCAGTGTCCATGCGGTCTTTCAGGGCTGAAAACGTCTCGGCCTTCGTCAAGGCGCTCCTCGACTGCGAGAAACAACAAGCGCGCGAAGCTTTTGCAGGGTTTGCCGACCGGTATCCAATTGCGGTGACGCGTGATTTGAAACTCGCCAAGCAATGGATTCGGTCTCGCGCAAGAGGGACGGAGCGTTTTGGAATGGTCGCATCGTCGAAAGCTCAACGACTAAAACCTCACGCAATTGACATCCGGGTCGATATTAATCCGGTACATTGGTTTCTCAACGCCAAGGAAGATACGCGATCAAGTTACTACCTTGAGGATGCCGCCACTGAGTTTCAGGTGCAGGGTCTTGAACTCGATTGGACATGCGTAACGTGGGATGGTGATTTTCGCTTTAAGGGATCGGATTGGAGCTACCACGACTTCCGTGGTGACCGGTGGACCAACATCTCGAACGAACAAAATCGGATTTATCTCCGTAACGCTTATCGTGTGTTACTAACCCGCGCGCGCCAAGGAATGGTTATTTTCGTACCGGCAGGTGAATCTACTGATCCAACCCGTGCGTGCAGTTTCTACGATTCAACCTTCAATTATCTCACTGATCTTGGAATTCCCGTACTCGCGTGACGGCTAGCTATTTTTGCGTCGATTTCATCTGCGCAAGGGAACTGAGAACGGCCGGGGTTGGTCGCGTTTTTGCAATGACGACCGCGCTGAAGCCACCACAACCGCAGAACAAGTCGAGGTAGGTCAGGTCTTTGTCAGCAAATTTTCCACTACTTGAGCCATTGAATCTTGATTTCGCCTTCGAGCGGCTTGAACTCGGGGTCGCCAGTGACGAGCACGGCTTTCTTCTGTTTGGTCAGCGCGGCGGCAAAGGCGTCTGCCAGGCTCATCTTGTGACCGGCTTTGTACACGGCGGCGTGTTCCGCCAGTTCACGGCTGGCCTCCACGATGTGCAGGGGTGTCTGGAGTAAAGCCGTGCGGCTGGAGTCCCAAGCCGCCGCGCCGTTCTCCCGAATCACCCGGTAGCCGACTTCGGCCCAATTGACCGTGGTGATGTAGAGTTCGCGCTGGTCGATTGAGGCTTCCCGAAACAACTGCTTGATTGTGTCTTTGCCGTCCTCTGCAAAGAGCAGGGCCAGCACGGCATGGCTATCGAGAACGGTGTTGCGCAAGCGCAGCCTCCTCCCGGCGAACTTCCTCAGCGTGTTCCTCAACCAGTTGCTGCGTCACCGGCTTCGAACCAGATTTGCGTTTCAACATCCCACACAGAGATTCGATAAACGCATCGGTCACCGGCTGCATGACAATCTGATCGCCATCTTCAGTAAAGTTGACCCGTGTCCCTTTCTTGATGTTGTACTTGCGGCGCAGCTTGGCCGGGATGGCCAGTTGGCCCTTCGACGTTACATACGCGGTGTGCATGATTTCCTCATCGGTTGTTAATCGATGTATAACACCATAATAATGTAATGCAACAAAAATTTGTAAGCCATAATTTATAGTCTTACTTTTATACAAAAAGGCCTAAACCGGATTCGAACGGTTCTAACATTGCGGACAAAACCCGCAGCCGGTTTGCTTACACACTACCGGTAGCTTGACATATTCGCATAAGCGTATATGATGTCCGTCATGAACCGCGTCCTCTTCCTCTGCACCGGCAACTCCTGTCGCAGTCACATGGGCGAAGGCTGGCTCCGGCAACTCGGCGGCGACCGGTATGAATCCCTCAGCGCCGGCGCGAAGCCGTCCGGCTACGTCCACCCGCTCGCGATCAAGGTGATGGCGGAAGTCGGCGTGGATATTTCGCAACATCGGTCGAAGTCCATTGATGAATTCGCCGGACAATCACTCGACGTGTTGGTGACCGTCTGCGACAACGCCCGCGAGTCCTGCCCCATCTTTACCGGCGCCAAGCGCACGATCCATCACAGTTTCGACGACCCCGCCCATGCGACCGGGACGGAAGCAGAAAAGCTGGCAGTCTTCCGACGTGTCCGCGACGAAATCCGCGAGTGGGTCGTGGAATTTATGAAATCCGCGTAGCCGCGAGCGCCAGCGAGCAGATCTCCAAAAAGAAATTAACTATGACAACGAAAAACGATTCCATCCGCGAAAAAGTCCGTGAGGGCTACACGAAGATTGCCGTCACAGATCAATCCTCATGCTGCAGTACCGGCGTCTCCTGTTGTGGGTCATCACCGGCCGCGGCGGAAGAATTGGTGCGACACATCGGCTATTCTTCGGCCGATCTCGCCGTCCTACCGGAGGGCGCGAACATGGGATTGTCTTGTGGCAACCCCACCGCCATTGCGGCTTTGCAACCGGGCGAGGTCGTGTTGGATCTGGGGGCCGGCGGCGGGTTCGATGTGTTTATCGCCGGTAGGAAACTCGGCTCGACTGGACGCGCCATCGGCGTGGACATGACGCCGGAGATGCTCGCCAAAGCGCGGCGCAACGCGGCGGTCTATCGCGAGAATACCGGCCTGGACAATGTCGAGTTTCGGCTCGGTGAGATCGAACACTTGCCGGTTGCGGATGCGAGCGTGGATGTCGTGATCTCCAATTGCGTCATCAATCTCTCCCCGGACAAGCCGCAAGTCTGGCGCGAAATGGCCCGCGTTCTCAAACCGGGCGGACGCGTGGCGGTGTCGGATTTGGCGCTGTTGAAACCGTTGCCGGAAAAGGTCGTGGGGATGATCGAGGCGCTGATCGGTTGCGTGGCCGGCGCGGTGCTGGTGTTCGAGGTGGAACAGGCGGCGCGTGCCGCCGGGTTGGTGTCCGTCGAGTTGACGCCCAAGTCTGATTACGTCGCCGGCATGACCGACTGGAATGACCCGCTTTACCGGGAAATTCTCACACACTTACCGGCGGGCGCGAAGGCGACGGACTACATCACCAGTCTCGAAGTTCAAGCTCGCAAGCCGGCCACTGAAATGAAATGTTGTGGATAAACCTGACCAACTTTTCAAGGCGTTTGCCGACGAAACCCGCCTGCGGTTGTTGACCCTGCTGGCACAACGCGATCATTGCGTGTGCGAGTTTCAGTCGATCCTGCGCGTACCGCAGCCGAAGATTTCCCGGCATCTGGCCTATTTGCGCCGGTCGGGGCTGGTCGTCGAGGAGCGGCACGGCAAGATGATCATGTACGCATTGGCTAAGCCGGCCAGTTCGGTCCACGCCGCGCTGTTGAAGTGCGTGCGCGGGTGTTTTCAAGAAATTGATTTCCTCCAGCGCGACATCGAGCGCGATAAAAGGACCAAACCCATCCTTTGTTGCTAATCGATGAACGAACACATTTCCTGCAAACTTTCCTTCCTCGACCGGTATCTGACGCTGTGGATTTTCCTCGCGATGGGCGTGGGCGTGGCGCTGGGGCATTTTGTGCCGGGCACGCCGGACTTCATCAGCCGGTTCGATGTCGGCACGACCAACATCCCGATTGCCATCGGTCTGATCCTGATGATGTATCCGCCACTGGCGAAGGTGAAATACGAGGAGCTGGGCAAGGTGTTCCGCAATTGGAAGATTCTCGGTTTATCGCTCGTGCAAAACTGGATCATCGGGCCGGTGCTGATGTTCACATTGGCGATCCTGTTTCTGCCCAGCCACCCCGAATACATGACCGGCTTGATTCTGGTCGGCATTGCGCGCTGTATTGCGATGGTGCTGGTTTGGAACGAACTCGCCAAGGGCAACAGCGAATACGCGGCCGGGTTGGTGGCGTTGAACAGTGTGTTTCAGATTTTGTTCTTCGGCGTGTACGCGTGGCTGTTCATCACTGTGTTGCCACCGCTGTTTGGGTTGGCCGGCAGCGTGGTGCCCGTGACCATTGGCCAGATCTTTCAAAGTGTGATGGTGTATCTCGGAATCCCGTTCTTTGGCGGAATGTTGACGCGGGTGATTCTGTTGCCGGCGAAAGGCCGGGATTGGTACGAGAAGAAGTTCATCCCGCGGATCGCGCCGGTAACGTTGATCGCGCTGCTGTTCACCATCGTGGCGATGTTCAGCTTCAAGGGTGAAGCCATCGTTAAAATCCCGCTCGACGTGGGGCGCATTGCATTACCGATGGTGATCTATTTTGCGGTCATGTTTCTCGTCAGCTTTTTTATGGCCAAGAAACTCGGCGCGGACTACAGCCGGTCGGCCACGTTGGCATTCACGGCGGCCGGCAACAATTTTGAGTTAGCCATCGCCGTCGCGATTGCGGTGTTCGGCATCAAGTCGGGGGTCGCGTTTGCTGCGGTGGTCGGGCCGCTGGTGGAAGTTCCGGCCTTGATCGGCTTGGTGAATGTCTCGCTCTACTTTCAGCGCCGGCTGTTCGTAGCCGAGTGCGCCACATAGACTGTGCTCGCGGAGTCAGTGTCGAGTAACGGATTGTGAAACTTTACGACGTGCGCGGCTGACTTCTCGAAGACTTGGTTGAGCTTTTGCACAAAGTCCGCGTCGGGCGGGTCGTCGGACCACAACGCGAACACACCGCCGGGATGAAGCTGCGCGGCGAGTTGACGCATGCCGGCTGGCTCGTAGAACGCGGCGTGGCGCGGGTGCAATAGATTGCGCGGGGAATGATCGATGTCCAACAACATCGCGTGAAAGCGGCGGCCCACTGCGAAGCCGGTCGCGGCCAGTGCAAAAAAGTCGCCGGGAACGAACCGGCAGCGCGCATCACCGGTTAACGTCGCGCCGAGCGGGACGAGTCCCCGGTTGTGCCAGTCGATCACCGGCGCCAAGGTTTCGACTACCAGACAAGATTGTACGCGCGAACATTTCAACGCGGCGGCGGCGGTGTAGCCGAGACCGAGACCGCCCACGACGACGTCAAGCGCCGGGGATTCCACCGCGGCCAATCCGAGGTCGGCCAGCGCGACTTCAACGTCGTGGAAGAGGCTCGACATCAGGAACGATTCGCCGAGTTTCACTTCATACACTTCCAACCCATCCAATTCGTGGATGCGGCGGCGCCGCAACATCAATTCGCCGAGCGGTGTCGGTTGCGAATCCAGAATCGCGAAGTCAGGGCCCATGGCGGCAGCGTACGGGATGCACCCCGGCCCGCACAATCAATTCCGCCGGTGCGGTTGGTTGGCCGGCCGCTCCAAGCGAAGCTGGATGAAATGTCGCCATTCTGTCACACAAGCGCCATCACGCTGGCACCTACCCCGACAATCCTGCGATATGACAATGAGATACCGGACCGTCTGGCTATCAGATCTGCACTTGGGCACGCGCGGTTGTGATGCGTTGGGGCTGTTGGAGTTCTTGCGCCAAAATGAATTTGACCGGCTGTATCTGGTCGGCGACGTGATCGATTTGTGGCGGCTGCGCCGGGAGCACTACTGGCCACAATCGCACAACGATGTTGTCCAGAAACTCCTCCGCAAAGCGCGCAAAGGCTCAGATGTGGTTCTCATCCCCGGCAACCATGACGAGTTCGTGACGAACTTCATCGGTATCTTCGGTAATATCGTGATCAAACGGCAGGATGTGTATGAGTCGGTCGACGGGCGCCGTTTGCTCGTGATGCACGGGCATGAGTTCGACGCGGTGACGACCCACGCTAAGTGGATGGCGTACCTCGGCGATATTGGGTACGGACTTTTGCTCCGGTTAAATCGGCCATTGAACCTGTTCCGCAGCCGGCTCGGGATGCAATATTGGTCGTTGAGCGCGTATGCGAAGAGTCGCGTGAAAAACGCAGTGAGTTACATCAGCAACTTCGAGGATGCCGTGGCACATTACGCGAAACTTAACCACGCCGACGGCATCATTTGCGGCCACATTCACACGCCGGCCATCAAACCGTTGCGCGGCATCACGTACTACAATACCGGCGACTGGGTCGAGAGCAGCACGGCATTGGTTGAACATTTGGATGGCCGCATGGAGCTCGTGCGGTGGCGCGACCGGCCTGAAACCAACGCAGCCAGCTTCGCTTTACACGACCCAGCAGACCGGTTGGTGCCGGCATCATGACGGATGCGCAAATGATCGTGGTGGCCGAGGACGAAGTGGACGCGGCGCGGCTCTTGGATTTTCATCTGCGCCGCAGTGGTTACCAACCGGTCCTCGCCGAAGATGGACTCGCGGCGCTGAACGAATCTTTTACGCGCAAGCCGGCGCTGATTCTCCTCGATTTAATGATGCCGAAGCTGGATGGGTTTCAAGTGTGTCGGATGCTGAAGAGCAGTCCGATTACGCGCCACATTCCGGTCATGCTCCTCACCGCGATGGCCACGCCCGAAGATAAATTACGGGGATTTGGCCACGGGGCGGATGACTATGTCACCAAACCCTATGCGATGCCGGAACTGCTCGCCCGCATCAACACCCTGCTGACGCGGCCTCAGTCACACGGCCACCATGACATCGCCACCCCGCACTCGGACCGCTAAAGTCCAATTGCCGGAGCGTCTCGAAGCGCATTTGCTGGAAAAGCTGGCCAGCTTGTTCGCGGCCCCCGGCGACCTCGATACTGACTCGCTGCACCAAACGCGGGTCGCCACCCGCCGGCTGCGCGTCGGCCTTCGATTCTTCGCGGCGTTATATCCGGAAGGCGAACTAAAACAAGTTCGCCGGCAACTCCGTCGGCTGACCGGCGTGCTGGGTGAAGTGCGGACGATGGACGTCAATATCCACCTCCTCCGCAAAGCCGCGCGCCGCCTACCGGCATCGACTGCGGCTGCGCAACGGAAACTGGTGGCCGGCTGGTTAGCCGCGCGGCACACACACTTGGACGCACTCCGCGATTTTCGGCGGGCACTCCACACGAGTCACTTTCAAGCCCGGATTCGCCAACTGATCCTGAAGCCACGTCCACTTGACGACAAACGTCTGCTCAAAGAATCCAACGCCGCGCTCAACCAACTCCGCCGGGAGTTGCGCCGGCGTTACCGGAAATATCGCCGGCAAGAGTCGCTCGACGTTTTTCACAAACTACGACTGGCGGCCAAGCGGTACCGGTATGCGTTGGAGATTTGCGCCGCAGTCTTTGACACGGCGGCCACGCCGCGCATCCGGGCGGTCGAGACACTGCAGGATCAGACCGGCATTTGTCACGATCTTGAAGTGTTGATCGACTCGCTCAAGGTCGATAAAGAACTGGCCGGCGCGCAGGACGAAATGCTAGCTTTCTTTCGCGAGGAACACGCAGCGCAGTTTGAGCGGTTCGAGGAGTTTCTCAGCGAGGAACGGACTTGGATAAAGAAAGTGAAGCTGGCATTGCCCCGTGACTAAGAACCACAATTTCCCCGGTCGCCTGATTGCCGTCGAAGGGCTCGACGGCTCCGGTAAGTCGACGCAGATTTATCTCCTGAAGCGCTGGATGGAGATGCAAAACTTGAAAGTGTTTTTCACGGAATGGAATTCGTCCGTGCTGGTCAAAGAGGCGACGCGCAAAGGCAAGAAACGCCAACTGCTCACGGCGACCACGTTCTCGCTCGTGCACGCGACGGATTTTGCCGACCGGTTTGAGCGGCAGGTGCTCCCGCTGTTGCGGGCGGGCTACATTGTTCTCGCGGACCGATATATGTACACGGCGTTCGCGCGCGACATCGTGCGCGGATGCGATCCGCAGTGGGTGCGCAACCTGTACAGCTTCGCGACGGTGCCGGACATTGCCTTCTTTTTTGATACGCCCTTGACGGTCTCACTGGACCGCATCTTGAGCGGGCGGCCGCAGTTGAAATACTTTGAAGCCGGTATGGACTTGAACTTGGCGGACAACGAGCAGGACAGCTTCCGTCTGTTTCAAGGGCGGATCTATGCGGAGTATAAGAAAATGGTGGCGACGGAAAAGTTCGTCGTGATGAACGGCCTGTTGCCGGTGGAGAAACAGCAACTCATGGTGCGCAAGTTCGTCGAGCAAAAGATCGACTTACCGGCCTATCGCTGGAGGGGCCGCCGATGAGCCCGCCGCGGAAGAGTAAACAATTCTTCGGAACGCAATTGCCCGGCTGCGACATCTCGCGGTTGCCGGGCAAGCTCATCGCCATCGAAGGCGCGGACGGCTCCGGCCGCTCGACGCAGATCGAGATGCTCAACGCGTGGCTGGAAAATCTCGGTTACGCCACCGTCAGTGTGGGCCTCAAACGCAGCACGCTCGTCGCCGAGGAACTCGATGCGGCGCAGCAGGGCAATATTCTCAGCCACACGACGCGCAGCTTGTTTTACGCGACGGATTTTGCCGATCAACTGGAAAACCAAATCATCCCGGCGCTGCGGGCGGGTTTTGTCGTGGTCGCCGACCGGTACATTTACACACTGATGGCGCGCGACATCGTGCGCGGGGCTGACCGGGACTGGGTGAAATCGTTGTACTCCATCGCGCTGGTGCCGGACGCGGTGTTTTACTTGCGGGTCAGCCCGCAACAGCTCGTCGAACGCAACTTCAAGAAAAACGCCACGCTGAACTATTGGGAAAGTGGAATGGATATCGGGTTGTCGCGCGATATGTTCGAGAGTTTCATGAAATACCAGCGGGTCATCCAAGCCGAATTTCGGCGGATGCAGGAGGAATACCAGTTTGAAGTCATCAACGGCAACCGCACCACGCGCGCCATTGCCAACGACCTCCGCACCAAAGTGCAAGCCGTCATCGATACGCCGACACCATGAAGAAGTATTGTAAATTTGATCGGACGCAGGCCGAACTCACCAAGTCGCTCCATGCGTTGCGCCTCGTTGCGAAGGAAATCGGCCAGAACTACATTGCCGGCCTGCAAGCCGATGTGGCGCGGTTGGAAGCCACCGTCCGCGAAGCCCGGGATGATCAAACGGCGAACCGCCAAAAACTCAGGCAGATGACCAGTATGCTCCGCTGGCTATCCGACCTTGAAGTCAAACCGGAGAAAGGGCGGCGACGCGATATCAAAGTCGTCGACAAACTCATCGCGAAGCTCAGTAAAATTGTGGAGAACTGGTGAAGAAACCTCAGCACATCATTGGCGTTGATCTGGGCGGAACCAAGATTCTGGCGGCCGTCTACGACGAACGGGGCCGAATCGTATCCCGTGAAAAAAAGGCGACAAAACCCGAACTTGGGACCGCCGCCGTTATTCAACGCGTCGAGGAGTGCGTTCACGAAGCCTTGGCTGCCGCCGCCATCCCACACACGGAAGTGGCCGCGCTCGGAATTGGCGTGCCGGGACCGATTGACCCCAAAGGCCAGATTGTTCGTTTCGCCCCAAATCTTCACTGGAAAGATGTCCCGCTCGCCCGGCTCTTGAAAAAGCATCTCGATGTCCCGGTCACCGTCGTCAACGACGTCCAAGCCGGTACGCTGGCCGTCGGCGTTTACGGAGCCGGGCGGGGCTTGAAAGATTTCGCGTGCATGTTCATCGGCACCGGCCTCGGCGGCGGCGTGGTCATCAATGGCGAGTTATACAAAGGCAGCACTGGCATGGCGGGCGAAGTCGGGCATATGGTTGTCATCCCTCACGACGGACCAAAATGCGGTTGCGGCAATCGCGGCTGCCTCGAAGCCGTCGCCAGCCGCAGCGCCATCGTCCGCCGCATCGTCACCGAAATCGAGGACGGCCGGGAATCGGTCGTCAAAGAACTGTGCGACGGCGACCTCAAGCGCATCCGGAGCCGGATCCTCGCGACGGCCTACCGGGACGGCGACGAGCTGGTGCGGGAAGTCTTTCATGATGCTTGCGAGTACATTGGCATCGGCGCGGCGAATTTGATCAACACGTTAAATCCCCAAGCCATTATCCTCGGGGGCGGCGTGATTGAGGCGTTGGGCGACCGGTTGCTCCCGCGCATCGCCAAGTCCGCTTGGGCGCATGTCATCGCACCGACTCCGCAACGGGTAAACATCAAAGACTCCGGCCTCGGCGACGATGCCGGCATCCTCGGCGCCGCGCTGCAGGCCCGCGCGCTGATCCGCCGGTAAGTATCGTGAAACTTTACTTCTTACGACATGCTGAAGCGGTGCCGCGTGGCACGCCCAACTTTCCCCGCGATTGCGACCGGCCGCTGACCAAAGACGGACTGCGTCAGATGCGGCGCGTGGCACGCGGACTGTGCCGGCTCAAGTGCGAGTTCGACGTGATCCTGTCCAGCCCTCACAAACGCGCCCGGCACACGGCGGAGATTGTCGCCACGATTCTCGAACAGACCGACCGGCTGCAACTGACTAATTCGCTCATCAGTCACGCTGATCCTCGCGAGGTTGTCAGCTTGATCAATGACGCGCATGCCAAGTGCGAACGCATCCTCTTGGTCGGCCACGAACCGCATCTGAGCACGCTTGTCGCCAAACTTCTCGGCGTCCGCGAGCGCGCCAATCTGGAATTGAAGAAGGGCGGCTTGTGCCGGCTCACGTGCGAGAAACTCCGCTACGCCGACTGTGCCCGGCTGGACTGGTGCCTCACGCCCCGGCAGCTCGGTTTGATCGGAAAGGCTTGAGCGATGCCGACACCGCTCCGCATTCTGCGCGCCGAAGCGTTGCTCGGGGCCTTCGATTGGGACATCGCTCACTGCCGGCAAGTCCGCGACCTCGCGCTCCTGCTGTTCGATCAGCTCCGCCCGTTGCACGGCCTTGGCGCTGACGAGCGCGACGTCCTCAACGCCGCCGCCTTGCTCCACGACATCGGCTGGACGGTCAGCGGCTCGAAACATCACAAGCATTCGTACCGGCTGATTCACGAGAGTAAACGCAGTCTGACCGGTTTCGCGCCGAATCAGGTCGAACTGATCGCCAACGTCGCCCGGTATCACCGCAAAGCCTTGCCGTCGCTGAAGCATGAGGCGTTTGCCGCGCTGACGGTGAACGAGCAGGAAATCGTGTGTCGCCTGGCCGGGTTGCTGCGCGTGGCCGATGGCCTCGACCGGCCGCACCTGCAGTTGGTGCGCGTGCTCGAATGTCAGACCGAGCCGGGCCGCATTCACATTCGGGTACACGCGCAAGCCGAGCTGGCCGCGCATCTCGAAGGGGCCAACCGGAAGCGGGATCTATTTGAGAGCGTGTTCACCTGTTCGCTGCACTTGGAAGGCGTTGCATTGCCCCACGCCAAAGACTAAACTGGCCGCGCGACAAGTTCATGGAACGCACGGAAAAAATTTCGGTGAATATTGTGGCGGGTGTGGCGTCGAACCCAGTGCATGAAGACGCCCCACTCAATCCGAGCGATTTGGAACTGGTGGAACGTTGTCAGGCCGGCGATCTCAGCGCGTATGAGATTCTCGTGGGCCGGCACCGGCAACGTGTTTATCAGTACGCCTACAGTCGCATTCGCAACGAGCAGGACGCCACCGATCTTTCTCAGGAAACATTCGTAAAAGCGTGGCGGGCGATTCGCGGGTTCAAGAAGACCGCGCAGTTTTCGACGTGGCTGTACCGGATCACGACCAACCTCGTGATCGACCACGCGCGCCGGCGGGAGCGCCGGCCGGAAGTGCCGTTCGAGGAGGCGGTCGATCCCGATGCGGATTCCGACGTAGAAATTCCGCCGTCGAACCAGCCGTCGCCGACGGACGAGGCGCAGCGGAAAGAATTGCGCGGGCAGATTGACGCGGCGTTGTTGGAATTGTCCCCCGAACATCGCGCGGTGCTGCAGTTGCGGGAGTTTGATGGGCTTGATTATGCGGAGATCGCGAAAGCGGTCGGTTGTAGTTTGGGCACCGTGATGTCGCGGTTACATTATGCGCGAAAGCACATGCAGAAGCTGTTGAAAGACGTGATATGAAACCTCACAATCCAGAATTGATCAACGCGTTGCTGGACGGCGAACTCACCGGGTTGCGCCGCTGGCTGGTGCAACGCCACGTGGGCCGGTGTGCCCTGTGCGCGGTCGAATACCGGCGGTTGCGCCATGTCCGGCAGATACTTGCCGCGAACCCGGTTTTGCCGCTGATGAGTGATTCACCTGACTTCTTCTGGTCGAAAGTAAAACGCGATATCCAAGCCGAAGCCGGTCGGACGGAGACCGTCCCGGTCCCCCAACTCAGCTTGGCCGATTGGCTCGGGCAACACCGGGCGGCGTTCGTGAGTGCCGCCGCTGCGATCGTGGCGGTGATTGGGGTCAGCCTGGTGCTCAGCGCAAATCGAGCAACCGCACCAGCGCTTGCCGGCAAAGTGCCACTGGCCACAGTTCAACATGTGGCAACAGCTCTGCCAAACACGACCGCTACCGCTTTCGAGGCGCAAGAGGCGGATGCAACCGTGATTTGGGTTTCCGGTTTGCCGTGGACGAAAGATATGACCGAAATGCAGACCCTATTCGCGACTATTGACTCATGATTATGCGCTGGCTGATTGGCTGTCTTGGAATGCTGTTACTGACTGTGAGCGCTCAGGCCGACGCCGTGGAAGCGCGCCTCATCCGCGCCTCCAATGAGAAGGCGACCCCCGACGCGGCGGTGCAAGATCTAACCGGCAAACTCAAAAAAGTTTTCGGCTATCAGCATTACAAGCAACTCGGCAAAGAGAAGAAAGAGCTCAAGGGAACAGACGTTGTCGGTTTGAATATTGGCGAAGGCTTCACCTTGTTCTGTCATCCCAAATCGTCCACCGGCAAGAAACACGAAATGGACGTCGAGATGTACTCCGGCAAGACGTTGATCGTGAAACAGGAGAAACTCGCGATTGCTGAGAAGAACGTCCTCTTCATCCGCGGCCCCGAAGTTGGCAGCACCGTGCTCATCGTCGCGCTGACAGTCACCGAGTAGGCCACCCGGCGAGCTGGGCTGACAGCGCCAGCAGTTGTTTTAGCTGCGGGAGTTAGGTTTACCGCTCCAACTCAGTCGTCGTGATGCGCCACGCGGACTTGGACTGGGAATTCTGTGCCGCCGCCGGCGGGATCGGTCGGTTGCAACCACAACAGCGTGCCGGTTGCGACCGCTGGCGCGGTGCCGTCAAAGTTGATCCAGCCGATCGCGATCCCCTGATGGCGGGGTAACACGACGTAGAACGGCCAGTTGCCATTCTTCGAGAGCGCCGTCGTTTGCGTGGCCTTGAGATTATTCAAGAGCGTGCCGGCGAATCGGACCCCACCACGCACGTCAACGGTGACGGAGCCAGTCGTCGCGTCATGCTCGGTATCAGCGCCCGCGTCTTGCAAAGTCGCCGCCTGCGGCACCACTAAACCATACGCACCGGCAAAGGGGGCGGGGTTGCTGGCGGGATCAAAACCATTCCGGTCGCCCTGCACGGTGGCGATCCATTGGCCATCGGTCACCGAACCAGTGAGACCCTCTTGACTGATTTGCATCGAGACGGACAGCTTCCGTTTACCCAACCCCGTCGCCACCACCCGACCGGCCGCGTCGAACATCCCCTTGAATTTGATCCGGTCGGCCCCGGCGCGGAGAGCCGCGGTGAACGAACCATTCGCCGCCACCGCCACCGTGAAATAACCGGAGCTGGCCATGGCCACGCCGTTGGTGTCGTAGAACAAACCTTGATACACGCCGGCGGTGGCGGGGCTGCCGGCCACAATCGTCAACGTCGCCGCGGCGCTGGTCGCGGTGCCGGCGGTGTTGTTCACCACCACATCGTAACTTCCGGCCGCGGTCGTTTGTGCGCTGGCGATGGTCAACGTGGCGCTGGTCGAACCGGCGATGTCGGCGCCGTTGAACCGCCATTGATATGACAGCGGGCCGGTGCCGCTGGCCGTCACGGTGAAGCTGACACTCGTGCCGACGCTGACCGTTTGTGAGGCCGGACTCGCCGCAATCGTTGGCGGCGTTGGCAGATTGACAGTGAGCGTTGCGCTGGAACTTGTGGCGGCGCCGTACGCACTCGTGACCGTCACGGCGTACGCGCCCGAGTCGGTTGTTTGAACGCCGGTCAAGGCGAGCGCGCTGCTGGTCGCGCCGGCAATCGGCGTGCCGCTGTGTGACCATTGATAACTCAACGGGCCGGTCCCGGCCGTGGTGACGCTGAAATTCACGTTCGCGCCGAGGGCGACGGTCTGCGTGGCGGGCTGCATCGTGATGGACGGCGGGATGTTGACCGTGACCACAGTGGTGACGCTGGTGACGCTGCCGGCGGCGTTGCCGACGATCACACTGTAACTGCCGGCGTTGCTGGCTTGCGCGTTGGCGAGGTTGTACGTGCTGCTGGTCGCGCCGGCGATGTTGGCGTTGTTGAATCGCCATTGGTACGTCAGCGGACCGGTACCAGTCGCGACGACACTGCAACTGATGCTGTTGCCAGCGAGGATGGTTTGCGGGGCCGGTTGGGTTGTGATCGTAGGCGCGATCGGCGCCGGGTTCACGGTGAGCGTGGCCGCGACGCTGGTGACGGAGCCGACGGAGTTGCTGACGAGAACCGAATATGCGCCGGCATCGGCGGCTTGGACATTGCTCAACGCGAGCGTGCTGCTGGTTTTACCGGCGAGGGGGGCGTTGTTGAAGAGCCATTGGTAGAACAGCGGCGCGGTGCCGCTGGCGGCGACGGTGAAGTTCACGTTCGCGCCGGCGGTAACGGTCTGCGTGGCGGGCGGAGTCGTGATGCTCGGGGCGACCGGCGCAGCACTGACGGCGAGGACGGCGGCCGCACTCGTCACACTGCCGGCAATGTTACTGACCAAGCAACTGTAGTTGCCGGCGTTGGCGGTTTGGCAGTTGTTGAGGTTGTACGTGCTGGTGGTGGCGCCGGCGATGTTGGCGTTGTTAAACCGCCATTGGTAGGTCAGCGGACCGGTACCGGCAGCGACGACACTGAAGCTGACGTTGGCGCCGGCGACGACGGATTGCGAGGCGGGCGGTGTGGTGATGCTCGGCGCAATCGGCGCGGGGTTGACGGTGAGGGTCGCGGTCACGCTGGTGACGGTGCCGGCGCTGTTGCTGACGACGACGGAGTAACTGCCGGCGTTGGCGGCCTGGGCGTTCGTGAGAACGTAGGCGGCCGCGGTCGCGCCGGAAATATTCGCGCCGTTGAACCGCCACTGATAGTTCAACGGCGCGGTGCCGCCCGCCGCAACGTTAAACGTCGCGCCCGAGCCAGCAGTGATTGTTTGCGAAGCCGGTTGCGTCGTGATCGACGGGGCCACCGGCGCAGGAGTGACAGTAAGTGTCGCGTTGACGCTGGTGACGGTGCCGGCGGAATTGCCGATGACGACGGAATAAGCGCCGGCATTGGCGGCTTGGGCGTTGGCGAGACTGTAACTGCTCGCCGTCGCACCGGCGATATTGGCGGCGTTGAAACGCCACTGGTATGTCAACGGCGCGGTCCCGCTCGCTACGACGCTAAATGTCGCGCCGGAGCCGGCGGTGACTGACTGGGATGCTGGTTGTGTCGTGATCGACGGCGCAACCACGAGGGGATTGACGGTGAGCGTGGCGTTGGCGCTGGTGACGGTGCCGGCGGAATTGC
>JBAXYB010000048.1:0-21735 GCA_037127585.1 Verrucomicrobiota bacterium
GGAGCGAATCGTAGAGCGAGTCCGGATTCTCTTCCGCCACATCTTCCCCAACGCCATAGACGACCGCCAACGTCGACACAACAACTTCGCGTGCGGCAAACGAACTGATGATGCCGATGCCAATCTGCCAGTCGAAACCGAGCGGCTGGATGACCGGCTCGATCCAATGGCCAATCTTGCCGGCGGTGGAATTCGCCAGTGCGGAACGGCTGATAAGCCGGTCGGCTTGCTTCTGCAACTCCTGCGCTTCGGCGCCAGTCAACTTGGCGGCCTGTTCCTGTAACGCGACGGCTTCGCGCGGCGGCGGGCTTTTCGGATACGTCGCCAACACCCAGAGGATAATCGAGATCATCAGAATCACTGTGCCGGCATTCTTCACGAACACCCACGCGCGATCCAACGTCATCAACACCGCCGTCCGCAAACTCGGCAGCTTGTAACTCGGCAACTCCAGCACCAACGGCCGCGATTCGCCTCGGAGAATCGTCCGCTTCAACGCAAACGCCGCAACCAACGCCGCCAACACGCCGAGCAAGTACGCGCCGGTAAACACCAGCGACGCCTTCAATGCGTCATGCGCAAACAGCAGCGCCGCCAACATGCTGTACACCGGGATGCGCGCCGAACAGGTGATCAACGGCAAGACCATGATCGTCAAGAGCCGGTCGCGTTTGTCTTCGATCACGCGCGTGGCCATGATCGCCGGGATCGCGCACGCGTGCGCCGACAGTAACGGCACAAACGAATTCCCCGGCAACCCGACATGCCGCATCAGCCGGTCCATCACAAACGCCGCCCGCGCCAGATACCCGGTATCTTCCAGCAGCGACAAAATAAAAAACAAAATGCAAATCTGCGGCAGGAACACCAACATCCCGCCCATCCCGCCGATGACGCCTTTCACGAGCAAGTCCCGCAGATCGTTATCCGGCAAGTGGTGCGCCGCCCACGCGCCGACGTTGCTGAACAACCCGTCGATCATGTCCATCGGGTAGTGCGCGATCTGGAAAATCAAAAAGAACACCCCGAGCATCACCGACACAAACGCCAGCACGCCGACGATTGGATGCGTCAACACGTGGTCGAGGCGCTCGGTCCATTTGTGGCCGATCACGTGTTGATGTTCGACAACGCGCCCGGCAATTGCATCCGTCCACGCATACCGGGTTTTGAACCGGCAATCACTGCACGCGCCACATGTTGTGGCCGGCTGCGCGTGCGCCGGGGCGGCTTTCATTTGTTGAACGGCCGCGCGCAGTTCGTGGATGCCGCGACCGGTGCGTGCGACGATCGGGATTACCGGGCAACCGAGTTCGTGCGCCAGCTTACCGGCATCGATCTTGATGCCGGCATCTTCGGCGAGATCGGTCATGTTGAGCGCGACGATGACCGGCAGTTTGCGCTCCATGATCTGGCTGGCGAGAAACAGACTGCGGCTCAGGTTCAACGCGTCAGCAACGACGACGGCCGCGTCGGGTTTACCGGTCTTGGGCGAGGTGCCGGTGATGACGGCGGAGGCGATGCGTTCTTCTTCCGACAACGCTTCGAGATCGTACAGCCCCGGCAAATCAACAACTTCAATATCGCCGTAGTGGCCGATGCGCCGCTCGACAGTCGTGCCGGGGTAGTTGGCGGTCTGGGCGCGCATGCCGGTGAGGGCGTTGAAGAGTGTGGTCTTGCCACTGTTCGGGTTGCCGGCCAGCGCGAGCCGGTAGGTGTCGCGCGCGACGGCCTCGACGGTCGTGCAACAGTCTTTGCTCATGGGTGACGTTCCACCAAGATGTGCTTTGCGACGCGACTCGAGAGGCCGACGCGGGCGTTGAGAAGCCGGACGATGAGCGGGTTGCCTTGCCGGATGACTTGGACTTCGCGGCCCACACACAAGCCCATCGCCATGAGCCGGCGCAAGGCGTCGTCCGCGCTATCGATCTTGTGGACGACGGCGCGAGTGCCGGAGGGGAGTTCGTCCAAACGCTGGTGCGTGTGTTGGGTCATTTGGGGGTACGCAGCGTTTGGATGTATTCGGCCAATTGCTGTGACTGTTCGTCGGTCAGCTTGGCTTTCTTATTCATCTTGCCCATCCACTTGTCCCACGCGGCCTCGTCATATTTGTTCGGGTCGCGGAGCTTGTGGCAGCGAGCGCATTTGCCGGTGTAGATTTTCTTGCCGGCTTCCAGGTCGCCGGCCTCCGCGCCAAGCGTTACAAAGAGACTGAGCAAAAGATACGGTAAGAGGTTCGCCACTTTCATTAGAGTCCGAAACCAAAGATGAGACGGATATTGAGGCGTTCGTGGTCTTCAAGTTCAAATCCATTGACCGGTTGCGGGCCGCCGCCGGTATTCTTGCCCCAGATTTGCGGGAGGACCGTCAGGGTGGCCCACCATTTCTCAGTGCGGAAGGCGACGACGGGGCCGATGAAAAAGGCAGTATACTTCCATTCGTCGTATTCGGGGAGGACGTTATGGTTGCGGAATTCGAGGCCGAGCGACCATTGGTTGTTGAGTTGGCGCGTGATGCCCAAGTCCACCTCGAATTCACCTTCGTATTCGCCTTCGTTAAGTTCCCACTCGGTTTCATGTTTGAGATTGACGGCCCATTTCCAATCCCCGTGGCGTTGGCCGAGGATGATGCGTTGTTCCAGTTCGGCTTCTTCGCCATCATAGCCGGGTTCCAGATAGAGGGCGAGTCCGACGGCATGCTCGGCGGGGTTGAGCACCATGTACCGGTTTTCAATGGAAATGCCTTTGAAATCGGACGTGGAAGTGGTTTTGCCGGTGGTGGGATCTTTGTAGTTGGTCGCTTGGAGGAGGTTGAGGTAACCGGCGACCGTGTACCGGTCGGTGACGCCGTATTCGAGTTCTTCGCGAATCTCCCAGCGGTTGTAATTTTCCTGGCCGACATCCTTACTACGCTGGGTCCGGAGCGTGATTAATTGCTCAAACTCCGTGGTCCCGGCCACCAAAGTCTCGGGTTCGTAGGTGTAGGTAAACACCCGTTCGTTGGCGAAGGCGACGGTGGCGGTGGCGAGGCAGGCAGTAACGACGGCAATCTTATTCCATTTGTTTGGCAGCATGGTCCGTGGGTTCTTTCGGATTTGGTTTGGTTCAGTGAAGCGGTGATCAACAACGGATCATTCGAGGAACATGGCAATTTCTTGGACGTGTTCGGTTTCGACGGCAATTTGTTTGCGGATGAAATCTTCGAGCATCGGATCGCCGGCCACGTGCGGGAGAAACTCCCGGTAGGCGTCGAGGGCCTGCCGCTCGAAGTCCAACGCTTCGGCGAGCGCTTCCTGGAGTTTGATGGGGCCGCCGCCTAGCGAAAGTTTGATGTCGAGTTTCGGCGTGTGACCGAGAATGCGAATCTTGCCGGCGATCTCGGCGGCGTGCTCTTGCGTTTCTTCCATCGCCGCCTTGATGAACTTGTCGGCAATCAACAAGTCCGTCCCGCGGAGCCGGTAGCGCAATTGGAAATACCGGAGGAAGGCTTCGACCTCTTCGGCCATCAGGCGGTTCAGTTCGTCAACGATTTCAGTCTGGGGTTTGGGTTTCATCGGAGTTTGGCGGGTTTGTAGTTTTCCATAAAGTGCGCGAGCCGGTCGCTCGTCTCGTGGCTGATGAGGTGTTCGATCTTGCAACTGTCGATCTCGGCTTGCGCCACGGAGACGCCGAGCACGTCGGTGAGAAACGTTTTGAACGCTGCTTTCTTGAGCTTCACGTGGTGGACAATTTCCAGTCCCTTCGGCGTGAGTTTCACCATGCGATGTTCGTCGGTAACGATCAACCCGCGCTTCTTCAGCGTCCGCAGGTTGATCGAGACACTGCCCCGCGTAATCGCTAGGTCTTTCGCAATGTCCGAAACGCGCGCCCAGCCGCCGTACTCCGCGCCGACTTCATCAATCGCCAACAAATGATGCGCGGCGCTGTGCGTCAGTTCGTTCGCTTCAAATTCCTTCCAAGTTTCCACGGAGTTGTACGTACTCGACATTTGTTTGGCATGTCAAACAATTCTTTACCGTTTCGCTTTTTGCGCCTGCCGGCTATGTTCCGGCCGTGCAACATCTCGTGGATGCGTTCCTCGATTATCTGACCGTCGAACGCGGCTTGGCCGCCAACACGCGCGCCGCGTACCGGGAAGACCTCGCCGAGTTTTCCCGGTATCTCCAACTCCGCAAAATCGATCCCGTCCAATCCGTCCAACGCCAGCTCATCACCGACTTCCTCCTCGCTCAACGCAAACCCGGCACGACCGCGCGCGGCAATCCGCGAATCGAAGGTTTGTCTGTGCGTTCGGTCACCCGGCGACTCGCGGCGGTACGGATGTTCTTCCGGTTTCTCGTCCGCGAAAAGTTTCTCACCGTCGACCCCACGCAAAACATCGACACGCCAAAACTCTGGCGCACCCTGCCCCACGTCCTCGATTACGGCGAAGTCGAGCGCCTGCTCGCTGCACCGCCGACCGGCACGAAACTTGGGCTGCGCGACCGGGCGCTGTTGGAGTTGATGTATTCGAGCGGCCTGCGCATCAGCGAAGTTTCGAAGCTCACGTTGAACGAACTGAATCTCGAAGCCGGTTTCCTGCGCACCACCGGCAAGGGCAACAAGGAGCGCATCGTTCCCGTCGGCAAGACCGCGATCGACTGGCTACGCCGGTATCTGGCCGCCGACCGGCCGGCGCGCGCAGCAGTTTTTCTTTCGACACGCGGGCAGGCGTTGAGCACAAAAACGATCTGGCATCTCGTGAAGAAACACACCCGCGTTGCCGGCATCCAAAAGAACATCAAACCGCACACGCTCCGGCACAGTTTCGCCACGCACCTCCTCGACAACGGCGGCGATCTCCGCGTGATACAAGAAATGCTCGGTCACGCCGACATCTCGACCACGCAGATTTACACCCACGTTGATCAAGGCCGGCTCAAAGACACGCATTACCGGTTTCACCCCCGGTCGGGCCGGCGGTGACGAAATATGGCGGCAGCGTCACGATGCAACCACAATTATTTGGGCGCGTAACCTATTTCAACTCCTGTTGACGCATCACGCGGATGGCGGTACGATTCCGGCATGTCCACTCTGACAGAAATCGAGGCCGCAGTTGAACAACTTCCGGCCGCCGAGCAAGCGCAACTGGCCCGCTGGCTACAGGATCGGGTTGATCCCGACGCGGGTTTGGAACTGCGTGCCGAGGTAGCCGCAGAACTCGATGACGCCCGGCAGGAGATCGCAGGCAGGAACGTGTCCGATTGGGAGCAACTGAAGCAACCGGACCGCCCAGTCTCGCGATGATTGTTCCCTCCAAGACCTTCGAGAAACATTTCGCCAGACTTGACCGGCAGATTCAACAGCGCATTGTGTCGAAAGTGGAAGAAGTGGATCAACAACTCCCGACGTGGCGGCACGAGCGACTCCAAGGCCGGGCTGAATACAAACTCCGAGTCGGTGACTGGCGTGTGCTGTATGATTTCGACTTGGCGACCAGCCGCTTGCTCCTGCTGACGGTGCGCCATCGTCGCGAGGTCTACCGGTAATCGGCACGCCCGACGAATGCCGCTGGAGACAGCAGCCTCAACACCGGTTCGAACGGTCGAGCTTAAAAAAATCCCGCTAGCTTTCCGGCCAACAATTTACTAGCTTCGCGGCGTTGTAGTTGGATTTCAGTTCCGAATGTTTCGGAACCAAAATCCCACCGCACGCCGACGACGGGTCACCCATGCCAGCGAAACGATTAGAGAAAACTATCGGCTACACATTCAAGAAACCGGAACTATTGGTCGAGGCGCTCACCCACCCTTCCCTCGCTCATGAACGCGGTCATACCGGCTCCCAGCACAACCAACGGTTGGAGTTTCTCGGCGATGCCGTGCTCCAGTTGACGCTGACCGATCAGGTTTACGAACAGTACCCAGATTTCCCCGAAGGCAAACTCACCCAAGCCCGCGCCCATCTGGCTAACCGTCACACACTCTGCCGGCGCGCCCAGGCCATCGACCTCGGCACGTACCTCATGCTCGGCAAAGGCGAAGAAGCCAGCGGCGGCCGGGAGCGACTCTCGAATCTGGCCGACGCGTTTGAAGCGTTGCTCGGCGCGGTTTATCTCGACGGCGGTATCCGCGCGGCACGCAAGTTTGTGACCGCGCAATTCGCCGCCGAGCTGCAGCAACTCAAAGACACTTCCCCCCGGCAAAACCCGAAGGGCGAACTCCAGGAAATCCTCCAAGCGCGATCCACCTCAAACCCGCACTACCGGGTCGTGCAGGAAACCGGCCCGGATCATCACAAACATTTTGAGGCCGTCGTCGAATGGGAACGGCGCGAGATTGGCCGCGGGACCGGGGCGAGCAAGAAGTTGGCGGAAATCGCCGCGGCGGAATCCGCCTTGCAAACGCTGGAAAAGACGCCGCTTTAGCGCGCCGCCGGTTTGGCGGGCGGCGCCGGCTTCACGTCAATGCCGTGCTTGCGGAAAATCGCCATGAGCTCCGGTCGGCCTTGGCTGTAATTTCCCAGATCGTTGGCGACGACGCTCATCCGCTGCACACTGGTCTGCAACTGTGTCAACTGTTGCCGGCGGGCGGCGGCCACACCGCTGGTGTTGCGCGTGATCTTCCAGACAAAACCGCTGAAGCAAACGCTCACAACAAAGACCACGGCCGCCAACGCCGCCACTAACGTGCGGAGTTGCGCAACGGCTTTGCTCAAATCTGGTGGTTCTTCGTTCATGGTTTCGGAGCGGTCACGAGGCCATACCGGCGGAGAATCTCGGCCACGCGCGGATCTGTCCCGGCCTTACCGGCGAAGTCGCGGATGACGCCTTCAAGCGCTTGCTGTTCGAGATTGAGCGTCGCCAATTGTTGCGGATAAACCTGCTCGATTCGCGTCGCGTCCCGGTAGGCCTCCCGGTAGCGGAGCACGAAGAAAATATTACCGACCGCCGCCAGTAGGAGCGCGAGGCCGCCCCATTTCACCAGTTGTTGGAATCGGGTTTCGGTCATTTAGTTGCCGGTGTTGATGAGGACGACTTGGTTGGATTGGTCGCAGCCAATCGCGGTGATGATCGCGCCACCTCGGTCAACGCCGGTCGTCACACACAAATCGACGCGGTTGCTGTAGATCGTCGGGCCTTGGACGACATCGAGACCGAGATCGGAGGGGAAGTTGGCGATGGTGATCGTCACGGGATTGCAATTGGTCAGACCAGCGCCGTTGAAGACGGTGACGTGGTAGCACACGACTTCGTTGGTACCGTGATAACCGGTCTTACCTTTGACTTCGGTGAGGACTAGGTACGGGTAGATGTCGCCGAGTTTTAAGAAGAGCTGTTCGAGCTTGATGCCGGTGCTGGTGAGTTTGAGGAGCGCTTGTAAGGCTTTAGTGTTGTCGTCGGGCAAGGCGGTCCCGAGTTTCGCGACCCAGGCGGCGACCTTCTTCGCCAGTTTGGCGGCGGTCTTGTCGCCAAGGGCGGTTCTGGTCGCTGGGGATTGGGCGTTGGCGAGCAGGAGATTGCCGGCCGCGACGCAACTGTTGAGCTCGGCGGGATTGTTCGCGAGCAACAGTAAACCGACTTCGCCGAGGCATTGCCGGAGATTGGATACGTCGCGCTGGAGTGAAACGACCCGGTCGTTGGTGGCGAGTTGCGCGATTACGGTGACGTTGAAGCTGCAGGTGTTGGTGAGGTTAGCGTTGTCGATGACCCGGCAACTGACCGGCGTGGTGCCGAGTTGGAAGATCGAGCCCGACGGCGGGATGAGGGTGACGGATTGAACGCCGCAGTTGTCGCTGGTGGCCGGGGTGGCGAAGTTCACGATGGCAGAAGTCTGACCGGCGGCGATCTGCGCCACAATATGATTTGGACAGGTGATGCTCGGCGGGGTGGTGTCGATGACAATAATATTGGCTTGGCACGTGTTGGTGCCGCCATGATTGTCCGCGACGGTAAGAGTGACGCTGTTGGTGCCGAGCGCGAACGAGCCGGTCTGATTTAGCGAAAAAGTGATGGGGTCGCCGTCGGGATCGGAGGAGCCGTTGTTGACTTGGTTCGCGGTAACACTTGCCTGGCAACTGCCGACGGTGACATCGCGGCAAATGGCGACCGGTATCTGATTAGTGGGAATGTTGCCCGTGGCGGTATCGGTATAGTAACCGGTCCCGCCCGTCGTCTGCGGGCCTTGGTAATTTGGATCGGTAAGATCCGGCTCGAAGAAGACGGCGCCGAAGGGCGGCACCACCCAGTTGGGAGTTGGGACGGAAATAGTCGCATTGGAAATAATGCCGAACTGGCTCGTGCCATTGAAATACCGGACCCCCAGCGGGGCCCCGACGGCGCCGGCCAACACGTTGCTCGGCACGACGGATAGAATGTCAAACTTCCCTGCAAAGAGTTGACCCGGTCCGGCGAGTGCATTGGGATTATCGCCGATGGTCGCGGTGGCGAGGACGTAGTTGCTTCCGCCTTGCACCGCGACTAGATCGAGCCGAAACCCATCCCCGGCAACATTGGTAATTCCCGCGCTCAACTTCGTCGCCCCGGCAACATCGGAAAACAACGTGCTCATCGCCCCGTTAAGATCGCCGGCATTGCCCCAGTTGATCGAGACCGCGCCGCCGGCCAGAAGCGGTTGAGTCAGGAGCACGGACAAGCCCGCTGCGGTGAGAATGGTCTTTATCATTTATTGCGCCGGCAGTTTATCAGGGATTGTTTTCAGCGCGAGCCGGAAAAAGGTAGATCAAGTACGGTGTCTCTCCCAAGCGCTGCCAGCCTGACATCGTTCCGACCGGCAGCCAGCGGATCACCGCGCGGACACCACAGTTTCCAAACCGTTGCATCAGGTCAGCTTGCCGGGCCGCATCAAGGTTCGTGAACTCATCCGGATCGCGGGTTGGCAGTTCCGCGATGATCTTCACACGGGCCAGGTACGCCCATTCCGCCGCGTGAAAGCTGTACCCAATGTGGCCAACGGCCGCGCCTGCGCCGATCCCGATTTGTCGGAGTTCAGCTGCAACGCGCACCGGTAAGTCATCGGCTTTGGGACTGCGCACCAAGCCGGTCAGCAACATGGCCCACAGAATTCCGAGAGTCACCGTCGTCGTTATGTTAACAACTCGTCGGTCCGGCAGTCGAAGCCCTGCGAGCACGCCGAGCCAGAGCAACATGTTCGACGCCGCCCAGTAGCGCATCTCAATGTGAACCAGCAGATGCAGCAGCGGTTGAACCGCAGCCAGAATGATCACCGGCCACAGCCAAACTCCGGCGCCTGACTGTTGCGCGATGCCCAGTCCGGCAAGCACGAGAATCCCGATGACCAACGGCCATTGATCACCGATCGTCTCGATGAGCGCACTGCCGGTAAACCACAGGGTCCATAGTTGCGCGCGGAGATTGATCTGCACCGGCACGCCTTCGTACCAATACGACGGATCGAACCACGCCGGATAACTCCCGCCAATCGGCTGCGCGAATTCGTAGAGAGCCGGGTTGTCCCCAATTTTCCGAGTCGGATGAACCGCGCCCTGCGCGTCCTGCCAGTGAACGCCGTACTGCACGCGATTGACGAACATCGCGTAATTCAACCGCGCGCTATCGCCGATTGTCGGCCGACCTTTCGCCAACGAAATCGCGAGCACCCACGAGCCGGCGATTAGCACAAACATACACGCCGCCAGAGCGACGCGCCGGTACAGCCAACCACATACAACTAAGCTGACAATTCCAAAGACAAGCATGGGCGCTTTCGCGAGGTAGCCCAACCCCAACAGAACGCCAAGCAACAGAAATTTTCGGCACCCCACCGGCTCACGTCCAATGCGCAGCACGACCGTCACGGTCGCGATTGTAAACGTCGCAACCAACAGATCCGGCGTCACCACCTCCAGCCCAATCATGCGCAAGGTCGCCCACCCAAAGAGCGTGTAACCGAACGCGACGAGGATATTTACCCGGTCGCGGACCTTGATCAGTAACTCGTCCAAGAAGCGCTCAAAACAAAATAGCGCGCCGAGGAAGACGAGAAAATTGACCGCATGCACCAATGGAAATATTGCCGCCGGTTCAGGGCGCACGACGGCGAGAGCCACCGCGAGCAGCCCCGGGTAGAGTGGACTCCAAAACGCATTCACGACGTGCCGCCATTCGCCCGCGACCGCATACGTTGCGAGGTCGAGGTACGAAACCCCATCGGGATTCATGGCGTGACGGTTCGTCCAAGCGCTAACGGCACCGAGGACAATCAGCCCCAGGTGGAACCCGAAACGGAGGCGTTTGGTGTTGATCACCGGCGCGGTTTTTGGATGACGTCTTTGGCCGATTCGAGAATTTTCCGTTCGCGCTTGGTCAGGCTCTGCATCCCCTCGCGCGAAATTTTGTCAAGAATCGGGTCAATTTCCTGGCGCATGAATTCATCCGGCGACAGCGTTCGCGGCGCTGGTTTCGGTTGCCGGCGGGTTTCCAGTTGGTGCAGCCACCCCAACCAGCGCGGCGTGGTGCCGTACCCGAGCGATTTGATGTAGAGATACCCCAACGCGGCCCCACCGAGATGCGCCAGGTGGGCAACGTTGCTTTGCGTATGAGTCAACAACGGGACGATATCGAAGGCGATCGCGATCAGCGCCATGTATTTTGCCCGCATCGTGACCGGTATGACAAAGAACACTAGAAACGTCAGCTCCCGCTCCGGGAAGAGAGTGGCAAACGCAATCACGCAGCCCAACACCGCCGCCGACGCGCCGCCCAACGGGGAGACTTCGTTGAAATTGAATGCTAGCCACAACGCGCCGCCCAACGCGCCGGCCAGCAGATAAAGTTTGGCGAATGGTTTCGGTCCGATGAAGTATTCGACCTCGCGCCCGAACATCCAAAGCAACAGCAGATTGATCAAGATGTGCCAAATGCCGTCGTGGAGAAGCATGTAGGTGAGTGGCTGCCAGACCAATCCATGCGCCAGACGGTCGCCGTTCAACCCAAAGATATATTCCATCACCCCGACGCCGGCCACATCCCAACGTATGAATGCGCAGACCAATTGCGCGACATAGACGACCGCGGTCAGAAAGATAATGAAGTGGGTCACCGAGCCAAACCGGCTGAACCAGCCGCGAAACGAATCCGAAAATCGTTCGCGCCCGCCGCCGATATGAGACTGATTCCAGGAGCTTCGCATTGCGCTGCACCATAGGGCAATTTGCGCTGGGCCGCAAATTGGAAATCAGCGCGGAAAAAGAAATATGGTGAGTCGGGCGGGGATCGAACCCGCGACCCACGGCTTAAAAGGCCGTTGCTCTACCAGCTGAGCTACCGACTCCCTCAAAAGGAGGGCTTTCAGATAGTCGAACGCGCCGGGAAAATCAACCTTCTTCACCGGGGCCGGGTTTTCCCTTGTGAGCATTGGCCGGACGGCGTAAAAGGTTTTGCAACATTTTCACCTCCGAGTTGTCCAACAGCCAAAGGTTTCACATAACGAGGAATACAGCCCATGCCTACGACCGAGTCCCCCGCTCTATCCAATGCTGAAGACGTCGCCGCGATTGACCAGATGCGGAAGTTCTACTCCGAACTCCGCGCCGAACTCGGCAAGGTCATCATCGGCCAGGAACAAGTCATCGAACTCACCACCATTGCCATCCTTGGCCGCGGCCACGGTCTGCTGATGGGCGTGCCGGGTTTGGCAAAGACGCTCCTCGTCCGCTCGATTGCCGAGACGATGGATCTGAAGTTCTCCCGCATCCAATTCACGCCCGACCTGATGCCCGGCGATATTACCGGCACCGAAATCCTCCAGGAAACCGCGCAACCCGGTCGCCGCGCCTTTGAATTCGTTCACGGCCCGGTCTTCGCGAATATCGTGTTGGCCGACGAAATCAATCGCGCCCCGGCCAAGACCCAAGCCGCGTTGCTCGAAGCGATGCAAGAACACCGCGTCACCGTGACCGGCCGCACGTACGAACTCCCGCCGCCCTTCTTCGTCCTCGCGACACAAAATCCAATCGAACAAGAAGGCACCTATCCCCTGCCGGAAGCGCAGCTCGACCGGTTCATGTTCCTCATCCACGTCGATTACCCCGGTGAAGCCGAAGAAAAACGCATCGCCCGCGAAACCACCGGCGCCGCCGTCTCGAAGTTGCGCAAACTCATCGCCGGCCCGCAGGTGACCGCGTATCAAGAACTCATCCGCCGCATGCCGGTGCCCGACCACGTTTACGATTACGCCGTCGGCCTCGTCCGCCGGACCCGGCCCGCGCTCGAAACTTCGCCCGACTGGATCAAGAGTTGGGTCAGTTGGGGTGCCGGCCCGCGCGCCGTTCAATACCTCATCATCGGCGCCAAAGCCCGGGCCGCGCTGCTAGGCAGTTACATGGTCCGGCAAGAAGACGTCGAAGCCGTCGCCGAACCGGTCCTCACCCATCGCGTCCTCACAAATTTCCACGCCGAAAGCGAAGGCATGACCAGCCGCGAAATCGTCCGCCGTCTCGTGAAAGAAGGCAATGGGCAAGCCTAAGTTCTATAGTAGCGCGGGCGTCTCGCCCGTTCCGTTTCGGATTCCGCAGCAACGGGCGAGACGCCCGCGCTACTAAACCATATGCCGGCCCCCGTCCAACGCGATTTCCTCGATCCAGCCGCCCTCGCCCGGCTCGCGCGCCTCGAACTCTGCGCCCGTAGCCCGATGGAAGGCTCGATCTCCGGCCGCCACCAAAGCCCCCACCGCGGCGCCAGCGTCGAATTCGCCGAATACCGGAAATACGTTGTCGGCGATGATCCCCGGCATCTCGACTGGCGCGTCGTCGCCCGCTCCGACCGGTTCTACCTGAAAGAATTTGAAGCCGACACCAACCTCCGCTGCCATCTCGTCCTCGATTGCAGCGGCTCGATGGCGTTCGGCAACAAACTCGATTACGCCCGCCGTCTCGCCGGCCCCCTCGCATACATCGCCATGCTTCAAGGCGACGCCGTCGGTCTCACTTGTTGCCGGGAAAACGTCTCGCTCGACATCCCGGCCCGCCGCAACCCTGCCCACCTCCGGCATGTGTTCGACGCACTCGGCAAACAAGAACCCGCCGGCACCACTGGACTCGTCAAAGCCCTCCACACGATTGCCGACAAGATTCGCCGCCGCGCGCTGGTCGTCGTGTTCTCCGACCTCTTCTACGATCCCGAGGAACTGCTCCACTGTTTCCGGCATCTCCACTATCGCAAACACGATCTCGCCGTCTTCCACCTTCTTCACCGCGACGAAATCAACTTCGAGTTCGACCGCCCCATCCGGTTCGTCGACATGGAAAACTCCAACAGCCTCGTGGCCGAGCCCAACGTCATCCAACCCCACTACCGGCAAGCCCTCGACGCCTACCTCCATCGCCTGCGCACCGGCTGCTACGAATTCAAAGTCGATTACCGGCAAG
Organism: Verrucomicrobiota bacterium; assembly: GCA_037127585.1. Taxonomy (GTDB): domain Bacteria; phylum Verrucomicrobiota; class Verrucomicrobiia; order Palsa-1439; family Palsa-1439; genus CAINDI01. The sequence goes on from JBAXYB010000048.1 coordinate 13,389, forward strand.
CCATCACCGATCAAGACTACGAGAAAGTCCTGGCCGACTTTCTCCTCGCGAGGATGAAGGCGTGACAAACGCCCGCAAGATCGCCGTGAATGTGGGAGCGCCCTTCCGGGCGCGACCGGTCAACATGCAATCTCATCCAAACCTCGCGCCCAGAAGGGCGCTCCCACAATTCCTATTCGTGTGTTTCGTTTCATTCGTGGCCATAACGTCGTTTGCCACCTCCACCAACGAAATCGCCAACGCCGTCCGCGACCTCGGCGCGTCCGACCACAAAACCCGTGAAGCCGCCACCCAATTTCTCTCCACCGCCGGTAAAGCCGCCGTACCGGAACTTGAAAAAGCCGCGAAGAGCAGCGACCCCGAAATCCGCCTCCGGGCCGCCGAACTCTTACCGGCCGCTCGGCTCGGTTTACCGGCCGACTTCCCGGCGGAAGTGCGCACCGCGCTAAGCGAATACCCGAAAGCCGGCAACGCTGAGAAAGCCGCGACCGTCGCGCGCCTTGCCCAACTCGGCCGACCGGCCCGTGGCATCATCATCGAACTCGCCCAAGCCGAGCCCAACCTCGAAACGCGAATCGCCGTCTTCGGGCAACTCCTCGAACCGGTCGGCGAAGAACTCGAACGGCGACTCAAAGAAGACAAGCTCGACGACGAAGCCGTCGCGCATATTTCCGAAGGACTCGAATTCACCCAAGCCCTCGTCCCGGAGATTGGCGTGGAACTCGTCCCGCGCTTCATCCAACGTTTCGACAAAGTCGGCCAGAAGAAAGCCGCCACCGACCTCTTCGACTGCACCTACCGGCAACTCGACAAACTCTGCCTCGAATCGCCCAAAGATCCCGAACGCCACAATAACGTCGCCTGGCTCTGCGCCGTCGCCCGCCGCCGGCTCGACGACGGCCTCAAACACATCGAGCAAGCGTTGGCCGAAACCCCCAACGCACCCGCGTTACTCGATACGCAAGCCGAGTTGTATTTCCAGAAAGGCAACAAGGAGAAAGCCCTTGAACTCATGGAGAAAGCTATCGAACGCGACCCGAACATGCCGTACTTCCGCCAACAACTAGAGCGGATCAAGAAAGGCGACCCATCCGTCCCGCCGCCGGAACCAGAGATGCAATGAGCGGCCCTGACTCAATTGTGACAGGCACTTCTGATCGCACCCAGCGCCGCCGGCATCGTTGACTTCGCTCACATGCCTGCCTATATTCGCGGCGAAACAAGAGAGAATTAGTCCGATTTAAGTCATGCAAGTCACACGCGCAGGCGAATACGCTATCATTGGGTTGCTCTACCTAGCCCAGCAGTCCGAAGGCCGGACTGTCATGATCGACGAGATCAGCGACGCGGAGAAGATTCCGAGCAGCTTTCTCTCGAAGATCTTTCAGTCGCTGGCCAAGAGCGGCTTGGTTATTTCACATCGCGGCGCAGGCGGCGGGTTCAGCCTCGCCCGACCGGCTAACACCATTAATCTGCTGCACATCCTCCACTCCGTCGAAGGCGAATTCGCACTCCAGAAATGCGTGGCCGTGGTGGACCCGGAATGCGTCGTGTCCGACTCGCGGCTGGGGAGTTGCGTGTTATGCGGTGTGTTCGCCGAGGCCCAGAATCGCGTCAACGAAGTTTTCACCCGCACCACGCTGGCCGATCTGGTGAGGCGTTCACCAGCCGTGCCCGTCGCTTAACCCAAGGATTCCATGTTTGGAAAAACACGTCAGCCTCCCACCGAGGAACAAATTCGCGAAGTCTTGAAGACGGTGAAGTTTCCCGGCTTCAGCCGCGACATCATCAGCTTCGGTATCGTCAAATCCATCACCGTCGGCGACGAAATGACCATCGCGTTGCACGTCATGACGCGCGATCAAAACATCCCGGCGCAAATCGAGCGCGATGTCACCGAAGCGCTGAAACAATTTGGCAAGGTCAACATTCAGATGACCGCCCAACAACCGCCATCGCAAGGTCAAATGCCGATGGCCAGCCAGGGTGGCGCGCCGGTCAAGCCCAACATACCGGGAGTGAAAACGATTATCGCCATTGCCTCCGGCAAGGGCGGCGTCGGGAAGTCTACAGTGGCGGTGAATCTCGCGTGCGCGATGAGCCAATTGGGCCACAAGATCGGGTTGATGGATGCCGACATTTACGGCCCGAGCGTGCCGAAAATGATGGGTGCGTCCGGTCAGCCGTCGATCACCAGCGACAAGCTCGACCCGGTCGAGAATTTTGGACTCAAAATGATGAGCATGGCGCTGCTCATGGATTCAGGCGCGCCGGTCATCTGGCGCGGGCCGATGATCATGAAAGCGATCCAGCAGTTCACCCTCGCGGTGAATTGGGGCGAACTCGACACGCTCGTCGTGGATATGCCGCCCGGCACGGGTGACGCCCAGCTTTCGCTCGTGCAGACCATCGCCCTTGATGGCGGCGTGATTGTGACCACCCCTCAAGATGTGGCGCTCGAAGTGGCCCGCCGCGGGATTCAGATGTTCGAGAAGGTCAACGTCAAGATTCTCGGGATCGTCGAGAACATGAGTTACTACGTCTGCCCTCATTGCCACGAGCATGATGACGTGTTCGGGCATGGCGGCGGCAAGCGCGAAGCGGAACGCCTGGAAGTCCCGTTCCTCGGCGAGATACCGTTGTTTACCGAAATCCGCATCTGCGGCGATAAAGGCATGCCGGTCGTCCTCGCCGCACCCGACAGCGCGCCAGCCAAGGCGTTTATCAAGTGCGCGGAAGGTCTGCTGCGATTATTAGAGAAACGCTAGCCGGATTGACCGTTGCATTTTGGCACTGACGCGGCTATTGTCCCGAGCCGAGTTATGGCTCGTTTCTCGAATATTGGCTGGGTGATGAGAGCCTTTCTTGTCTTAACCCTCGCGGTCCGGTTGTGTGAGGCGCAAACTAACACCACCACGCCGTGGCTTACTCACGAGCCGTCCACCCCGGCACTGAAACCCGCGCTTCAAGCCACTGATCCCGTCGATGCCAACAGCGCGGACGCCGCCAATTTTTTTGCGAAATACCGGGAAGCCGTCACCCTCCTCGGCAAGCGGAAAGCCCAGGAAGCCGGCATCACCATCGACTTACTCGCGCGCAACCTGCGCACCTCGCCCTGGCTGGAAATCGCGATGATGAAGCACGCGCAGTTGGTTGAACAAACCAATGATCAGGTCGCCGAAGAAGATTACACCCTGCTCCGGCAACGTCTCGAAAACTCCCCCTACTTCGCCGGCACCGGTAACAAGGTCAAACTTTTCGGAACCGCCCTGCAAGGCGCCGTTGACACCGGCCTGAATCGCATCCGCCTCCGCCGCGTCCGTGACGCCCTCAACCGGTATCACAGCCGGTATGCCGAATACCCAGAGTCGTTGGCCAAACTCGCCATCCTCGGTTACACCGACATGGAAAACATCCGCAGCATCAACAACCAACTCTTCCGGTACTCGCCGCAACAGCCGAAGATGAATCCGTTCGTCTCCTTCAAAAGTTTCGACTTGGAAAGCGTCGAGCAAGATCCCTTCGTCGCCGTCAATCCGCCGAAGCTGGAAGCCACCTCGCAACTCAGCGAAAAACCGTTGAAGTACACCGCGCTGATTCGCGTCTCGAAAAATACCGACCCAGCCCGCATCGTCGAAAACCAGACGATCGAAGGCTATTTCGTTGCCGCCATCGCGCATGACGGCGTGATCGTCTCCACTCCCAACAAGATCATGATTCTCGTCGTACCCTGACGATGAAACTTTTCTTTTGCGGCGCCAACCGCACGACGACCGGATCGCGGCACCTCCTCGAAGTGAACGGCCAGCGCATTCTGCTCGACTGCGGCCTGTTTCAAGGCCGCCGCGACAAGACGACGGATTACAACACCCACCTCGCCTTCGATCCGAAGACCGTGAACGTGCTGCTGCTCAGTCACGCGCACATCGATCATACCGGGATTGTCCCGGTCTTGTGTCGGGACGGATTCGCCGGCAAGATTCATTGCACCGATGCAACGGCGGACCTGTGCCGGATCATGCTCATGGACAGCGCGCATATTCAGGAACAGGACGCGTTGTTCGTCAGTAAAATTCGCGCGCGGAAAGGCTTGCCGGCTGTTGCCCCGTTGTACACCCAGCCCGATGCCGCCGCGGCACTGGAACACCTCACTTCCGTTCGCTACAACCAGCCGGTGCCCGTGGCGAATGGCGTAACGGCCACGTGGTTGGATGCCGGCCACATTCTGGGTTCGGCGATGATCGTGCTCGATATCGAGGAAGGCAACCGGAAGTTTCGCTTCGCATTCTCCGGCGACATCGGGCGCGGCAATAATGACATTCTGCGCGATCCCGATCATCCACAGAACGTGGACTTCCTGCTCACCGAGAGCACGTACGGCAACCGGGTTCACGAGCCGCTCGCGAACGTGAATGACCGGGTCTGCCAAATCATCAACCACGCCGTCGAACGCAACGGCAAGATCGTCATCCCATCCTTCGCCGTCGGCCGGATGCAGCAATTGCTTTACACGTTGTTCCAACTCACAAAGTCCCGCTGCATCCCGGTCTTGCCGATCTATGTGGATAGTCCACTCTCATTGAAGGCGACGGAAGTGTTCCGCAACCATCTCGAAAGCTACAACCAAAAGTTTGCCGCCGTGATGCGGAGCAGCGAGAACCCGTTCAACCTCGGCAACATTACGTATATCCAGAGCGTCGCGGAATCCATGGCGCTCAACGATCTCAAGAAACCGTGCCTCATCCTCAGCGCCTCCGGTATGGCCGAGGCGGGGCGCATCCGGCATCACCTCAAAAACACCGTCGAAGACAAACGCAACACGATCCTCATTGTCGGCTGGTGTGCGCAACACACGTTGGGCGCCCGGTTGGCCAGCGGCGACAAAAAGGTAAACATCTTCGGCGAACCGCACACCGTCAAAGCCGAGATCGAAACCATCGACGCGTTCTCCGGTCATGCCGACCAGTATGAGTTGCTAGCCTGGGCGCAGCAAGTCAGCGGTCCCCAACGCGGAATCTTTGTGGTGCACGGCGAAGAAGAATCCGCCAACGCGTTCGCCGCCACGCTCCGGCAACTGCACCCGCAATCCAACGTCAACGTGCCGGTCTACGGTTCATCTGTTGAACTGTAAAAACAAACAGGGGCGACTCTTGCGAATCGCCCCTGCGTGCAAAACTGACTGCGGTTACAGACTCTGCTTCAAACCCTGACCGGCGCTGAAGCGCACCGTCTTGGAAGCCTTGATCTGAATCTTCTCGCCGGTCTTTGGATTGCGACCAGCCCGGGCGGCCCGTTTGCTCACGCGAAACGTCCCAAAGCCCACCAACTGCACCTGCGTCTGGGATTTGAGACCACGTTCGATGGCCCCGAGCACGGCGTTGAGCGCGCGTTCCGCGGCGGCCTTGCTGATTTCTTTCCCCAACTCTTTCTGCACCACATCAACTAACTGCGCCTTATTCATAAGTGTCTCCTTATTTTGACGAGTTTCTTTCCCACGAACCGTCGCGCCAGTATTTGCCAGACTCCCACGGCCGCGTCAACGACAAAGCCGAAACCGCCGGGTTCAATTCTGTGCGTGCTTCGAGCCGAGGATTTGAATGTAGTCCGCCAAGATATTAAAACCTTCGTCGAAATACGGATCCGGCGCCGGCTTCTCGTCTTTCGCTTTGTCTTTGTCGGGCTTTTTGCCGTCGGCCTTCTCGTTCTGCGCGGCGTCCTCCAAGACCTTGCGGGTAAGGGCGGCGACGGTGTTGGTCTTGCCGTCCAATATCTCCAGGGTGATCTCGGTCGTCTTCGGCGGTTGAATCTGGCGGGCGGCCCGCTCCGATTTCCGCTGTTCGTTCCGGTTTTCGTTTTCCTTTTTCTCGGCAAGCCGCTGCGCTTCGTTGAGTGAAACAGTCTTCTCTTCTTGCCGTTTCTTCAACTGCACAATGTCCTGCGCGACATACCGGAACTCGGGATTTTTCAGGATCCGCGCAATCGCCTGCCGCTTCAGATCGTCCACGGGCGGTTCGCGCCGGCTCCAATGCTGGAAGCTGGCCGGCGGCACCTCGTCGTACGGCAAACAATGCGGTAACGAATTCTCGCCAATCTTCGCGGTATCAAGCACCGACGGCAACTCAATGTCCGGTACTACTCCGCGCGATTGCGTCGAACCGCCCGAGACCCGGTAAAACTTTTGAATCGTCAACTTCAACGCCCCGCTCGCGTTCTCATCCTCGCGTTTGACCGCCATCAGGGGATTGATCGCCATCATCTGTTGGACGGTGCCTTTGCCAAAGGTTTGGTGATCGCCAACGATGATCGCCCGGCCGTAATCCTGCAAGGCCGCCGCCAAAATCTCCGAGGCCGACGCGCTGATGTGGCTCGTCAACACAATCATCGGCCCATCGAACGCCTCCCCACTCTCAACATCCCGGCCGATCGCGACTTTCCCCTGCGAATCTTTCACCTGCACTACCGGGCCTTCGTCGATAAACAGACCGGTCAGCGAAATCGCTTCCGGTAACGAACCGCCAGTGTTGCGCCGCAAATCAAACACCAAGCCGTCCACCTTTTCGGAAGCGAGTTTCTTAAGTAACCGCTGCACGTCGCGCGATGAACTCTTCGCTCCCGCGCCGCGTTTCATGTCCACGTAGAACGACGGCAAATCAATGTAGCCCAGCCGGAGCACGCTTCCATCCGGCATCGGCTTCTCAACGATCTTGGCCTTGGCCTCCTGCTCGGTGAGCTTGATTTCATCGCGCACAATCGTGATCTCAACACGCGTCGACGGATCCGGCGCATCCGCCGGTATGACTTTCAGCCGGACGGTCGTGCCTTTCTTGCCGCGAATCTGTTCGACAACTTTGTTCAGCTTCATGTCCACGACATCGACGTAGGCGCTATCACCTTGCGCGACCGCCGCGATGCGGTCGTTAACCTTGAGCCGCTTGTCGAGATCCGCCGGGCCGCCCGGAACGACGCTGGCAATCCGCGCGTACCCGTCTTCAGAACGCAGAACCGCCCCGATGCCGGAGAGCGACAAACCCATGTCGATCGAGAAATTCTCAAAACTTGCCGGCCCCATGTAATCCGTGTGCGGATCGTAAAGTTTCGCCAGCGAATCCAAGTACATGCCGACGATGGATTCCATGTCGTTCTCGTGGAGACTGCGCAGCATGCGGTCATACCGGCGGGTGATGGCCTTGATGGCATCCTCTGGTTTTTCCTTATTCAGCCGCTCTTCGAGGAGTTCGAATTTGACTCGTTGCCGGAGGAGGTCGCGCCATTCCTTCTCGTCTTTCGCCCACGGCGCTTCGTGCCGGTCGAGCAGCATCGTGTCGGTACCGTCAAACGTATATTGCTCCTGCACCAATTCCTTGATGGCGGTAACGGCTTGTTCGACCCGGTTGCTGTAAACTTGGTAAATCGCAAACGCCGGTTGGATGTCGCCCACAAACAAGTCATCATCGAGCACGTCGGCGTACTTCTGAAATTCATCGATGTCGGTTTGGCGAAAGAAGAGGCGATTGTAGTCGAGCGTGTTGAGGTACCCCTTGAGCATCTCGCGGGACATGGCATCGTTGATGGGCTGCGAATTATAATGGCGGTCTTCCAACAATTTCGAGACGACCATCGCGATTTGCCCGGCATCGGATTTGGAGGTGATGCCGGCATGTCCTACGGTTGCGGCACCGGCAATGAGTAATAGTGTGATGAATTTGTCCATGTAAGCCGCAGTAGAGTGTCATATCTCAGACAAAATACAATCCCCTGCGCTCATTCTTTATTAAATCCTTGATTGAATCCACCGCCGCGCGTGCCGTATAAGAACGGCGACGCCCATGAAGCCAACCGACCTACGCGGTATCCTCCATTACATCCCGCAATTCCGCGACAAGGTATTCATCATCGCCATCGACGGCGCGGTGGTGGGCGATGACAATTTTCCCAATCTCTTGCTCGACATCGCGGTATTGCGGAGCTTGAGCATTCAGATCGTGATCGTCCACGGCGCCGGCCATCAAATCAAACTGCTGGCACAAGAACTCGGCAAGTCGATTTCCAATCACGACGGCACCGGCATCACCGACGCGCAGACGCTGCGCTTGGCCATGCTGGGTTCAAACGCTGTCACGCACGAAATTCTCGAAGGACTTTCCGCCAACAATATTCGCGGTGCACAGACCAATGCCATCGAAGCGGTCCCGCTCGGCATCATCAAAGGCGTGGACTACCAACACACCGGCAAGGTGCACCAGGTGGATGCCGAGATGTTGCGGACCTTGCTCGACAAGGGCGTGATACCGGTCTTGCCGCCGCTCGGCTTCGACGGGAACGGGCACACCTACCGGATCAATTCGGA
>JBAXYB010000049.1:0-21038 GCA_037127585.1 Verrucomicrobiota bacterium
AAATGATGGTCAGCGATATGATTGACGGCCCGCGCAGCAAAATCGTCAACGAATGGGCAACCCGGCAAGCCTACATCGCGCTTGGCAATTTCATGACGAGCGCCGCCATGCTCGGGATCGACACCAGCCCGATGGAAGGACTCGAACCGGAAAAGTACGACGCAATTCTCGGCTTACCGGCGCGAGGGTTGGCGACGGTGGTTGGTTGTGTGGCTGGCTATCACGCGGCGGACGATAAGTACGCGACTCGGGCGAAAGTCCGCTTCCCGCACACCGCCATGGCTGAACAGATTTAGCCGAGCCGGTGGAACGACCGGAAGTGCTATAGTGGCCGGATGAACGCCGTGGCGTGGGCCGACTTACCGGAGGAATCACTGCTGGAGTTAAAAATCTCCGGGCTGGGTTTGGCGTTGCCGGGGACGGAACTGCAACCGTTGGTTGAGCAACTCTACGACGATCTCGCCCAGAAGGGACTGCCGTTTCGGCCACCGTGTTTTGTCGGCGACGAGTGGTTCGTGCCGGTGGGGATACCGGCGATTGCGATTCCGTTTTTTCTGGTGCATCCCCGGCTGCGCGAACTGGAGCGGAAGCTGATGCTGGAGGTCGAGGGGGATTTGCCTGCGGAGTTTCTCAAGCTCATTCGCCACGAAGCCGGTCACGCGTACGCGTACGCGTACCGGTTGACGCGACTCAAGAAATGGCGGGCGCAGTTTGGGTTGCCGTCGAATGAGGACACGCCGAGCACGTACCGGCCGCGGCCGTACAGCCGGTCGTTTGTGATGCACCTCGATGATTGGTACGCCCAGGCGCATCCGGATGAAGATTTTGCGGAGACGTTCGCGGTGTGGTTGACGCCGGGGCTGGATTGGCGCGCCCGGTACGCCGGGTGGAAGGCGCTGGAGAAACTCGAATATGTGGACGAGCTGATGCGATCGCTGGCCGGGCAGTCGCCGGTCGTTGCGCCGCAGTTCCGAGAGAAGGACCATTCATATCTGAATCTCAAGTTGCAGACGTATTACGCACGGAAGCGCCGGGCGTATGCGGAGGATTTTCCGGATTTCTTTGATCGGGATTTGCGCCGGCTGTTTACGGCGGGGACGGTGCCGGCCTCACGATTTTTGCGGGCGCACCGGCCACGCATCATCGCCGCGGTTGGCGCGTGGACGGGCGGCAAGCATTACACCGTCAACGAACTGGTGCGGAATTTGAGCCAGCGGTGTGACGAGTTGAAGTTGCAGGCGAGGGCGGATGACCCGGCGTTGCTGGTGCAGGTGACGGCGTATCTGACAGCGTTGGTGACAAATTATATGTTTACCGGGAAGTTCAAACGGACTAAATAATCTCCCGTGGCCGCCACCGACAAAGTGCTGGTGTTATGCGACACGTTAAGTCCGACGGGACTCGATGACGATTACACCGCGGAACTCAAAGACCCGGACTGGGTCACCGAGGCGGATGTGGTCGCGGCGTTACGCACGCTCGGCCACCCGCACGCGCTGCTGGGGGTGTTTGATAATCTCGATTTGATCCGGCAAAAGATCGCCGCGTTTCAGCCGGATGTGATTTTCAATCTCCTCGATTGCTTCAAGGGGAATAGTGCGTTGGACCAGCACATCGCGGCGTTGTTGGAATTGCACGGCGTCCCGTTTAGCGGTTGCGGTGCACTGGGGTTGACGCTCGCCAAACACAAGGGCATCGCCAAGCAGATCCTCAGCTATCACCGGATCCGGGTGCCGCAATTTGCGTTGTTCCCGCCCGGTAAGAAAATCGTCCGCCCGCGGCGGTTGCAGTTTCCGGTATTTATCAAACCAACGAAGCAGGAAGCTTCCTTCGGGATCGCGCAGGCTTCGTTCGTGGAGACCGATGAACAACTGGTGGAGCGCGTCACGTTCATCCACGAAAAGTTCCGGCAGGACGCCATCGTGGAGGAATACATCCACGGCCGGGAACTTTACGTCAGCGTGCTCGGCAACGACCGCTTGCAAGTGTTTCCGATTCGCGAAATGCTGTTTCAGGAAATTCCGCCCGACGAACCGCGGTTCGCCAGCTTCAAGGCGAAGTGGGACGAGGATTACCGGAAACGCTGGGGCATTCGGAATTGTTTTGCCACCGGCCTCGACCCGGCGCTGGTGAAGCAGATCGAACGCGTCTGCAAACGGATTTACCGGCTGCTGGCGATTACCGGCTACGCACGCATCGACCTGCGGTTGACCGCCGACGGCCAGATCGTATTCATCGAGGCCAACCCGAATCCGATGCTCGCCGCCGAGGAAGACTTTGCCCAATCCGCCGCCAAAGCCGGTCTCCCTTTCCCACAGCTCATCGAAAAACTTCTCGCCCTCGCCAAAACGACCCGGCGCGAATCCACATGAAGTCCAAGATGGCGATGCCGGTTTTTTTCCAATTGGTTCGGCGGCGCGAATGCTGGGCGCTGACGCGGCGCGGCTGGTTGCTGGTGATTTTGCTGGCGGCGGGCTTGGCGTGGGGTGCCGTCAAGACAGTCTATCCATTTCTCGCCACCAATGAACCGCTCGCAGGCGGGACATTGGTTGTGGAAGGCTGGGGCAACGATGAGATTTCGCAGGCGGCAGTCGCAGAAATTCGCCGCCAGCATTACCGGCGGGTGATTGTTACCGGGGGGCCGATTGAATACGGCGCGTTGTTGGTGGAGTACCCAACTTTTGCCGAGGCGGGCGCGGCCATTTTGTTGCGGCTTGGTTTGGATACGAACGAGGTTATCGCGGTACCGGCCCCGCGGGTGGTGCGGGACCGGACGTACGCAGCGGCGGTGGCGTTACGTGACTGGCTTGATCGTCGCCGTGACCCCGAAACCAAATTGACGGTGATGACGGCGGGGCCGCACGCACGGCGGACACAGTATCTTTTCCAGCGCGCATTGGAACCGCACCGCCAAGTCGGCGTGCTGGCTATACCACCAAGAGCCTACACCCCGGCGCGATGGTGGCTTAGTAGCGCAGGATTTCGGACAGTAACCGGCGAGGCGATCGCGTATGCGTATGTGCGGCTAAGTCCTTCCATTCAATGGTGATAATCGTTAAAGACTAGAACACCACCAACGTCTCACGGGAGCTAGATTGAACACTAAACTGGGGAGATGGTCAAAGATGGCAACGTAGATTTTGGTTGCTTGCGAATCCCAACGGGTAGTGGTTTCCACCTCACCTAACCTCATCTCACCTCGGTAATCGCTCCCAATCGCAAGCAACCAAAGTTCACGAACGCAAGCAACCAAAGTTCACGAAACAAAACAGCGACAGGTTTTTCTAAGCCGGTCGCTGTTCTGCCTTCCACCTCACCAACCCTCACCAGAAAACTTATCTGGAGAAAACATATCAGATTCGAGCCGACCGACAATCAGGTGAACTGTGTATTTGTGAGTGAGGTAAATTACCGACCCTTCATCGTCAGGTTCGCGCAAAAATGGAGTATCGAGTCCTCAGGAGCAACACACCCGTCACACCCACAACTGCCGGTCGAGTGACCGGTATTGGATGGCTTCAGAGATGTGCTGCGATTGAATGTTCGCGCTGCCGTCCAAATCGGCAATCGTGCGGCTGACTTTCAGAATCCGATCATACGCCCGCGCGCTCAGATTTAATTCTGTCATCGCCATCTTCAACAACTCTTGTGATTCCTCGTCCAACCGGCAATGCGTCTTCATTTCCTTCGGCGACATTCGCGCGTTCGCGTGCTTGAACCGATCCCGCTGAATCGTTCGCGCTGCCTCGACGCGCAACCGGACTTTCTCGGAAGACTCGCCGGTCGCTTCGCCGGCCATCTCTTTGTATTTCACCGCCGGCACCTCGACGTGGATGTCGATGCGATCTAGCAGTGGCCCAGAAATCCGGTTCCGGTATTTCGTGATCATGTTGGGCGAACACCGGCATTCGCGCTTCGGATCGCCGAAATATCCACACGGACAGGGATTCATAGCGGCCACCAACATGAAATTCGATGGGAACGTCATCGTGCCGGAGGCGCGGGAGATGACGACGCGACCTTCTTCGAGCGGTTCGCGTAACGCTTCTAACACATCGCGGTGAAACTCCGGCAGCTCGTCGAGAAATAACACGCCATGATGCGCCAAACTAATCTCGCCCGGCGTCAGGTTAGTCGTGCCACCCAACAAGCCGGCACTGCTGGTCGTATGATGCGGCGACCGGAACGGCCGCGTCGCCACGAGCGCTTGGCCTTTCGGCAAGAGGCCACAGATGCTGTGAATCTTGGTCGTTTCCAACGCCTCATTGAGGGTCGCACCCGGCAGGATGGTCGGCACGCGTTTCGCGAGCAATGTCTTCCCGCTGCCCGGGGGGCCGATCATAATCAGATTGTGATTGCCGGCGGCGGCAACTTCGAGCGCCCGTTTCACGCTCTCCTGACCCTTCACGTCCACCAGATCAATTTCGTATTGCCGGTGTTGCCGGAAGATTGTGTCTGGGTCTTCACGGACCGGCTGCCACTCGCGCTTGCCGGACAGAAACTCGGCCACCTCGCGCAATGTCCGCGCGGGATAAACGTCGATGCCTTGGATGACCGCCGCCTCCGCCACGTTATCCGCCGGTACGATCACACCTCGTTTGCCCTGCTCGCGGGCGCATAACGCAATCGGCAACACCCCGGTCACGCTGCGCACTTCGCCGCTGAGGGCGAGTTCGCCGACGATGACGAAGTCGTTGAGATTCGGCGCAACGATTTGTTCGCTGACGGCAAGGATGCCGATGGCGATGGGTAAATCAAAACTCGGGCCTTCTTTTTTTACGTCGGCCGGGGCGAGGTTGATCGTCGTGCGGCCGAGCACATACTTGAACGCGCTGTTCTCGATCGCAGTCTTGACCCGGTCACGCGATTCCTTGACGGCCGCATCCGGCAAGCCAACGATGATCACCGCGGGCTGCCCCCAGCCGGCGTTGACTTCGACTTCGACCGGGAAAGCATCAATCCCAAGGACGGCGGCGGAATGAACCTTAGCCAGCATGTTTATCTTAATAGATGAATGGTTCGCTCAAGTCGAATGCGTTTTGGATGAGGCGGATGTCGCTGGGCTTGCGGGCATCGTCTTGCAGGATGACTTCGACGATGTCGAATCGCCAATGGATCGGAGGATTGCCGAGCATGCGCAGGTATTCGAGCGCGACTTTGCTCATGTGCTTTTGTTTTTCGCGCGTCACCGCTTCACTGGGCTGGCCGTAGTCGTCGCTCTTGCGGGTTTTGACTTCGACGAAGACGAGCCAGTCTTTGTGCCGGCAAATGATGTCCATTTCGCCGGCGCGGGTTTTGAAACGGCGGACGAGAATTTTGTAGCCATGCCGGCGGAGATATTTGGCGGCGAATTGTTCGCCGCGCTCCCCCAAGGCCATCTTGGCGGTGGGGTTCGCGGCGAGTTTGCGAAGCCAGGTCCACGCCATACCGGGACCTCAGGCGAGGAGGAACTCCTCTTGAATGGGCGCCCGACATTCGCGCACCGGCGCAAATGTCCGCCGGTGAACAGGGCTGGGGCCGTATTGTGTCAATGCGGCCAAGTGCTCGGGGGTGCCGTAGCCTTTGTGTTGGGCGAAATTGTATTGGGGATAGAGATCGTGAAGGGTGAGCATGAGCCGGTCACGGGTGACTTTGGCGATGACGCTGGCGGCGGCAATGGAGTAACTTTTGGCGTCGCCTTTGACGATGGGCTTTTGGCGGAGTTTGATTGCCGGGACGCGGAGGTTGCCGTCGATGAGGGCGTAGTCAGGTTTTACCGGGAGACTTTCGAGGGCGAGATACATCGCGCGCCAGGTGGCGCGGAGGATGTTGTAGGTGTCGATGACTTCGACGGCGGAGATGCCGGTGGCCCAGTGGATGTCGGGACGGGTGGTTAGTTCGGCGTAGATTTTCTCGCGCTCAAGCTCGGTCAGTTGCTTCGAGTCGTTGAGCGTCTTGTGCCGGAACTCGCGGGGGAGAATGCAGGCGGCAGCCACAACGGGGCCGGCGAGCGGCCCGCGACCGGCTTCATCGATTCCGACGACGAGTGTCGCTCCGTCTTTGTAGGCGAGTCCCTCGTGACGGAGCGTAGGCATCGCCCCAACGGGTCAGGCTTCTTTGACCTTGGTGGCCGTCTTGCCGATCCGACCGCGGAGGTAGTAGAGCTTGGCGCGCCGGACTTTGCCGGCGCGTTCCACTTCGACCTTCTGGATGAAGGGCGAGTTGGTCGGGAAGATGCGCTCCACGCCTTCGCCGTAGCTGATGCGACGGACGGTGAAGGTCTGCCGGATGCCACGCCCTTGCATGTTGATGACGAGGCCGGCGAAAACTTGAATCCGCTCGCGGTCGCCTTCCTTAATGCGGCTGTGGACCTTGACGGCGTCGCCCACTTTGAAGGGGACGAGGTCCGTGCGGATTTGCTCTTGTTGAATTTTTTCTAATACGTTCATGGTTTGCCTTCTCTTTCTAACAAATCGGGCCGGCGTTGTCTTGTTCTTTGCCGGGCCTGTTCCGTCCGCCACTTGGCGACTTCGCCGTGGTTGCCGGACAACAGCACGTCCGGCACTTTCATTCCGCGAAACTCGGGCGGGCGCGTGTACTGCGCCCCTTCGAGCAGACCGGTCGCAAACGAATCGTCAACCGCACTCTGGTCATGGCCAATCACGCCCGGGATCAACCGCGTCACTGCATCCACGACGACAGCCGCCGCGAGCGCGCCATTCGTCAACACATAGTCGCCAATACTCACTTCCTCGTCCACGAGCGCTTCACGCACTCGCTCATCAACGCCTTCGTAGTGGCCGCAGATGATCACCAAATGCGGCTTACCGGCGAACGCTTGGGCGTGTGCTTGCGTGAACGGCCGGCCTTGCGGCGTCATGAGGACGACGCAACTGTCGGCGCGCTGCAACTTTTCCACTGCTTCAAAGATCGGTTCGGGCTTCATCAGCATCCCGGGCCCGCCCCCGTACGGCTTATCGTCAACCACGTGATGCTTGTCGTGGGTGAAATCCCGCAAATTATGAACTCGAATCTGCACTAACCCGGCTTCGCGCGCCCTCTTGAGGATGCTTTCATCCAGCGGCCCCTCGAAGATCCGCGGAAACAACGTCAGGATGTCGAACTCCATCACGCCGCCGGTGCGGCCTCTGCGACTGGGCTCCGCCGGCCACCTTCGGGTTCGATAATCTCGATCATCGTGCGCTTCCCGCTCTGCGCCACCGCGCTCATCAACAACGTCCGGATCGCGGTAATCGTGCGACCACTTTTGCCGATCACCTTGCCGATATCGGTCGCATTGAGCCGCACTTCAAACACCACTGCTCGCTCGCCGTCCACTTCCCGGATCTCGACCTGCTCAGGATAATCGACCAGGGCCTTGACCACGTATTCGATAAACGCTTTCATCGCGCCTGAACCATCCCGCCGGCCAGTCCGTCAACCATCAAGCCGCGACTTTGGCAGCCTTTTCGGCTTTCTCGGCCTTCTTAATAAAACTGCGGACGGTGTCGCTGGGCTGCGCGCCTTTGCTGATCCAATGTTTCGCGCGTTCCAGATCCACTTTGAAATTGTCGGTGGCCTGGGTCGGATTGTAGGTGCCGATGTTTTCGATGAACCGTCCGTCACGCGGGCTGCGCCCGTCCGCGACCACGATTCGATACACCGGTACGTTCTTTGTTCCGACCCGCTTCAATCTGATTCTTACTGGCACTGTCGTAACTCCTGTTCTTCTGTTGTGTCTCGCAAATCCAGCAACGGCGCACATCGCGCCGCTACAGTTATTGGGGCAACCGCCTTGGTTGCGGGAGCGGCACATTGCCAGTTCGAGCCGCCAGAGTCAACACTTCTGAGCGTAACGAGGCAAGGGCTTACCGGCGCTATTCCTTGCGCTCGCGGACTTCGGCAGGTTGAGCAGTCTCGGATGGGTACATTACTGGCGACACCGCCCCAACCCCCGCGCGCAACTCATCGCCAGTCACGGTCTTACCCTGTCGCTTCCGCAAATCCTCAAAGATGGCATGGACATCGTAATTGAACTTGCGCGACAACTCGTCGCGTACGCGGCGAACCTCAGCGACAATCGGATCATCAAACATTCGCATTCTCTCCCATCAATTCCTCAGGCGTGCAAACTTCCGGCAACCGATAGCCCGCCCCACTGCAAACCTCGGCAATCTTCTTCAAAATTTGCCCGTTGGCAAGATGCCGACAATTCCATGTCAACAGGTAATCCATTCCTGCCGTGGTTGCAATCGCCACATGTGCAGCATCTGCTGCCGCCACCGCCGGCAACGCTCCGCTTTGCAGCAACCGGAGCGTCAAAGTCTCCGCCTCGACCAACGCCGGTAGCTTCGGCAAATCTTTCACGACGGCTACGCGGCGCGCAACGTGTTCCGCGGCGCCTTGTGACACTTCGTTCACCACGACCTGTGAGACCGAACACGAGAATAACGACCGCCGGTGTGTCCACCATTCCCGCGTAATCTGCTGGTGCGCGGCCACGATCAAATCCCGGCTCGGTTCAGAAACCAAATAGCTGATGATCGTGGTTTCGAGATAGACCGTTTCCATCACGCCTCACAATCCTACCGGGGCAGCCGCATCCCGGGCGGCAAACCGCCCTTGCGCGCCATTTTCTTCTGCAACTTGCCCATGTCTTGCATCATGCGCTTCATCTGATTGAACTGCTTGAGCAAATCGTTCACCTCAGTCACACTCGTCCCGCTGCCCTTGGCGATGCGCGTCCGCCGGCTGGCATTCAACAACTCCGGCTTGCGGCGTTCTTCCCGCGTCATGGATTGCATGATCGCCTCGATCCGTTTCATCTGCGACTCGCTGTCGCTGAGGTCCGGCATCTTGCCCATACCGGGCATCATCCCGAGGAGATTTTGCAACGGCCCAAGTTTCTTCAACTGCTGCATTTGCGAGAGAAAGTCCTCTAAATTCAGGGATTGGTTGGCGATCTTCTCCTGCAACCGCTCCGCTTCCTTCGCATCGAAATTCTCCTGCGCCTTCTCGACCAACCCCACCACATCGCCCATCCCGAGAATCCGACCGGCCATCCGCTCCGGGAAGAACGCTTCCAAATCGTCAAGCTTCTCGCCCACGCCGGCAAACTTGATCGGCTTACCGGTCACCGCCCTCATCGACAACGCCGCACCACCCCGCGCGTCGCCATCTAACTTCGTCAACACGATCCCGGTAATCCCCAGCGCCTTGTCGAAATGCTCTGCGATATTCACCGCTTCCTGGCCGGTCGCCGAATCCGCCACGAGCAAAATTTCCTGCGGCTTCACCAAATCGCGCAACCGGACCAACTCCTGCACCAAGTCCTCATCAATGTGCAACCGCCCCGCCGTATCGAAAATGACGGTATCCCGTCCCTGCGCTTGCGCGAACGCCAATGCCTGCCGGCTGATCTTCGTCACATCCTTCTCATCGCGCAACGCGAACACCGGTATCTGAATCTGCTTCCCGAGCGTCTCAATCTGATCGATAGCCGCCGGCCGGTAAACATCGCAAGCTACGAGAAGCGGCTTCCGGCCATTCTTTGCCAAGAGTTTCGCCAACTTGCCGGTCGAAGTCGTTTTTCCGCACCCGTGCAACCCGACCATCATCCAGTTGCCCTGCGGATACTGCACCTTTGCCGGCTCCGCGCCGCCCATCAAATCCACCAACTCATCGTGCACGATCTTAATAATCTGTTGCCCCGGCTGGATGCTCGTGAGCACTTCCTGGCCGAGTGCCTTCTGCTTAGTCCGCTCGATGAAATCCTTCGCGACCTTGTAGTTGACGTCCGCTTCCAGCAACGCCACGCGCACCTCGCGCAAGGCATCGGCAACATTGCTCTCGGTGAGCTTGCCGTACCCGCGGAGGTTCTTGAAAACCGATTGGAGCTTATCTGAAAGTGAATCAAACATGGCGACTCGCGCGCGGAATATCAGCGTCCGGCCAGCCCATCGCAAGAAAATAAGTCGGGGCGGGAGAACCCCGCCCCGAACTCAAGTTCGAATGTCGAAATGGCTATTCCGCGACGCGCTCGATTTTGGCGCCGAGTTGCCGGAGTTTGAGGTCGATCCGCTCATACCCACGATCGACGTGGTAGATGCGATTGATTTCAGTTTCGCCCTCAGCCTTCAACCCCGCCAACACCAACCCGGCACTTGCGCGCAGATCGCTTGCCATGACCGGCGCGCCGCTGAGACGCGGGACGCCTTTGACGATGGCGCTGCTGCCTTCGAGCGCGCAATCCGCCCCGAGCCGCGCCATCTCGCTGATGTGCATGAACCGATTCGGAAAGACTTTCTCCGTAATCACACTGATGCCGGGGGTGACCGTCATCAACGCGCTCATTTGCGCCTGCATGTCCGTCGGGAAACCGGGATACGGCATCGTGATCACATCGACCGGCTTGAGGTTGCCATTACTGGTGACGCGAATCGTGCCGTTGTTCCGCGTGACGGTGACCCCGGCTTCTTCGAGCTTGTCGCGCACAGCATGGAGATGTTCCGCCCGCGCGCCTTTGATTTCCAAGTCGCCGCCGGTAATCGCCGCCGCCGCCATGAATGTCCCCGCTTCGATGCGATCCGGTATGACCGTGTGGTCCGCGCCGTGGAGTTCTTCGACGCCTTCGATCTCGATGATATGACTCCCGCCGCCCTTGATCTTCGCGCCCATGCTGGTGAGGAAATTGCAGAGGTCTTCAATCTCCGGCTCGCAAGCCGCGCCTTCGATGGAAGTCGTCCCCCGCGCCAGCACCGCGGCCATAATCATGTTGGCCGTGCCCAACACCGTCGAACCAAACCGGCCGCCCATGAACACATCCGTGCCGGTCAGTTCGTGACACCGGGCATGAACGTACCCGTTCTCGACCACCACTTCCGCGCCCAGCCGCCGGAGCCCCTTGATATGTTGATCGATTGGCCGGTCGCCGATGACACAGCCCCCCGGCAACGAAACTTTGCAGTTGTGGAGTCGCCCGAGCAACGGCCCGAGCAGACAAACCGACGCACGCATCTTGCGCACGAGTTCGTAGGGCGCGACCCCGAGCGGATGTTGCGCCCGCACTTCGACAACGCCGTCGGCCTTGTGATGCGTAACCTTCACGCTCAGCCACTTCAGGATATCGCACATGAACTGGATATCGCTGAGGTTGGGGACGCCGCGAATCACACACGGCTCGCCGGTCAGCAACGTCGCGGCGATAATCGGCAAAGCGGAATTCTTCGATCCGCTAATCTGCACCGTTCCACGGAGAGGATTCCCTCCGGTGACAATAATCTTTTCCATAACACCCTCCTTGTTTGCAGGAGCGACTTGCATTCGCGATTCTTCGGTCGCGTCCATCGCGCCGGGGCTTCCCGGTCGCGATTGGAAATCGCCACTACATTTACAACCACCGAGTTCCCCAACCCGGCGTTTACAGCTTAGGCACCGCGACAATCACGCGCTCGTGCCCCTGCAAATCCTTCTCAACCTGCGCGACTGTAAAATCCGCGCTGACAAAAATCGCTTCGACAGCCGGTCGCTGTCCCGCGCCCATTTCGAGCGCCACAAAACCCAAGGGTGAAAGAAAACGCTTGGCACTCATGACCAAACGGCGAATAATTTCAATACCATCGTCACCCGCGATTAAAGCGGATACCGGCTCGAAATCTTTCACCTCCTTGGGCAGCTTCGCCAATTCCCCACTGGCAA
Source organism: Verrucomicrobiota bacterium (assembly GCA_037127585.1). GTDB lineage: Bacteria > Verrucomicrobiota > Verrucomicrobiia > Palsa-1439 > Palsa-1439 > CAINDI01. The sequence goes on from JBAXYB010000049.1 coordinate 11,677, forward strand.
TGTACGGCGGATTCGAAACAATCGCGTCGCACGTGAAGCCGTCTGGGAGACTCGATAACAAATCGCCGTGGACAAAGCGAACATTTTTTTCCAAATCGTGACGTTTCGCGTTCGCCAGCGCCACCACCAGCGCCTCCGCGCTCGCATCAATTGCCATAATCTCCGCCGCCGGTAACTTCTTCGCCAACGACAACGCAATACACCCGCTACCGGTACCGACGTCTACCACTACCGACGGCTTCCTCGCCGCGACAATCTCCACCAACAACTCCGTCTCCGGCCGTGGAATCAACACCCGCCGGTCCACCGCCAACTTCAGCCCACAAAACTCCGTCTCGCCGACGATGTACTGCAACGGCTCACTCGCCACGCGCCGCTTCACCATCTCACGCAACACTTCGAGTGTCTTCTCATCCACCTCCCGCTCAAATTCCATATAAAGTTGCAGCCGCTTCTTCTGCAACACATGCGCCAACAGCAACTCGATATTCAGCCGGGGCGACTCAATCCCGTTCTTCTCGAAGAACGGCGTCGTCTTATTGATGACCTCCAGAATCGTCACGACCGAAAGAGTACTTCAGAGCGCCAGAGCGTAGAAGCGCAAAACATCTGAACAGACAAATGCGCCACCCGGACTCGCCACAATCACCAAGATATATCGCTTAGCGATATATCATCCAGCCGGCCCTCGGTGTAGTGGCCGCCGTCCCCGCGGCAGTCGTCCGCATCTCATCCCGAACTTCCAGTTGCAAGATGTGCGGGAGGCTTTGACGCTTAATCTAAAATCGTTGCCCTTCGCCCGCAACAATCGCTACGGTTCCAACGCCCCGCGAACACTGTCGTACCGGCACCATCGACCTGTCATGCTGAGCTTGTCGAAGCATCTCTCCGCCGCTGCCCGGGCTACCTGTCCGTCATTCCTGTCAACCCCAACCGCAACTAGTATGCTAATTTCCCGGGATGAAACCGGTGATTTTCGGCCAGCACGACGACGCCACGGTCCGGCAGATTGAGACGTGTCTGGCTGCAGGCGGCGAGCGTGCCGTCTTGTGCGCCGACGGTCACAAAGGGTATGCCCAGCCGATCGGCGGCGTGGTTGCTTACAAGAATAAGGTTTCCATCTCCGGCGTCGGCTTCGACATCGCCTGCGGCAACCTCGCCATTCGCACCGACGCCACGGAAGCGGAGATCAAACCGAAAATCGAAAGCATCATGGATGATGTCGTGCGCAACATCTCATTCGGGATGGGGCGCACGAACAAGAATCGGGTGGATCACCCGCTGTTCGATGATCCCGCGTGGAGCATCCGGGAAATTGGCCAACTCAAACAGACGGCGCAGGAACAACTCGGCACCGTCGGCTCCGGCAATCATTACGTGGACGTTTTTGCCGACGAATCCGGCCGCGTCTGGGTCGGCGTGCACTTCGGTTCGCGCGGACTCGGCCACAAGTCGGCGACGCATTTCCTGAAGGTTGCCGGCGGCAAGGACGGCATGGATGTGCCGCCGACAGTGGTCCCGCTCAACGCGACGCTCGGTCAGGATTATTTGTCAGCGATGAAGCTCGGCGGCCGGTACGCGTATGCCGGTCGCGAGTACGTCGCGCGGTTTGTCGTCGAAAAAATCCTCAAAGCAAAGCTCGTGGAAGAAGTTCACAACCACCACAACTTCGCCTGGGAAGAAATGCACCACGGCGAGAAGCTCTGGGTCGTTCGCAAAGGCGCGACGCCGGCATTCCCTGGACAAAAGGGTTTCGTCGGCGGCAGCATGGGCGACGACGCGGTGATCATTGAAGGCGTGGATTCGCCGGCATCCCGCGTTGCCTTGTTCTCCACCGTCCACGGCGCCGGCCGCATCATGTCGCGCACCGCGGCCAAAGGTAAGCATGGCAAGCCCGGCTTGGTTCGTCCCGAAGACATGAAGCAATGGTTACGAGCCAAGGGCGTCACCCTCCGTGGCGGCGACCTCGACGAAGCCCCGCAAGCGTACCGGCGTCTCCCCGACGTGTTAGCCGCACACGCCGGCACGATTCGCGTCCTGCGCACGTTGCGTCCGCTGGGCGTCGCGATGGCGGGCCGTGATATTGTTGATCCGTACAAAGATTGAATTCATAGCAAAAGTCGGCGAAAATAATTCCGAGCGGAGGCTCACCATGAAAAACTATAAAATGTATGTGAACAACGCGTTCGTCAGTGCTGCCGGTACCCGCCAGATCATCAACCCCGCGACCGGCACAGCCATTGCCACTGTCCCCGAAGCCGGCAAAGCTGATGTGGACCAGGCCGTCGCCGCGGCGCGCGCCGCCTTCGACACCACCAACTGGAAAGACTCATCCAACGCCATGGCACGCGGCCGGGTGCTCTTCAAGATGGCGGAACTCGTCCGCAAAAACGCCGCCATGCTCGCCGAGCTGGAAACCCGCAACGCCGGCAAGCCGATCGTCGAAAGCGAATTCGATATGAACGACGTCGCGACCTGCCTCGAATACTTCGGCGGCATGGCGACGAAAGTTCACGGCGAAACGCTCAACGTGCCGGACAACGCTCTCAACTTCACTCTGAAAGAACCGGTCGGCGTCGCCGTGCTCATCGTGCCGTGGAATTACCCGTTGCTCATGGCCGCGTGGAAACTCGGCCCGGCCTTGGCCGCCGGCTGCGCTGTGATTCTCAAACCGGCAGAGCAAACACCGCTCACCTCGCTCGAATTCGCCAAGCTCGTTCAAAAGCACATCCCCGAACTCCCCGCCGGCATCTTCAACGTCGTTACCGGCGCCGCCGAAGCCGGCAAGGCACTCGTCGATTCCATGCAAGTGGACAAAGTCGCCTTTACCGGCAGCGCCGAAGTCGGCCGGCATATCCTGCGCAGCGTGGCCGGCTCGAATCTGAAAAAAGTCTCGCTCGAACTCGGCGGCAAATCCCCCAACATCTTCTTCGCCGACGCCGACCTCAACGCCGCCACCGACGGCGCTCTGTTCGGCGTGTTCATCAATCAAGGGGAAGTGTGCAGTGCCGGTTCGCGGGTGCTCGTGCAGCAGGACATCTACAAAAAGTTCCTGGGCGTGATGAAAGAGAAAACTAAGCGAATTAAACTCGGTGACCCGCTCAAACGCGAGACCAAGATGGGCCCAGTCGTCAGCGAAGAACATTTCGAGCGCGTCACCAGCTACCTCGAAATCGGCAAGAAGGAGGCCAAGCTGATCACGGGCGGCGGGCGCGCGAAGAGCTTCAAGAAAGGCTTCTACATCGAGCCGACGATCTTCGAGACCGACAACACCACGCGCATTGCCCGCGAAGAAATCTTCGGCCCGGTCGTGGCCGTCATCCCGTTCAAGGACGAAGCCGATGCTTTGAACATCGCGCACGACACGCCGTACGGCCTTGCCGCCGCCGTCTGGTCGCGCGACATTTTCAAGTGTCTGCGCATGGTCAAAGCCCTCCGCGCCGGCATCGTTTGGGTCAACACCATGCAGCCCTGCTACGTGGAAAGTCCGTGGGGCGGCTACAAGCAAAGCGGCCAGGGCCGGGAACTCTCTTTACACGGCATCGACGAGTTCCTCGAGACGAAGCAAGTCCACATCAATCTCAACGAGGCACCGATAGGGTGGTATTAAGATTACTCGCGTGGATTTGTTGGTTGATCGCCGGGCTGTTGCTGATAGGGCTGGTCTGCATTTTCATCTCCTTTGCCGGTCCGTCGCTTCCTCCAATCAAAGACCCAACCACTTTGGTTGCGGAGTGCACTACCCTTGCCTCCCTTGAACCTAAAGGAAGGGTGAACGCAACGAATTGGCCGAGCTCAATTCAAGCATTGCATCCACGTCGTGTATATGTCGGTGAGGATGATGTTATGATTTTCACATCAATTGGCATTGGTGGATGGTCAGAGGGTTATTGCGTTTCCCTTGTGAAACCGAGCATAGAGAACTCACGAATGAGCCGCGACCTGTCGCCAACCGAATACCCACAGATTTTCCGCTACAATCACCAAGATGGAGCGGTCGTGCGATGACTCGCGGGCAGCTTGAACGCCTCATCGGAAAGCGAGAGGTCACTGGTTGACTTCAGCGAAGGCAAACTCTACTCTTTGCCCATGAGCGGCGTGCAATTCATGGTGGATGAGAAGGGCACAAAGACCGCCGTCGTCATTGACCTCAAAAAGCACAGCGAGTTGTGGGAAGATTTCTATGACGGCCTCGTCGCACGACGGCGCGCTGGCGAACCGCGTGAATCGCTGCAGGCCGTCCGCCGCCGGTTGATGCGCACGGCCAAACTCCGTGGCTGATTACACGATAACTTTCGCCCGTTCGGCTCGCAAGCAACTGGAGAAACTCGACGCCGTCATCGTGAGGCGAATCTTTCCAGTCATTTAATCGCTGGCCGTCAATCCACGTCCTCCGGGCTGCAAAAAGTTGAAAGGGTACCACGATCTTTGGCGGGTCCGCCTTGGGGACTACCGGGTGATTTACTCGATTGATGACCGCGCCCGAGCGGTGGACGTAAACGCCGTGCGTCATCGCAGTGAAGCGTATCGAGACTGACGGATGGTCGAGTACACACGACTGATTAGCCGCGATTGGCTGCAACGGTTGACCACTGACTGGCAGCGGCCGGATACAATCAAGCTAGTTGGCGTCGTGGCCGTAATCATCGTCATTGGCTATTTCGTCATTCGTCGAAAGTGATTCCAGCCGGCCACTGCTCCCTCATTACCGCGTTGCAACGGCACTGATTCGCGTTGATTCGATTTCATTCGCGGGTAAACTCCGCCGCAATGATTGCTTACCTTCACGGCCAACTCGCGGACACCGCGCCGACGCATGTCATCATCGACTGCCACGGCGTCGGCTACGCGGTGTTCATCCCGGTCTCGACCTACGCGAAACTACCGGCGCCGGGCGGGGACGTGAAGTTGCTGACGTACCACCACGTCAACGCGCAGGATTCTTCTCAGCAACTTTTCGGCTTCGCCACAGCGGAAGAGCGCGACATGTTTCTGCTGTTGATCAGCATCTCCGGCATCGGCCCGAAACTCGGCTGCAACATCCTCTCCAGCGCGTCGGTGACCGGCTTGCGCAACGCCATTGCGACCGGCGACACGCGGACGCTGTCGTCGTTGCGCGGGATCGGGAAGAAAACCGCCGAGCGGCTCGTCCTGGAACTCAAAGATAAGGTTGCTGCCGGTCCCGAAGCCGTGCCCGGCGCCCCGGCCAATCCGCTGCAAGCCGATGCCGTCGCCGCGCTGGTGTCGCTGGGATACAAGGCGGCAGATGCGCAGAAAGCCGTTGTCGCGGCAGCGGTAAACTTGCCGGCGGCTTCGGTCGAAGAGTTGGTCCGCGCGGCGCTCAAAGGGGTGTAACGGAGGGCCACGCTTCCGCGTGGCCAGATTGTGTGAATGGACGCGCAGAAGCGCGTCCCTCCGTGAGTCAGGCGGCCGCTGCGGCGGGGGGCGTTAAACCGCGGATCGTGCCTATCAATTCTGAGGATTTGAAGGGCTTAAGTACTAATTTGTCCACCCCTTCACGGAATTCGGGTGGGAGCCGGTTGATATCCGCGCCGGTAACGGCGACGATCTTGACGTTGGGACGCAATTTGCGGACGTGGGCCAGTGTTTCCGCGCCGTTGTAACCCGGCATGTTGTAATCCAACAAGAGGACTTCGAGATTCTTCGGGGCAAACCGGAGGAGTTCCAAACCTTTCGGGCCGGAATTCGCGGTGATGACGGCAAAGCCTTCCGCTCGGAGCATCCCGCGCAGGCTGTCCAACATTGACTTATCGTCGTCAATGGCCAACACCGTCGACTGCGGCTGGTCTTCCGCCAGCACCGGCGTCTCCCCCGCTTGCGTGAGTTCCTTGCCATCGAGTTCTTCGAGGGTTGGTTGCCACCCGAAGATCAGGGCTTTGACTGCTTTGAAAAAGGCTGCCATGGTTTACTTTTAGCAGTGGGCATGCCAGAGCGAACGTCGGGGTCTTAGATTTCCGAGCGAATCAGCGGCTGTGAATGTGGGAGCGGCCTGAGCGCCGCGACCGGCAAACAAAAACAGTCGCTGCACTAAGGCAGCTCCCACCTTAAGCGACCGGCCCCCTGTAGCTGGCCCGAGATCACAGTCGTGGTCGGGACGCCTCGCCGCCGGCGTCCATCCGGGGCACACGAACGACACGAAAGAAATAGAGCGGCGGCGATTTCCTCCTCGCAGCACCACCCTGCCATCGCTACACTCTCGCGCCATGAACCGGCTCGACTACGGTGAGCAGAAGAAATTGCTGTGATCGCACATCAAGACCTCGACCCGGCCGTGGATCGCTCTTACCGGTCTGAGCCCTTCGCGATTGACCGGCACCGCGTCGCTCGGGGCAGCGGCGGAACCGAAACGCGGACGAAAACCAAAGGCGTGAACCATGCGTAAATGGCATCGTTGGATCGGCTGGGCGACGGCGCTCTTGCTTCTCAATGTCGCCCTCACCGGCATCATCCTCCAGTTTCAGCAGATGTTCGGGGCGGACGAAACGACGAAAGAAAAATTTCAGGCGCTCACGTCCGCCTATGCGCTGAGCAGTTCACTGGCGGAATTCCCAGCGCAACTCGCCGCGGCGCAGGCGGCCGTGCGGACGCGCAGTGGCGATGAGCCGCTCGACAAAGTGGAACTGCAACTCAAAGGCGAGCACCCGTTCTTCATTCTGCATACCAGCGGGAAAGAGAGTCGCAAGTTCGTCGTCAACGCGCGCACCGCCGCCATCGAGAGCGAGGCGCGCGACGAGGAGTCGTTTCTGTTGCGGTTGCATACCGGCGAGGTATTCGGGGATGGTGGCAAAGTGCTGGGGATGTTCTGGGGCTGCGCCCTCGTGGTGATGATCGTGACCGGCCTCGTCATCTACTGGCAGATGCATGGCGCCCGCCGCAAGCCGACCGGCTGGCGCAAGCTCTTTTGGTAACGACAGCGCAGGCGGTGTTCGTCGCGCGGGGGAAGACGGTAGACGGTGGGCAGTGGACAGAAGTCATTAATCGGAAGTCAGCGGTCAGTGCCGGTATGTCTTTGTGACCCTTTGCGCGGCTTTCGTGGCCAACGGTTCTCAGTTGACGCTACACCAGAATCGCCGTGCGCGCCGGTGTGAATGTGGGAGCGGCCTCAGCGCCGCGACCGGTAGGAAAAATGAATGTCGCCGCACGAACGACACGAAACCAGACCGTCTCACGCCAAGTCGCCAAGATCGCCAAGAAAGAAATTATCTCACACAGACATACAGCGCGAAGTTCTCACCACGGCGTGCCAGTGACCGGCCCCCGGCCAATTTCATCTTTCCTAATTCAGCCTTCACGTGTCGAGCCGTCCCAGGCTGCGCCAGAGGCTCCGCCGCGGCGAGAGCCTCTCGGCGAAGGCTGATCCTTTCCCCCAGGCTTCCCCCTCGCTGGGGCCGGTCAACAGGGCGTGAACAGAAACTATCGTGAACTTCCCAGAAGTCGGGTGGGGGGTGGCTCCGGCGGTAGCCGTCGTCTCATCATTTCCTGTCGCTTCCCGTTTCCGCCTGTCTTCTTCGTTCCGACGACTTATTTGCCCTCGCTGGCACGGCGCGCGTTACTTGGGCGGGCCGGCGGCTTTGGCCCCGCCGTGTACACCTGACGCGGGCGCTGCGGGATGTTGGTCGAGGACGGCCTGAAGTCGTTTGCGGACGGCCCGAGCCGCGTCGTCAGTCGTATCGGCGGGCACCGGGAGCTCCGCGAACGGCGCATCTTTCAGATCGAAGAACGCGCCGGCATTGGTCAGTTTAAAGCGGGCGTCGCGGACGTACGCGGCGCCGTTGAGTTCGACGTAAACCCATTCCCGCGGTTCGCCTTTCTGGCCTTTGAGCTGGGGTGCGAAGCTGCGACTATCGAGTGTCACCCCGGTGGGCAACGTCGCGCCGCCGAGTTCGCCGATCGTGGCGAAGAAGTCACTGAAGTCCGTCAGGTCATGATTGACGCGGCCGGCCGGCGTCGTGCCCGGCCAGTTGGCAATGAGCGGGACGCGGCTGCCGCCTTCGAGCAGCGTTTCTTTCGTGCCGAAGATCGGCCGGCCGTTGAGGGTGGATTGGTTCCGGCTGCCATTGTCCCCGGCAAAGATCACCAGCGTGTTGTCGCGCACCTGCAGCCGTTCCAACTCGCTGACGAGTTGCCCGACGAGCTTGTCCATGTAGGCGATGTTATCGGCGTAGAGTTGTTTCCCATCTGCGCCGGGTTGGCTGTCGGGCGTGCGGACAATCGGGGTGTGGACGTGTGACAGCGGATAGTAAACGAAGAAGGGCTCGGCTTTATGCCGGGTCAGGAAATCGACGAGAAACTTGTGCATGAGATCCGGCAAGTACTGGCCCGGCAGTAATTCCGCCGGTTTGCCGTTGACGATGTAGTCCTTGGTTTGTTCCCGCCAGTAGCGCCCGTTGCCGAGGAAGGACAGGGACTCGTCAAACCCCCATTCGCGCGGGCCCAACGCAATCTGGCCCCACTTGCCGACGCACGCCGTGACGTAGCCGGCTTTCTTCAGCATGGTGGGGATCATGACTTCGCGGGTCGGATTGACCGCCGTGCTCCGACCGTTACTGTTGAGACCCGTGCGGAACGGATACCGGCCGGTGAGCAGTTGACAGCGCGAGGGCCCGCACAACGGTGTCGCGTAACTGTATTCAAAGCGGGTCCCGCCGGCTGCCAACGCATCGATGGCCGGCGTCTTGAACCGTCCGCCGTAACAGCCGAGATCGCCCAGCCCCACATCGTCGGCCAGGATCACAATGATGTTCGGCCGACGCCCGCCCGGCCGCTCGGGGGCGGCGTGCGCCAACCAGTTCGGCAGCGCTAATGCGGCGAAGGAGGTGACAGCGGCAGTCTTGAGGAAAGAGCGGCGATTCATAAAGGTGGATTTTAGGTACAACAGCAGTTGCCGGGGCCGGCCGGAACCCAGCGGCTGAGACAGCCGCCGCTCCACCGGCAACGAATTTCAATACCCGCTCTTACACGAACAATTCCGCGATCTGCACCGCGTTCAACGCCGCGCCCTTGAGCAACTGATCGCCGCTGACCCAGAAACAGAGGCCGTTCTCGAGCGCGCAATCCTTGCGGAGCCGGCCGACGGCGCAGTTGTATTTCTCGGCTTGATATAACGGCAACGGATATTCGCTCTTGGCCGGGTTGTCGATGACATCGAGGCCGGGCGCTTTCTTCAGCACCGCGAGCGCCGCTTCGACAGTGACCGGCTTTGAAAACTCGGCCGAAACGGCGACGGAGTGCGCGCGGTAGACGGGGACGCGGACGCAGGTCACGCTTGCGCGGAAATTCGGGTGATGCATGATCTTGCGGCCTTCGTTTTCCATCTTCATCTCTTCCTTCGTGTAGCCGGT